>JBDTMC010000032.1:0-29639 GCA_039934475.1 Bryobacteraceae bacterium | reverse complement strand
CACCCCAATACGATCCGGTAGCGGTGGGTGGCTTTCCGCATCATTTCCAGAAACCGTAACGAACTGGGAGAAATCGGCAGTGGTTCCACCTCCGTTGCCAGTGACGCGGCGCGCATGGGAAGGGAGTCTGCCGCGAAAAGGCAAGTGCAGCTCAGGAGGAGGAAAAAGATTGGGCTGACGATGCGACGCAAATGATTCAAGGCTCCTCGAAAGTCGTTTCGACGCGGGTAATCTTGTGCCGGACCCAACACTATATCAGGCGCAGCTTCAGCGCGTACGTCGCTGTGTTTGACCTGGCAGGAGTCACTTCTTCGCTTTAACGCTTGCTGCGTCGTTGGCTTTCAGATCCCCCAGCCCGTACTGAACTCCTGCCAGCAAGTGCTCCAGCATGGGCTTGCTCGCATAAACCCGCTCACTGTGGCCGTGGGCGGCATAAAACACCCGGCCCTTGCCCTCCCGCCGAATCCAGCTCAATCCATAATCGTGGTCCGCGCGCGGATAGTCCTCTTTCAACCGATCGGCTTCGGCCATCTTCGAGTAGTCGATGCTCGTCAGCACATGCAGGTTCTCACGCGACCAACTGTTCACGCCGAACGTATATGTCTCGTCATTGATCTCAAAGCCATCCTTAAACATCGCGGTCAGCGGGCTGGCCGGATCGTCGATCTTGTACACGATGTGTTGCGGATCAAGCCAGTGGTATTTGAAGTACCCCCCGATCATGCGGTTGAAGTCCGGCCAAGTGCCGGCCTGGTGGTCAGGCCCGGCTTTGGCCGCTGGCATCGCAGGCGCGCCCGATCGCCTTCCCGAACTGAATAGCAGACGCGGGAACGCTGCCTTGAACTCCTGCACGCTCACCTTCCCGGCGTGCGAAGTGTCGACCTTCTCGAACCACGTGTCGGCGAGGGCGTTCAACTCCGGTCCATCCACCGTCTTGTCGTCATCCTTATCGGCGGCTGACAGCACTCCCCCACCCAACATTCCTCCCAGCCCCAATCCGTCGGGGGATTGATGATAGGAGTCGCCGGCCGCGTGAACCCCCGCCAGCCCCTTGCCCGAGCGCACAAAATCGAGCAGCGCCTTCTTTCGCGCCGCGGTCACACCCGGATCTGGATCGTCCAGAAAGAAGCCTGTCGTATTGTTCAGGAAGACCAGGTCATATTGCTTCAGGTTCGCGGCCGTGATGACTGAGGCTTCGTAGCTGACGGCAGTCGTCCAAGCCCCCGTCTTCGAACCGAGTGATTCCACGGTCTTGGCGGCAAGCGGGATGCACGAGTGAACGTAGCCCGCGCAGGTGCAAAGCACCAGGACTTTGCGAGGCTTTGCCGGCTTCCCCGGCGCCGCCGCCGGCAGCGCGGCCAACATCTTCTCCACGTCTTCGGCCTTTGGAGTGCGGTTCTGCGGCGGCGAGATCATGCGCAGGAACGCATTCTCAGGCAGCGCCTCTTCGAGCGCCTTCCCCAATTGGTTCTGGTCAACACGCTCCCGCCCGCCGAGCCAGTGTTGCATGGCCCCCCGGAGTTCCTCCCGAGTGATGAATCCGTCCTTGTTGGGGTCGGCGAGCTGGAAGAAATCCGTGCCCTGTTGTGCGCCAATGGTCAAGATGGCGACAGAGGCCAATACAATCGACAAGCTTTTGAGAGAGGTTCGCATGACAACTCCAATGGACTTCAATTCTATCGCCAACGCCATCGGATGATTGCTTAAATCAGCAGAGCCCGCTCCACCCCTCCATACAACTCCTCCAGCCGCGCCTCGCTCTTCGCCTCCGCCGCCAGCCGCAACAACGGTTCCGTATTCGACGCACGCACATGGATCCACGAATCCGCCCACATCAGCTTCAGCCCATCGCTCCGGTCGCGCGGAACGCCCGGAAACTTCTCCTCCAAAGCTTGCATCAATGCGCCCAGCCGACCATGCTCAAACTGCACCTTACCCAACCTTCGATAGTAACGAGGTAAGTCAGTTAGTAACTGAGTCACCGTCTTTCCCGTCTCAGCCATCCGGTCCAGCAGGAACGCCATCCCCGTGTAACTGTCGCGGCAGTAGTGGACCGCGGGAAAGATGATCCCTCCATTCGATCCTTCGCCCCCGATCACCGCCTTCACCGCTCTCATCCGCTCCACTACGTTCGCTTCGCCCACCGGAGACCGGAACACCCTCCGCCCATGCCGCGCCGCCACGTCATCGATCACCGAAGATGTCGTCAGGTTCACCACAACGTCGCCCGGCAGCCGCGCCAGTGCCACATCCGTCACCAGCGCCAGCACGTCGTCGTTGTCAATCACCACGCCGGTTTCATCGCACACCGCCAGCCGGTCCCCATCCGGATCCTGCCCGAAGCCGATGTCGCAGCCCTCCCGCCGCACTAGCGCCGCCAGATCGCCCAGCGTGTCCGGCCGCGGCTCCGCCACACGCGGGAACGGCTTCGTGGGATCCACCGAAATCGCCGTCAGGATCGCGCCTAATTCGCCCGCCAGAAACCGCACGCTCATCACGCTACCGGCCCCGTTCACGCCATCCAAAGCCACGCGGAACTCGCGCCCGCGAATCCTTTCCCGGTCCACATGCCGCAGGACCTTCTCGAAATGCCGCTTTGGCCCGCTCTCGTAGTCGCATGTCACGCCGCCGATCTGATCGTTGCGAACCTGGCGGAACTGGCTCTGGTGATACAGGTCGATCAACTCGCTCCGTTCGTAGTGGTTGAAGAACAGCCCTTCGCCATTGAACAGCTTTAGCGCGTTGTACTCCGGAGGATTGTGGCTTGCCGTCAAGGCCAGCCCACCCTTGGCGTGTGTCTCCGCTACGTACATCTGGATGGTCGGCGTCGGCAGCACACCAACATCCACCACATCGCAACCCGCCGCCAGCAACCCGCAGGACACCGCATGCTGCAGCATCTCGCCGCTGGAACGCGTATCCCGCCCCACCACCACACGCCCCGGGCCCACGTATGTCCCAAAGGCCTGCGCAAACGCGCATGCCAGCGACGGGGTGAGAAACTCACCAACCACGCCGCGAATCCCTGAGACACCAATCTTCAGTAAGTGTTCCCGCGGCATTTACACGTAACTCCTAACCATCTCCATCAAGTCATGAAACAGCGCCGTCGGCGCCTGCCCCTTCTGCTCGCAAATCACCCGTACCACCGGCTCCGTCTGGCTCACGCGCACATGGAACCACTTGCCCGGATAATCCACTCGAACTCCGTCCACCGCGTTGATCTCGCCATCCGAGTACCGGTCTTGGATCTCCATCAGCAGATCTGGAATGCGGCGCGACGTCAGGCCCACCTCGCCTTTGATGATTGAATACTTCGGATAAGCGCCCACTAACTCCGAGAGCTTCTTGTTCCCCTCCACCATCATCGAAAGGATCGCCAGCATCGTCGCGATGCCGTCGTAGACAAACCGGAACTGCGGCATCATCACCGCGCCCGTGCCTTCGCCCGCCAGCGCCACCTGCTCCGGCCGGTAACTGGTCAGCGCGTCAATTGCCGCCTGCCGCCCCACCGGCACCCTCACCACGCGCGCGCCATGCCGCGCCGCCACGTCCTCCAGCAATGCCGTCGTCGATAGGTTCGTGATAATCAGCCGTCCCGGCACGCGCGGCAGTTGATAGTCCGCCAGCATCGGCTGGATCATCTCTTCGTTCACTGCTTCGCCGGTCTCGGTGGCAATCCCTATGCGGTCGGAATCGGCGTCGAACAGGAACCCCGCATCCGCTCCCACCGGCTTCATCAAAGGCGCCAGGTGCAGTCCCACCGTCCGCCGAGAGGTATTCGGCTCATGGGCGAACAAAACCCCGTCTGTGCGTTCGTTCAACAGCACAAACTGAAACCCGAACCGTTCATTCATCCGCCGCAGGATCAGCGACGACGTCCCGTTACAGCAATCCACCAGCACTTTCAAGCTTTGCAGCCGCTCAAAGTCGTACACCCGCGCCAGTTCGTCCAGGTACGGGTCCACCGCGTTCGCTTCCACTCGCAGCTTGCCGATACCTTCCCATTCGGCAAATGAGAACCGTTTCAGATGGTAGATGTCGAGCAACTCGCCCGCCTCGGCCGTCGAAAGGTAGATGCCGTTGGCGCCAAAGAACTTCAGCGCGTTCCATTCGGCCGCATTGTGGCTCGCGCCGATGGAGATGCCGCCGCGTGCGCCCAGCCGTCGAATGGTGTGCTGGATGATCGGCGTCGACACCACGCCCAAGTCGATAGTGTCATGCCCGGTGGCCAGCAGCGCCGCTACCACGCCTTGCCGCAGCATCACGCCGCTGGCGCGAGGGTCGCGCCCGATCAACACCGCGCCCGGTTCCAGGAAGGTGCCAAAGGCCGATGCGAAATCCAAAACGTGCGCCGCCGTCAAAGCGCTTCCCACGACGCCGCGCAGGCCTACATGGGAGATGCGAAGGGATTGTGCTGCCACGTTTTCCACTATAGCGGCAAAATCGACAACACTGAGCGGAAATATTAGGAGTTCCAGCTATGAATATGATCGCTGCTCTGCTGGGCGAGCATACCTCGCGCCGACCGTCTTCGACCATTTCCAGAAGGTTCACCCGGGGTGGGAATTGGCTGAGTAGGATTACCGTCGCAGCGGGGCTTGCGGCGACCCGTCGTTTGGATAGAATTTTGAGACGTTTTCCGTGGTAATCAGGTGGCTCGGAGCATACATCGCCGGTGGAATCTGCCCGCCTTGCAGCAGGTCGAGCGCGAGGTTGATCAGATCGTCGCCATAGTGTTCCGGGAAGAATCCGACGCACCCTAGCAGGCGCGTGCCCGGCCGCCGCAACTCCGCCCGGGCGTCGCCAATCGCGCCTAACCCGACGGCGGCGCACTGGCGGCTCACCCCGGCTTCCTCAAAGGCCCTCAGCGCGCCCATCACCATCGGCTCATTCACGCCCGTCACCAGGATGCGGCGGCCGCGCCGGTCGCGCAGATGCCGCGTTACTGCCTCCAGCGCCGCTTCGAATTCGCCACGGCAGTCCATCTGCACAAAGCGATCGGGTGAGATGCCCGGTATCATCTCCTGGACGCCTGCCTGCGCGCCCGTCAGGCGCAGTTGCGGCAGCGAGCCCGCCGCCTCCAGCGCTAGCAGCAGCACCTCGTCCGGCTCTCCGCTCCAGGCTTGCCGCGCCCAGCGCCCCAACACGCGGCCTGCCAACAGTCCCACGCGGTAGTTGTTCACTCCGTAAAAGGCCGCTCCCGGGTGCGGGATATCCACCGCGATCATCGGTATGTTGGCCCCGGCGAACAATCCGGAGATCTCCGCCGCCACTCGCTCGTGCGTCTGAAACTCAATCGCCAGTTGCACTTTCTGCTCCACCAGCGTGTGAGCGTTCTTCACCGCGGTCCGCGCATTGTACTCGTTATTCACCACAACCAGTTCAATGTTGGCGCGCTCCGCCGCCCGCTTCAGGCCCTCCGTCACGGCACGCGAGAAAAGGGAGTCTTCGGCCTGCGCCGCATAGCCGATGCGGACCGCTTTCTCCTCCCTCCATCTCACATTCGCCGCGTAGCGCAACTTCCCCACGCGGCGTAGCGCGCCCGCGGTTTCCAGTGTCCGCAGCAGCCGGAACGCTACGGTCTTCTCCATGTGCGTACGCTCAATCACATCGCGCAGCCGTAGACACTCCTCGGGCGACCGGAACGCCCTAAGAACGGCCACCGCGCGCATAACGCTTTCGACTGTGTAACTGCTATCCATACCCAGAACCCAGATGACGATCATACATCTGCGGTACCATGCCGGGCCAGAAAGGCAGGTTCGCCACCTTCAGCCCAGCGTCCGCGCGAGCCTCTCTACGGCAACATCTACGACCACATAGCCGCCGACTTCGTTTGTGCCAATGGCGTCCACATCTCTTGCCACTGCCGCCTGTATCCGAAAGCCGTCGGCCCGCGCGAGCTGGGCGAAATTCCTGGCCAACACAAGTTCGCCTAGGTCCCCTTTGCTAAAATTCACTGAGATGCGCTCTCTCAGGATTGTGGCGCTGGCTCTGAGTCTGATTCTTACAGTCGGCGTCGGCCTTTCGTTTCAGTTGCCCGATATCTACGAACGTAAAGGGAAGCCCAAGAAAAAGAAAAAGGCAGACGAAGAACCCCGCACGCAGGTACTCGAGTTGCCACCGGACCCTCCGGGAGCCGTTGCCGTGGAAACGAATCGCCTCGCGTTTCATGTCAGCCCCCTGTCGAATAAAGGTCTCCTCTCGCAGCAGGTGCGGGATGCCCTGAAGGCCCTGGTGCGGTTGACGCACGGCAATCAGATCGTTGCCCTGCGCGCCTTCGTCGCCGGTACCGGCGATTTGCGCCGCGTTCAGCAGATCGTCAGTGAGACGTTCCTCGAACGCAAGGCGACCCTGCCCACGCTCTCCGTGATCCAGGTGGGCGCGCTGCCCATGGAAGGCTCCCAGGTAGTCATCGAATCGGTGTCGCTGGACAGGAAGGTGCTTAACCCCGAGGGGCTAGCCTTTCTCTCCGGACAGCAGGTGGTCGCCGATCCCCCCACTCTCGACATGAAGCCACTGATTGAGAAATCCGTGGCCCAAATCAATACCGGTTTGACGGCTGCGGCTGCAACTCCCTCCGATGTGTTGCGGGTAACCTGCTACGTGTCTTCTCTCTTCGATCAGCCCAAGGCGCAGTTGGTTGTATCACAGGCGTTTCCGCAGGCTGCCACTCATTTTGTCCAGACGCAGCGCGCGCCTACCCGCAGCCTTGTCGAATGCGAAGCGATCGCCAGCCTCACAAAGCCGGTGGGTGTACCGGTGAAACTGCTCAACCCGGAAGGACTGCTGAAGTCCGAGATGTACTCCCAGGTGGCGCTCATCGCTGCTCCGCGCATCGCCTTTAGTGGCACCCAGATGGCGTTTGCCTATGGCGAGGAGGACGCCCGTCTCGCCTTCCAGCGGCTGCAAAAATCCCTGGAAATGGTAAAGACCACGCTCAGAAGCACTGTCATGACTCGCTTCTATCCGCTCACCGGAAAGTCAACCGACGTCATTCGCAAGGTTCGCTTCGATTACCTCGACAAAGCCCACCCTCCGGCCAGCACGCTCCTATCGTTTGAAGGATTGCCCAGCCTCGACGCCTCCTTCGGGTTCGACGTCATTGCGGTGGTTCCATAAACACAACCTATGTCCATCATCGACGATCTACTCGCCGCCTATCCCGTGGTGACTTCTTATCCCGTCCAATGGGGCGATCAGGACGCCTTTGGCCACGTCAACAACACGATTTACCTTCGCTGGACAGAGAGCGCCCGCATCGATTACATGAGCCGCGTTGCCCTTTGGAAAGGGGACGGGCCTTTGATCACCGGACCCATCCTCGCCTCCATGACATGCAACTACAAGATCCCCCTCACCTACCCTGACACCGTCCACACGGGTTCCCGCGTCACACGCTTCGGCAACAGCAGCTTCCAAATGTCACACCGCATCGTCAGCGTCAATCATTCCGCCATCGCCGCCGAAGTCGACTGCACGCTCGTCTACTACGACTACACGGTCGCCCTGCCCGCCCGCGTTCCCGACGAGATCCGCGATGCGGTGGCGCGCCTGGAGCGGCGCTAAGCGCTGCCCAGGGCCTTGTAGAGCGCCCTATAGCGCGTGAGAAACGATGTCTGTCAACTCTTCGCGGCTGAGGGGCAGGGGATTGCCCTTCATGCTGTTGGATTTCGCAGCCTTGTCGACGATGGTGCTGATGTCCTGATCGGTAATCCCATACGTGCGCAATGGCGGAATCTCCAATTGACGGCAAGCCCGCGCCACCCACGCGATTCCTTGTTCGGGACGGGCATACTTGTCGGCATTCAGAATCTGCGCCATGGTTTCGAAACGAAGCAGTCCGTTGAACTCGCAGGGCCGCGACCGCAAAGCCCGGACATTGGCTTCCATAACGTAGGGCAGCAGGGCCGCGCATACGGCTCCGTGCGGTGCGTCGAACATTCCACCGATGGGCGCCGCGAATCCATGTACAGCGCCTAGCCCCGCGTTTGCCAGGGCCATCCCGCCAAGAAGGCTGGCCATTGCCATGTCAGTCCGCGCTTCCATGTCTTTGCCATCTCGTGCCGCGGCCACCAGAGAGCGCGCCACCAGCCGAATGCCCTCCAGGCAGAACAAGTCGGTGAGAGTGTTGGAACGAACCGAGATGTAGGGTTCCATCAGCTGCGTGAGTGCGTCTAAACCGGTTGACGCGGTTAGAGCGGGCGGAAGATCCACCGTGAGATCAGGGTCCACCACCGCCAGCCGCGGCAGCATGTGGGCGCTTCGCAGGCTCGCCTTCACCCGATGCTGCGGCGATGACAGCACGGCGTTGCGCGACACTTCCGACCCCGTTCCGGCCGTCGTCGGAATGGCGATAAATGGCGCCGACGGATTCAGCAGCGGCTTACCTTCGCCAATCACCTCCAGGTATAAGAGTGGATCGCCCGCATTGGCCATCAGGGCCGCCACCGCCTTACCTGCGTCGATCACGCTGCCGCCGCCGATGGAAATTACAAAATCGCAGTGTTGAGCGTGCGCATAGGCAGTGGCCAGAGTCACCTGATCGATGGTTGGTTCACCTTCAACGCCCCAGCGAACCGTCTCCACCGATACCGCACGCAGAGCATCGGATAAGGCTTCGGCTCCTCTTCCGCTACGCCCCGTAACCAGCAACGCCCGCCGTCCCATTGTCGAGGCCGCGGCGGGCACTTCCGCCACACAACCCCTTCCGAAGAGGATCCGTCCTGAAGTGGCAAATTCGAAGCGCATCGCCCTACCAGCTTACGTCGTTCGGAAATATGTTGGTGAACTTTACGCTTTGCCGGGGTTCGGCCATCATCGGCGCCACCGCATCGCGCCATATGGCATAGTGTGCGGTTTCTTTATGAGCAGCCGGCGCGTCGGCCGTCCGGTAGACCTCAACCAGGAGAAAACGCGTCGGGTCGTCCGTCTGCCGAATCACATCGAACCGTGCGATCCCGGGTTCCAATATGCTCTGCCGCGCATTCTCAGCACTGGCCGCCGCGAAGGCCTCGGCGTCCGCTGATTTCACCTTCACGTGGACATGGACTACTAGCATCCGCTCATTCTCCGTCTCACCATTATTCCTGATTCCGCCTTCGATCGGTGCTCCGCGGACCTAAACCTCCGGCACAAGTCGTTGAAATCACTATTCGTTTTTGTCATTGCAGCATAAAAGGTCCGAATTTCACCAACGGACTTTTCCACAGGTTGTTGCAGCAATTGCACTTAGCGGTGGACAACGAGGTTGCCTTTGGTATAATGGTCCCCATGCGGTAACTAGCTCAGCCCTCTTTTTGGGGCAGCCACGATGGCGCATCAGACGCTCTCTATGAAGAGTCGTCAGCGCCTGAGAAAGATGCAGGATTCCAGCAATCCGTACGTGGCATCGCCCGTTGTAGATTCACCCACTCTAGGAGGAAAGCGCTTGAAGAACTTCATGTCAAAAGGTTTGGTAATGGTCGCTGGATTTCTCGCCGTACCAGGGCCGTCCGATTTCGACCAGCAACTGGCTGAAATCCCTTATACGACAGAGCGCGATGCAGATCCGAGGTTAGAGAGAATCGAGAGCTTCCTGACAGAGCGAGGCGCGCCGGCTTCGCGATATGCGGAAGATTTCCTGGCCGCCGCGGACCAGAACAACCTCGATTGGCGCTTGCTGCCCAGCATTTCGATTCTGGAATCGGGCGGAGGCAAGAACTGCCGCAATAACAACATTTTCGGCTGGCAAAACTGTGAGCGAAAGTTTCCTTCCGTACAGTACGGAATCCAGTTGGTAGCAGAAAAACTCGGTAATTCCCGGCTCTATCGCGACAAAAATCTGGACGAAATTCTCTTTACCTATAATCCGCGACAGGATTATGGGTCACGCGTCAAGAGCATGATGCAATTGCTCGGTCCTGCGGATCTTACTCCCGCGCTCACGGTTCCGTAGCCGGTGCCTGCTCTACTCGAGCAGGCTGACGCCGAAGAACAAGCCGCCAAACACGAGCACCGAGACTACGCCGACCACGACCCATCGCAGAATCTTCTCTTTATTGGAGACTACTTCTTGATCGTCGTGCTTCATGGTTTCATCGAGACTATCAAACATAGATAACCTCCCGGGCGTCCTCTTCCCTGGCGCTCCATTTGGTTCTTGAGGCTGGGAATGTGCGCACCTTATTCTGTGCAATTCAGCGCTCGTTCACAAGGGGTATTTTCAACTTTTTGGGCCGGTCGAATGAAGATGTTACCGTAGGGAGAACGCTTGAATTGATCACTGTGCCGTCGCCTCCCCTCCCGGGCCGCCGCGGCAGCCGGAGGAGGAGCGATGTCTTCCGCGTCAACTGCGGCGCCATCCGAGGTTTCCGCCCGCGCCAGGGCTAGCTATGCGGCGCAGCTCGCCGGCACCTCCACCGGAGCATGGTGGGATGCGGTTGTCCTCACGGCCAGTTCCATCCGCCAAGCCGACGGTTATCGGGAAGAGATTCAGCGCCGTGTCTCCGACGGAACACTGCCTCATGGAGCCCGTTATCTTGTGGTTCCGGACGTCGCCGGACGCCGCCTTGGCAGCGGAGGAGCCACCCTCAACGCCTTGCGTGCGTTGGGCGAACTTTCTAATGAGTGGTGGGCCAGCCACCGGGTAATCATGATCCACTGCGGAGGCGATTCGCGCCGCCTGCCGCAGTTCTCCTTGTCCGGCAAACTCTTTACAACTCTGCCCGTGTTGACGCCGTGGGGCGAACCGTCCACGGTCTTTGACGAAACCATGGCGCTTTCCAGTGCCTGGGCAGGCCGCCTCCCCTATGGCCTTGTGGTGGCTTCGGGAGACGTGGTGCTGACCTTTAACCCGGAAGGCCTGCAGTGGGATAGGCCCGGCATCACCGGGGTAGCACTGCTGCAGCCGGCGGACGTAGGCAGCCAGCATGGAGTCTACGTCGCCAACAGCGAGGGACGCGTCTATACCTTCCTGCAGAAGCCGGCGCTGGAGGAGATCGCCGCTGCCGGCGGCCTTATCGCTCCCGGCTTATGTGCCGTGGACTCCGGCCTCCTGCGCTTCGATCCGCCCTCCACAGCCAAACTCGCCGCCCTCGGGCGTCGCTACGGCGATGACATCTCCACCATCGACCTCTATCAACACATGACCATGGCGCTGACGGGTCAGTGGAAGCCCGCGCCCGATACCGCACCGTTCCTGCAGGAACTGGCCTCGGCACTGGAGGGCCTGCCATTCTGGTGCAATGTCCTGGAAGGCGATTTCACGCACGTCGGCACCACGCGGTCTTTCCACCGCATCCTCACTGAGGAAACCGACTTCACGCGGCTTTACCAGGCGGGCCAACGTCTACAGATGGCCACGCCCGAAGGCGTCCGATCGGCAGGAGTGATTGTCGACAGCGTACTGGCCGGTGGCGGCACGCTCGCGCCGCAGTCGATTGTCATCGAATGCAATCTGGAGACCTCAGTGGAAGCCGCGCGCGGTGTCATTCTGCATGGACTGGAAGGCATTACCGCGCCCATCGCGGTGCCTGAGGACACCGTCGTTCATCAGGTTCCCGTCTCCCTTCCCGACGGTCGCCTCGGCACCGTGATTCGCGTTTATGGCCTGGCCGACGATCCCAAGACCGATCTCTGGTTCGGCCACCCCATCACGGAGCGCCTCAGTTGGTTGGGAATCCCGGTGGATGCGGTATGGCCCGCCGATGCCACTGAGCGGACGCTGTGGCAGGCGCGCCTGTTTCCCGTCGCCTCAACCGCAGAAGCTTGGGCCTACGCCCGCTGGATGATGGGACTGCCGAGCGAGTACTCCTTCGACCGTTGGATGAACTCGGAACGCCTCTCCCTGGCCAGCAGTTCACAGTTCGCCGATTCGCAGGAAATCTCTCACGCCCGCGGCCGCCGGTTGCAGGCGAACTGGCAGAACGCCGCCTTGGCGTTGGCCAAGTCCGGGGCCGACGTCAGGCCGTTGCTGGCTAACGCACCCGGTATGGCGGCTTTGGCGGCTGTTGGCCGGAAGCTGGTGACCCGTGCGCAGGCTCAGTTGGCGGAGCTGCCCTCAGAAGCAGCAAGCCAATTCATGCAGGCCGCCTTGTTCCTGGGGCGGGCGGGGCTGATGGAGGAATCCGAACCCGTTCGCGAGCGCGCGTTCGCGTCCATCCAGCATGCCACCGAGAAATCGGCCTCCCTGCTGCCCCCGCTCCGCCCGCTGGCAGGCCCAGTGGAGTCTCGTGTCGCCGTTTCCGCGGCCCCACGCATCGATCTCGGTGGAGGTTGGTCCGACACGCCGCCGTTCTGTCTCGATTGGGGTGGCACTGTCGTCAACATAGCCGTGGAATTGGGTGGCGAATATCCCATCCGCACAGAGGTTCGCCGGCTGGATGAACCGCTGGTGCGCTGTATCGCCGAAGATCGCGTCACGGAGTATCGCTCCATGGCGGAACTTCTGGCGCCGCCCACGCCAGGGGATCCTTTCCTTATCGCGCGCCAGTCTCTGCAGATGCTTGGCCTGGCCGCGGCGGGCCGCCCGTTGCCCGGTCTTGAAATTCGTACCTCGGTGGATTTACCGATGGGGTCGGGTCTCGGCACCAGCAGTATTCTCGGCGCCACCGTCCTGCAGGCGTTGAGCACGCTGCATGGAGAGAAGATTGAACCGCAGCCGCTGCTCGATCTTGTGATGCGATTGGAACAGCGTATGACCACCGGCGGCGGCTGGCAGGATCAGGCCGGTGGCATCTTCCCCGGGGCGAAGCTAATCAGCTCCGGCCCGGGGCTGGTGCAGAAGGTTCGCGTTCAGCCGGTTTCCTGGAGCGAGGCGCGCCAGCGCGAATTCTCCTCCCGAACGGTGCTCTACTACACCGGGATCCAGCGCATGGCGAAGAATCTGTTGCGACAGGTGGTGGCGAGTTACCTCTCTCGCGAGACGGCGACAGTCCAGGTTCTCCACAGCATCAAGACGCTGGCCAGCGAAATGGCCCATGCCATGACTGAAGGCGACTGGCTGTACCTCGGCCAGCTTCTCGATCGTCACTGGAAACTAAATCAGTTACTCGACGCTCATACGACTAACGCGCCGATCAGCGCTCTGATCGAGGAGGTCCGCCCGTATATCCTCGGCGCCAAACTCGCTGGGGCGGGCGGCGGTGGCTTTCTGATTCTGCTCGGTTCCAGCCCGGAAGCCGCGGCCGCGCTGGCGCGCAAGTTGAGTACTCGAGACCGCGCCGGCCGGGTGTACGAGTTCAAGATCGCCACGGACGGCCTGCGGATCGAGAAGTAAAGCTACTTCTTCCGCTTAGCTGGCGGAACGCTGAAGAACCCTGGGGACTCCGGCAGCGCCGCTCCATCCTTCCGCGCATCCGAAGCGCCGAAGTGAATTCCAGCATCATTCACCATCACCGCCTGGCCGCCGCCGACAGCTCCCGCGTAAGGCGCCAGCACTTTGACCTGATGGCCCATCTTAGTCAGTTCGTCGCGCACGCTCTCCGGAACACGAGCCTCTATATCCACATCGCAGCCATCGAACGTCTGCTTGGTGAAACGCGCCGACTCCATCGCGGATTGGATATTCATCTCGAAATCGACGATGTTGGCGACAAATTGAGCATGCGCCTGCGATTGGTTCCAGCCGCCCATGATGCCAAAGCTGATCCGCCGGTCGTCTTTCGTCATAAACGCAGGAATAATGGTGTGCAGGGGCCGTTTGCGCGGCGCCAGCGTGTTCGGTTGATCCGCCTCCAGCGTAAATAAGCCGCCGCGATTTTGGAGCATGAATCCGGCATTCACGGGAACCACGCCCGATCCAAAGCCCAGGTAGTTGCTCTGAATCAACGACACCATGTTACCCTCGCGGTCCACAACAGTCATGTAAATCGTATCTGCTCCCGGCTGACGCGCCACTGAGAGTAAGTCCGCCGGAGTTACTTTACAAGCCGCCTTATTCTCGTCGATCTCCCTCGCATGCGTCGCGCCTAACTCCTTCGAAAGCATCTTCTCTACCGGGATCTTCGACGAGCGCGGATCTCCCACATAACGCAGCATATCGGCATACGCCAATTTCTTCGCCTCAATCTCCACATGCAACGCCTTCGTGCTGTTAGCGCCGTATTCACCCATCGGGAAACGCTCCATGATGTTCAACATCGAAAGCGCCGCGATCCCTTGCCCGTTCGGAGGCAGTTCAAACACCGTCCATCCTCGGTACGTCGTTGAAATCGGCTCCACCCATTCCGGCTTGAAATCGGCAAGGTCGGTGGCGGTCATTGTGCCGCCTTCGGCCTTCGACACATCCACGATGGCCTGGGCCACCGAGCCCTTGTAGAACCCGTCACGACCCTTCTCCGCGATCAGCGAGAGGGTCTTGGCCAACAGCGGGTTGTGGAAGACCTCACCAACGGCCAAAGGATGACCATTGGGTAAATAGACGCGCGCCGCCTCAGGCGATTTAAACTTCGATACAGAAGCCTTCCACCCCCCTGAGATCCATTCCGTTACCGGGAAGCCCTCTTCGGCATACTTCACAGCAGGCTTGAACAAGTCAGCCCACGCCATCCGCCCAAACTTCTTGTGCAGCGCGTCCCAACCGGCGACCGCGCCAGGAACCGTTACTGAGTAGATTCCCAATTGCGGCATCGTCGTGATGCCTTTCCCAGAGAGAAACTCCGGAGTCAACCCGCTAGGAGCCCAGCCGCTGGCATTGAGACCATAGAGCTTCTTCGTCTTCGCTTCGTAAACGATGGCGAACAGGTCGCCGCCCACTCCATTGCTGTTCGGCTCAACCAGGCCCAGCGTGGCGTTGGCTGCGATGGCCGCGTCAACGGCGCTGCCGCCCGCCTCCAGCACCTTCACACCCGCCGCCGAGGCCAGCGTCTGACTCGTCGCGACAATCCCATACCGCGTGATCACCATCGACCGCGCCTGCACTCGCTGCGTCTCTTTCACTGGAGCCTCCTGTGCCAAGGCCGGCAGGCAAACCAAACCAAGCAACCACCACATACGGGCTTTCGTCATCGTAGGCGTATTTTACCAGCCTTACCTTCAATCGCCCTCCAGGCACGCTTTCACGGTCTGAATGGCAACCTCGACGTCGTGCTCATTCGTCTGCCAGTTCAGAACGCTCACCCGCATCGCCCGGTTCCCGCGCCACGTCGTTCCGGCAAAGAAAGCGCCGCCGTGTTGCAGCGTACGTTGAATCACGCGGTTGGTGTAGTGGTCGTCATGTCGAAAGCGAACCAGTCCCTGGTTGATCACGGGGCTCCACAACACTTCCGCTCCGGGCAGGCGGCCCAAACCCTCCACCAATGTCCGAGCGTGCTCGCAACATCGGTCAACAAGCGCGGCGATACCCACGCGCCCAAGCTGACGCAACGCCGCATATGTCGCGAACCCACGGGCACGCCGCGACCATTCGGGATTCCAGTCAATCTCTTCCCGTACATCGTCATTGGGTGCCAGGTAAGGCGCTCGATGCGACAGCGCGGCACGGTGCGGCGCCGGTCGCGCCACAAAGGCATAGCCGCAGTCGTAAGGCACGTTCAGCCACTTATGGCCGTCGGTAGCCCACGAATCCGCGCCTTCCACGCCGTCCAGCAAGTGACGATAGCGAGCGCTGCCGGCCGCCCACAACCCGAATGCGCCATCGATATGAACCCACGCCGCATGACCCTTCGCCAGAGGAATGAGCTCGCAGAACGGATCGAAGCTTCCCGTGTTCAGATCCCCTGCTTGCAGGATGACGATCACTGGCGCGCCCTTGGTTCGTTCCAATGCCGCCGCCAGTACTTCGGGACGCAGCATCTCTGCCGTGTCCAATGGCAAGTCCTCAACCTGCGCTTCGCCGATGCCAAGCAATCGCACCGCCCGTTCAATCGACCCATGCCGGTTCGAGGCGAGCACACGGATTTGTGGCGCGCCTGCCAATCCTTGCCGCTCCACGTCCCATCCACGTTCGCTGAGTAACTCATGGCGAGCCGCCGCCAGGCACGTGACATGCGCCATCTGGCAGCCGCTGACTAATCCGAAGGAGCAATCTTTCGGCAGGCCCAACAGGTCCGTTAACCAGCCGCCCACCACTTCCTCAACCACCGCCGCTGCTGGCGAACACGCATACATCGCGCCATTCTGATCCCACGCCGAGGTCAGCCAGTCCGCCGCCAGCGCTGCCGAAACCGATCCGCCAATGGCCCAGGCAAAGAAGCGTCCACCCGCCGAACCAACTAGACCGCCGCGCGTATCCTCAACCAGTTCCTCGATCACTTCTTCCGCGGCGACAGAGCCGTCAGAAAGGGGCCGTCCTAATCGCTCGCGTAACTCCTGAAGACTTGCTTGCGCCGACACCGGATCCTCATTCAGCTTGTGTAGGAAGCGAATGGCGGAACGCGCTGCGATCTCAAGCGCTGGTTCGAAGGGCGAGTCGTGCATGTTCCTACGTTAGACGCGATTATCTCCCTCGCGCTATCCGAATCCGACGCCAGAACTCCGGGCGCAAAATCGACGACAATGGAAAAACCTCACTCCGATGCCGGAATCCATAGTCGTTACCGATCTGGTGAAACAGTACGCGCAGGCCAAGGCCCGCGCTGTGGATGGCGTTTCGTTCTCCGTTCAGCGCGGCGAGATCTTCGGCTTGCTCGGGCCCAATGGCGCAGGCAAGACCACTACCATCGGCGTACTGACGACCTCGGTGCTTCCCACATCGGGCACGGCGAGCATCGCCGGTTACGACGTGGTCTCCGATGGCATTCGCGTGAAACAACGCATCGCCGTTGTACCGCAGATGAACAACCTGGACCGCAGCCTTCGAGTGCGCGAGATCCTCACCTTCCACGCCGCTTACCACGGCATTCCCAAGAAGCAGCGCGAGGCGCTGGCCGATTCCCTGTTGAAAGATATGGGCTTGGCCGAACGTCAGAAAGAGAAAGCCACCCGCTATTCCGGCGGCATGTCGCAGCGTGTGATGATAGCCCGCGCTCTGATGCACGATCCCGAAGTACTCTTCCTCGACGAACCGACTAATAACCTCGATCCGCAATCGCGCCTCTTCCTCTGGGAACGCATCCATGCGATGAATGAGCGCGGCCTCACCATCCTGCTCACCACTCACGATATGGATGAAGCTGACCGTCTTTGCCACCGCATCGCCATCATGGACCTCGGCAAAATTCTGGTCAACGACACGCCGGCGGCTCTGAAAAGGCTCATTCCTGGCGGCAGCGCCTTGGAGTTGTATGTACAGGCCGAGAGCGCCGCGCGCGCCGCTTTGAATGCCAGCCTCCAAGCACTGCCCGGAGTCACCAAGGTGGATGCGCTCGAAGCCGGCGATGCCGCACCGGACGCCTGCTCCTATCGCGTCTATGCCCCCGAAACCAGTTCGCTCGTCGGTCCCGCCGCACAGGCCGCGCTCGATGCCGGAGCCCGCATCCGCGATATCGCCGTGAAGAACGCCACGCTCGAAGAAGTCTTCATCTACCTGACAGGGAAACATCTGCGATGACCCCAACCGAAAGTGAAACACCGCGCCTGTCGCTGGCTCTTACCGCCTTCACCGCCATCCTGCATCGCGACATTGTAGTAACCGGTCGCGAACTCATTCAGTTCCTGCTGCAAGCCATGATGCAGCCGCTGTTTTTTCTCTTCATCTTCGGCAAGGTGCTGCCCGGTATCGGGCTGGCGAAGGATGGTTTCGCTGGACTGCTGCTGCCAGGCATCGTCAGTCTCTCTGGAATGTTGGCCGCCATCCAGGGCGTCACGCTACCCCTGGTGCTTGATTTGGGCTTCGCCAGGGAGATCGACGATCGGCTTCTGGCCCCGCTGCCCATCTGGATGGTGGCTTTCGAGAAAGTCCTCTTCGGAACGTTCCGCGGAGCCTTTGCCGCCGCCTGTATCTTCCCGATGGCGGTTCTCATCCTGGGCGATTCCTACGCCGTCCGCGCTGACCGCCTCGGCGTGCTGATTCTGATGATCCTGCTTACCGGAGCCACCGGCGCGGCCATCGGCATGCTGATCGGCACCATAGTGCGCGCGGAATTCATCAGCCTGATGTTTGCGCTCATTTTTACGCCGCTGATCTTCACAGGCTGCACTTACTACCCCTGGGCCGCACTCGGGCGCATTCAGTGGTTCCAATACCTCACACTGCTCAATCCCTTGACTTACTGCTCAGAAGGATTGCGCTACGCCATGGTGCCCGAAGACAGCGCGTTTCCGATGGCCACTCTCGACCTGCGGGTGGTAATCGTGGCGCTTCTCATCGGTATCGCCGTCTGTTATGGATTCGGTCTGCGGACCTTCAAAAAGAGGGTTGTTTCGTAGGCCCGCTGTTGCCCAAAACTTGTTCCGCGGCCTCCTGTTGTCGCTGGCGTTCCCGGCGCAGCCGTAGTTCGGCGGTCACTTCCGTTCGCGTGGTGATGCCGTTGTGGTCGCGGTCAGCGGCTACGATGATTTCACGATAGCGTGCCGCACGCGGGGACAATCGTTCGGTTGCCGTGATGCCGGCGTCGCCATCGGTATCTACCGCTTCCAGGATCGCCGCGGATTCCAGAACCGCCCACACCAGGTCTGGATCCGGCAGTACTTCGGATGCTGAGAGTTTGCCGTCGACGTTTCGATCAAGCGATCGCAAGGACGGTGTCGCCGTCAGCATCTCCGTGCCCGAAATGGTCCCATCATGATCGGCATCCAACACCCGCAAGACCGGGTTCGTTGTCATAAACGTCTCGCGTCCGTACGCCACCAGTCGCTGGTCAAGCCCGGTCGAGGCAGTGAACCCGCACTCCTCGGCGCTCAGTTGGCCGTCGCGATTGGTATCTAATTTACGAAGCGCTGACGGTGCCGTCAGTATCTCCCACGAAGACAGTACCAGGTTGCCATCGGCATCCAGGGCTCTCAGCAAAAGGAGGCTGCCAAAATAGGCCCGCGCCGCATCGCGAATCGGGTCTGCCTTCTCCTCAGGCATCACTACCCGCGTGTCCAGGCCGCTCGCTGTGTTGGAGACATCGGTCACGTGCAGGAAGCCGGGCCCGTGATAGGAACCGATCAGGAAGGGCAAACGCCGACTGCCATGCGTTCCGGCGTAGGCCAGCAGGCACAGCAGCGCCACCGTGATGATGCCGCCCTCCATCATCGTCGACCATGCCAGCGAATACGGTGCGATGGTCTGGAACCGCGGTGCGCCATCGGCACTCGCTAGGGCCGGCTCGGGGGGTCTCTGCTGCGTCAGGTGTTGCCGGAGTACCGACCGCGCGGCGTCGAAGAACAACCAACCGCGGCGGCCATGCATTTGATCGTAAATCCCGAGCATCTCAGCCGCAAACCGGCGCCGGAATTCCGGCGGGTGTTGGCAGATCAACCAGATGTAACAGCGGCGAAGCATCACGCTCTCCTTTCCCGCGGCCTTGCCCGCGAGGCCTTCGCGAGCGCCAAAATCTCCTCCAGTCGCGATAACTCAGCATCGAGCACCCTACGGCCCATCGGCGCAAGTTGGTAGTAGCGGCGGCGCGAATCGGCTTCGCCGTCGGGTGCTTCCGCCTCTTTCACCAGCCCCTGCGACAGAAGCCGCCCCAGGCTGTCATAGAGCGTACCCGGCCCAAGCTGATAGCGTTCCCCGGACTGCAATCGGACGGCTTGCATGATGGCGTACCCATGCATATCGTTCATCGCCAGGGCCAGCAGCACGTGCAACGAAACCGGGGATAGGGGGAGAAAATCGTTCGGCGAAACCATACTCGGTTTTCGTTATACCGGAAACCGAGTATGGCGTCAAGTGGCTTCACCACGAATAGTGCGCGGTGTAAGTGACGATCTTTTCCTCGTTCGGCTGCAGCGTAACTTCGTATTCGATGGTGCTGCTATCCAGTTGGCGGTGCTGCATCGATTCCTGCGTGATCTTCCAGGTTGACCAGCGGAACAAATGCTCCACTACTCGCACCGTGGCCGCCTCATTCTTGTGATTTCGGACCTTTACTTCATACGCTTCGTCTACGAAGGCTCGACTTTGGTCGTATTCGAAATGAGTGCGCCGGTGTTCGCCCGTCAGGTCGAATGCGTTGCCAATGTAGACCCGGACCATTTCGTCTTTCGGCGTGTGATCGATCTCATTCTCTCCGGTAAACTCCATCTGGCCGTCCTGGTCGCGGCGATAGAACCGCACCCGGCCCTTCGGAAGAGGGACGCCGAGGTGGTTGGCCTTGGAGTTGGCGAACTCCCGCATCGTCCGAACGTGAGGATTGGAGAGCGATCCAATCTCATAGATATTGCGAAAATCCTGGTAGCCGCTGTAGTTAGTTGTCAATCTTAGGCCGTCATAAACGTAATAGCGTCGCGATTGAATGCCGGCGCCGCGAAAGAACTCAACCTGCTTCGTCTCTCGGTCCAGAAGCGTAGTCGCCTCAGGGAGCGAATAGAGATGGTAGTCCTCAAACTCCTTTTCCGTCACTGGTCCTGGCATAACAGCCCCTTTGGAGATGTTGGCAAAACTCTGAAGCCTCTCGTAGCCTCCAGGCTGTATCTTATTCACCTCGCCCGCCATTAACTTGATCCGGGCATGCTCAAACGGGCGTCCGCACTGGTTCTCTAGCGTCACCCAACCCACCAATTCCAGCGTATCGCCCACTTCCGGGGCAATCACGTTGTAATCCGCGTTCCAACTCATTCCGCCGCTCACATAACTCAGCTCCGCATCGAACTTAGCCGCCTGCGGGGAATAAAGCATCCACGTGAGCGTTGGCTGCAAAATCGTATCGCCCTCCAGCGAGGGAAACAGCGGTTGGCCTGGACGTGAGAATTGCAGTTTGCCGTCAACCTCGATCAACGGCTGCCCCGCGCCACCGGAAACCATAGCCGACTGGCTCGCCTGGTATTGCGCCCCGAATCTCTGCATGGCCTCCCAATGCGGCACATAGCCGCTGCGCACGATTCTGCCTCTTACCAAGCGGCGCGAGCCATCCATCGCAGACACTAAGAAGTCGATCGTCTTACCCTCGTTCAGCTTCAGCAATAAATCCTGGGAGATCGGATCGTTGCGATAGTTCTGCTCCAGAACGCGCAGCACATTCTTGCCGGAGGGATCGCGTAGCATTACCGAATCTGGCTCAACGTGAGCGGTCGCTCCAGAGAAGTTGACGCTGCTGGTTCCTGCCTTGAGAGTCAGTGGAATGGTTTCGCGAATTACTGCGAAGTTTTGATTGTAAATCGTAAGCGCGGGATCTGCGCCAAAAACTGGGGGGATGACAAGCAGGCAAAGGATCGCACAGCGGGATAACATCATACCCGCATAATAGCCCCTCCCGGGGTCACGACACGGATTACTTCGGGCGTCGGCGCACCTTTTACGACTGCTACCGTGAATAACGCATCACGCCAGGGAATCTCGTCCGCCGTCCCTGGCGTGAACATGACGTTCTCGAGATGCGAACAGCTGCGCCGACCAGCACGTATCTCATCGTCCAGTCCGATCACCACAATCAGGCCGTTCGACAAACGAGCCGACAAGCGCTCCACCGTCTCAGTTTCCGGCACCCACAGAAGCAGTAACCG
Source organism: Bryobacteraceae bacterium (assembly GCA_039934475.1). GTDB lineage: Bacteria > Acidobacteriota > Terriglobia > Bryobacterales > Bryobacteraceae > JBDTMC01. The sequence goes on along the minus strand of JBDTMC010000032.1, from coordinate 8,126 downwards.
GTCGTCAGGGCGAAGCGCCAGCTTGTCGAGCATCGCCTCTAGTCACCTGTGACGAAAGTGACCTGTCTGGAAAAATGGGGACTGGCTCGAATTTCCAGACGCTGTATGCTCCTGAACAGAAAAGACTTTCTGTGGAGGAAATTCGTGCCCGTCCCACTTTTTTCCGGCGAACCGTATATGACCATGGCGTTCTAGTCGCCGGCCAAGTTCACCAGTACCGGCTTCTTGTTGAGGACTTCTTGGGCTTCCTCGGCAGTGAACGTCTCCACCTTGGAGGAGATATTCATAGAGCAGAACTTCGGACCGCACATAGAGCAGAAATGAGCGTCTTTGAATCCCTCTTCCGGAAGCGTCTCATCGTGATACGCGCGCGCCGTTTCAGGGTCCAGCGATAGCTCGAACTGCTTGTTCCAATCGAAGCGGTAGCGGGCGCGGGAGAGCTCGTCGTCGCGGTCGCGGGCGCCAGGACGCTTGCGCGCGATATCAGCCGCATGGGCCGCGATCTTGTAGGCGATAATGCCCACTTTCACGTCCTCGCGGTTCGGCAAACCGAGGTGCTCCTTCGGCGTCACGTAGCAAAGCATCGACGCGCCGTGCCAGCCAATCATCGCCGCGCCGATCGCCGACGTGATGTGGTCATACCCAGGCGCGATATCGGTCACCAGCGGTCCCAGCGTATAGAACGGAGCTTCGTGGCAAAGCTCCATCTCTTTCTCCACCTGCATCTGAATTTGATCCAGAGGGATGTGGCCGGGGCCCTCGATCATGGTTTGGACGTCGTACTCCCAGGCTATCTTCGTCAGTTCGCCAAGAGTCTTCAGTTCCGCGAATTGAGCTTCATCGCTGGCGTCGGCCACGCTGCCGGGCCGCAGTCCGTCGCCGAGCGAGAAACTGACATCGTGCTTCTGCAGGATCTTGCAAATGTCTTCAAAGTGTTCGTAAAGGAAGTTCTGGCGATGGTTCTTCACCATCCATTCGGCCAGAATCGACCCTCCCCGGCTGACGATGCCCGTGACACGTTTGGTGGTGAGCGGAATGTACTGAATCAGCACGCCGGCATGGATCGTCATGTAGTCCACGCCCTGTTCCGCCTGCTCTTCGATCACTTCCAGCATCACTTGTGGTGTCAGGTCTTCAATGCGGCGCACTCGCGAAAGGGCTTCGTAAATCGGCACAGTGCCAATCGGCACTGGCGAAGCGTTGATGATAGCCTGGCGAATTTCGGGGATGTTGCCGCCGGTGGAAAGATCCATCACGGTGTCGGCGCCATATTTCACTGAGTATTCGAGCTTCTCGAGTTCACCGGCAATGTTCGACGTGGTGGCCGAGTTCCCGATGTTGGAGTTGATCTTGCACTTGCTGGCAATACCGATAGCCATCGGTTCCAGGGCGCGATGGTGGATGTTGGCGGGAATGATCATGCGCCCGCGAGCGACTTCAGACCGGATCAGTTCCGGCGCCAGTTTTTCGCGCTGGGCAACGTATTCCATTTCGCCTGTGATCTGGCCCTTCCGGGCATAATGCATCTGTGTCCGGATGCGGTCATTGACGCGGCTGGCTACCCACTGTTCACGCATAATCTCTCGATTATAGCGAGGATGGGACGATAGAATGAGTGCCGAACCTATGAATCGTCGAGCGTTCCTCACGTCGGCGGCCGGCGCTGCCTTCGCCGCCGCGCCCCAGCGCCCACCCAACATCCTGTTCTTGCTGACTGACGACCAACGGTGGGACGCCCTCGGCTGCATGGGCAACCCGATCGTGAAGACGCCTCGCATCGACGGGTTGGCGCGTCAGGGCGTTCGCTTCACCAACATGTTCGTCACTACCGCGATCTGCGTCTCCAGCCGCGCCAGCATCTTCAGCGGCCTGTATACGCGATGTCACGGCGTCGAACAGTTCTCTCAGCAGTTCTCTGCCGCGCAGCTTGAGGCGACGTACCCTGCCGTGCTGCGGAAGGCCGGCTATCGCACTGGCTTCGTTGGCAAGTATGGGCTGGATGGCGCGCCGCTGCCGGAGAAAGGCTTCGATTTCTGGCGCGGTTTTGCCGGTCAGGGCCAATCGTTTCCCAAGGGCGAATCCGGCCCGCACATGCTCTCCATCATGACTGACCAGGCAACGGAGTTCCTCGAAACCTGCCGCTCCAGCACTCAGCCGTTTTGCCTCTCCGTCAGCTACAAGCACCCGCACGCCGACGATGCCGATCCGCGCCAGTTTCTCCCTGACCCGCGGGACGCCGGTCTCTACGGCGACGTCACCATTCCCGTGCCAAAGACCGCCGATGTCTTCTATAACCGGCAGTTGCCTCTGTCTGTGCAGCGGTCTGAGGGGCGCCGCCGCTGGGCTGTCCGTTTCAGCACGCCGGAGTTGTATCAGGAGTCGGTGAAGAACTACTACCGGTTATGCAGCGGTATCGATCGGTCAGTAGGTTTGCTGCTCGACCGTTTGCCCGACAACACGGTGGTGATCTACGCCTCCGACAACGGTTTCTACCTCGCTGAGCACGGTCTGGCGGATAAGTGGTTCATGCACGAGGAATCGATTCGAGTGCCTTTAATCGTGCATGACCCGCGGGCTGGCGGGCTGCGCGGCCGTGTGCTCTCGAACATGGCACTCAATATCGACTTGGCGCCGACCATTCTCGATCTCGCCGGCGTGGCCAACCCCCCGTACATGCAAGGCCGCAGCCTCACGCCCTTGCTGCGCGGGGAGCAACCCGAGGACTGGCGCCGCGAGTTCTTCTACGAACATCACTTCCGCTACAACGGCTGGATTCCCGCCACCGAAGGCATTCGAACCACGGATTGGAAGTACACCCGCTATATCGACGAACAGCCGGTGTTCGAGGAACTCTTCGACCTGGCCAAAGACCACCTGGAAGAACGCAACCTGGCGCGTGATCCTTCGCAGCGCGACCGCATCCAGACCTTGCAGGCGCGCCATAGGACATGGGCGGCGGCGTTGGAAGCGTGGCGTCCCGGAACTCGCTGGACCGACCCTAAGTAGGGCCTACAGCTTCGGATTTGGCTTCCAATACTCGCCCGGTACAAACGGGAATTTCGCTGCCACGCCGGGCTTTAATTCCATTCCGAAACCGGGACGCCGAGGCAGGTCCATGTAGCCGTTGCGAACAACCAGCGGGTCTTTGAACAGCTCTTCCTTAAACGGGTTGTACGTCTGGTTCAATTCAAGGGCAAGGCGGTTGGGGATGGCGGCCACCAGCGCGGCATTCGCCATGGTGGTAAGACCGCCATGCCAGTTGTGCGGGCAGCACGGCATGTCATGCAAATGGCCGATGCGTGCGATGTTCCAGGCCTCGGTAAGGCCGGTCACGTTGCAGTCCGGCTGCACGATCCCATACGCGCCGCGGTCGATCCATTCCTTGAATTCGAACCGGTTGCCCCGGCTCTCTCCGCCTGAGATCCTGACTTTCTTCAGCGCCTGTTTGATCCGCAAATGGTTCTCAATCGCGTTCGGCGCGGAGGAGTTCACCGGTTCCTCAAACCACAGAAATCCGAGTTCCTCCAGCACCGGGCAGAGTTCCAGGCACTCCTCCACCGTGAGGCGCATGTTGCTTTCCTGCATCAAGTCCATCTTTGGGCCAACCGCCTCACGCAGCTTGCGTACCCACGGAATGTACTTGCCCATCGTGACGCCGTTGTTCTTCCACTCCGTGCCGATGCGAAACTTAAACGCGGTGTAGCCCTCCTCTTTGTGCCGCACCCCCTCTTCGATCAGCGCCTCCGGGCGGTCATACCAGGCGTACTCGACGCCGCCCGACGCGTACATGCGCAGATGCGTTTGCGCGCTATTGCCCGCGGCCAACAGTTCGTAGACCGGTTTGCCGGACGCCTTGCCAATGATGTCCCAACAGGCGGCGTCGATTCCGGCCCACGCGGCAAAGGTCGCGCGCGGTCCGGCCCATCCGGCGGCCAGGTGTTCCACATCGAACGGATTTTTGCCGATCAGCGCGGGCTTCAACGATTCTTCAATCGTCTTCTTCAGGAACTCCGGACCCGCATAGGGACTGGATTCGCCAATGCCCACAATCCCTTTATCGGTGAACACCTCCACAAGGACGGCATCTGATTTCCAGATCATCATCGTTGCCGTAATCCACGATTTCTCCTTCAGCGGATACGACATCAGCGTCACGCGGATATCGGTGATCTTGAGGTTCTCGCGGCGGATTCCGTCGAGAGGATGTGCGGCAGCGGCCAATGGGACGGCTGTGGCGGCGGCGAGAAACGAACGTCGAGAGAGGTTCACGTGGACTCCGCGAACATCATATCCCCGTTAGGCGGTAGCGTCGTCCTCGCCAGGTAATGGTGTCTCCGAAGGCTGACGCGATCAGGCTCCACAGCCAGGCCCAGGTTGCAAAGGGTGAGAGGATCACGTGCGCCCGAACTGACGCACCCGCCAGCACCGCCCGGTTGCGCGACTTCCACATTCCCGGTCCCAGTTGCAGCGCCAGCGCGACACCCGCGGGCCAATATCCCCCTAACAGGAGCCCCATGGAACTAGCCATCGCGACGCAATAAATGACATGCGCCGCCAATGCGAGCCGCCACAGGCGCGGGGCATAAAAGCGCGTAATCATCATTTGACGTCGCGTCCACTCGAAGAATTCGTTGGCGCCGGTGTGGTCGGTTGCCGTCACCAGCGCAGCTGGGGCATAGACAATGCGCCGGCCCGCGGCATGCACCGCCTGCGACAGCCGGTAGTCGTCGCTGATTGCGCCTGTCCAAAACTCCGCCACCCGGAACGCCACGAAATCGGCGCGCCGAATCGCCATCGCGCCACCCCACGCAAACCGGCAGTCGCCTGGACCAAACCCGCCCGCGATCACCGCGTTCCATTCACTGCGCAACAAACTCCAGAAGCCGTCCCGCGACGGAGCATGCCAGCGGTAGCCGGTCGCCGCCCCTGCCGACGGGTCTTCCAACGCCGCCACCAATCCACGCAGCCAGTCTGATCGCACCCGGCCGTCGGAGTCGGCAAAGGCAAGCACTTCGGTGGATGATCCGGCTGCCTCAATCGCAGCCAGCAGGTTGTTGATCTTCTCTCCGTTGGCCGCGTCACGCTCACCCGCTATCACCAGGCGCGCCCCCGTTGGCAAGCACCCTGCAGGCACGTCTCCCATAGACCTTGCCGTCACGATCAACTCGAACTCGGGGTAATCCAGAGCGGCCAGCGAAGCCAGGTTCGCCTTCAACCCTTCGTCTTCGCCCTTCACCGGCACAATCACAGTCACCAGGGGGAACCGGGCCGGAACCGGAGCAGGCATCCGTTCCAACACGTACCGCCGCCGTGCCGATTCGCCTCGTAGCGAGGACAACGCGAGCAGAACGGCAAGGCCTGCTAGTACCCAATAGACGAACACTCGGATCAGTGTACCCTGGAGACGATGGAGTGCGCGGTGCAATCTTTCCGGCCATCATGAAGCCCACTCGCGGACAAGTCTTGGGGTATTGGGCTTTGCTCTCCAGCGCGCTGACCCTCTCCGTGGTGTTCTGGTTTTCCTCGTTCGCCAACACCATGGACAACAACGCCTACGACTGGATGTTCCGCGCCTGGGCGCCCACGCCATGGGAGCCGCGCGCCATGATCCTGGCGATCGACGAACCGACTCTCATCCAACCCGGCGCCGGAATGGGACGCGTCCGCACCATTCTCGCCGACGGCTTGGAACGACTGACGCCGGCTAAACCGAAACTAGTGGCCATCGATCTCACCCTTGCCGACGAAGGCATGGATGCCGCCGTGGACCAGCGTCTGGCGCGCGTGCTGTCTACTGTGCCGAACCTGATCCTCGACTGCGAGATGATGCCCGACGGCCGCAGTTGGGAATATCCTCTGCCCCTGTTTCGCCAATACGCTGCCGCGGTTGGCCACGCTCACGCTCATCCCGACCGATTGGACGCCGTCAGCCGCGAGGTACCGTTGGAACTGATCGCCGGACGCGAACGGCGCTGGTCGCTGTCGCTTGAAGCGTTTCGTGTGGACGCCGGAGCGCCTATCATGGAATCGCCCGGTGATCTCGAAATCGGCAAGACCGTGATTCCCGCCGCCAGGGAAACCGGCCGGTCGCTCAAAGTCCGCTATTTACCGCCGCGCGACGACGGCTCGCCCCGCATCCAACGCATCAGCTTTCTTGAACTGAAGCAGCATCCGGAACTGGCTGAGCGCTTTCGCGACCGCGCCGTGTTTGTCGGCGTCACCGCCCAAACACTGGTGCGTGACCGGTTGTTCACGCCCTACTCGGACCGCGTGCCCACACCGGGCGTAGAGATCCACGCTACCGCTTACGAAACCATGCGCTCCGCTGCTTTTCTTGTGGATGCCCCGCCCAGCACCGTGCTCGCCTTCTGCGTCTTTCTTATGGTGGCAATCGGGCTGACGTTTTCCCGGCTCTCCGGCTGGGCCAGTTACACCGCGGGTGCGATTCTTCTCGCACTGGCCCACGCAACCCCTAATCTGTTGTTCCGCGCCGGCATCGTCTTTCCTGTTACCGCGCCGTTGTCCACCGCGTGGATCAGTACTGTGGCTGCCGCCGCCTGGCAGCACTTCGTGGTGCGCCGGCAGTTGCATAAGAGCGAGCGCGACCGCCAGCGCTACCAGCAGGCAATCCAATTCGTCACCCACGAAATGCGCACGCCCCTTACTGCCATCCAGGGATCCAGCGAACTGATGACCCGTTATGCGCTTAGCGACGAAAAGCGCAAACAAATGGCCTTGACCATCAATTCAGAATCCAAACGCCTCGCGCGCATGGTGCAAACTTTCCTCGACGTGGAACGCCTCACTGAGGGCGACATGCAGTTGAAGCGCGAACCGTTTGAGGCCGCCGCCATCGTTGCCTCCTGCGTGGAGCGCGCGCGGCCTCTGGCGGAACGGAAGCAGATGACCGTCATCGTTGAGCCTTTGGCGGGCAGGGAACTAACCGGTGACCGTGAGTTGATGGAGTACGCGTTTTACAATCTGCTTACCAACGCCATTAAGTACTCTCCCGCCGAAACACGGGTCACAGTCCGGGTTACGGGCAACAACGGTGAATGCCGGCTGGCGGTGGCCGATCAAGGGATCGGTATGGATGAGAAGGAACTGAGAAACATCTTTACCAAGTTCTATCGCACTAAAAAAGCGGAGGCTTCGGGAGAGGTTGGCACCGGAATCGGGTTATCTATCGTGGAGCAGATAGTAACCAGCCATGGGGGAAGGATTGAGGTAGAGAGCCAGCCAGGACGAGGATCGTGTTTCACCATCATCCTGCCAGCCCGCGCCTTGCATTACGATGGTAATTGACAGCGTTGCAGTTATGGAAATGAAGCCCCGCTTGCTGGTGGTGGAGGACGACGGTTCCGTCCGGTCCACTATCGTCACGTTTCTTGAGTTGGAAGGGTATGACGTGGACGCGGTATCGTCCACCCGCGATGCCATTCGCCGCCTCTCTGAGCAGGTGTATCCTATCGTCCTCTCCGATATTTATCTCGATGAGAGGACCGGCCTCGACGTGCTGCAAACGGCGCGCAAGAACGATCCCTCGTGCTCAGTCATCTTGATGACTGGACGTGGCAGCATGGAAACCGTGATGGCAGCCACGCGCGGCGGCGCCTTCGACTACATCGCTAAACCGTTTGATCTGGACACGCTGCTGGAAACCATCAAACGCGCCGAAGCCTCCAAGACGCCCGAGGAAGACGACGAAGACGCTTCAGTCGATGACCTGCCCGATACCGAGTGGATTGGCAGTTCGCCCCGCATGATTGAGATCTACAAAACGATCTCGCTGGTGGCGCCCACCGACATGACGGTCTTAATTGAAGGCGAGACCGGCACCGGCAAAGAGCTGATCGCGAAGATGATCCACATCAACAGCGGCCGCTCTGCGCTGTCGTTCGTTCCTGTCGATTGCGCCTCTATCGCGCCTTCTCTCATTGAAAGCGAACTGTTCGGCGCCATGCGTGGAGCCTACACAGGTGCCGATAAGGACCGCTTGGGTGTATTTGAGGCGGCTCATCAAGGGACGGCATTCCTCGATGAGATCGGTGAAATTGAACTGTCCTTCCAGTTGAAGTTGCTGCGCTTCCTGCAGGAGCGCGAGATCCGTCCGCTCGGCGCATCCA
>JBDTMC010000031.1:0-29827 GCA_039934475.1 Bryobacteraceae bacterium | reverse complement strand
TAGACCTCATCCGGAGGAAGGTTGGCGTAAGGCGTCATCAGATTGAATGCATCCGCCATACCCGCATACGCTTGCGGAAAGTCCGGTGCAGCGGCGGCAGACTGGCGGAATAGCCGCACCGCGTCATCCAAGGTCGGCGGCGTCAGCATACTCATCTGGTAGCGACCGCGCAGATAACTTTCATAGGCTGCGGGACTTACTGCCTTCGCCGCAACCGGCTGGGGCGGCGCCTGCGGCGTACTCCCGCCGATCTCTCGCAGTAAGTCACGCGACAACTCCCGTTCCAACTCCGGTAATTCGGTTACATCGCGGTCTAACTGGCGGCTCCACACGCGTTTGTTTCCTGGCGACTGAAAGAGATCGGCGTGCACCTGCACCCGCGATCCGCTGCGCGATACTGAGCCGGTGACTACGCCGTCCACGCCCAAATCGCGCGCGGCGTCCGTCGCGCCAGTAGGGGAATTCTTGTATTTCCACGTGGTGGTGCGAGAGATAGTACGAAGGTCCTTGGTCGCCGCTAGATCGGCAATCAATGCATCGGTGATGCCATCCGGCAGATATTGCGCGTCTTTGGAACCGATATTGTTTGCGAGAGGCAATACGGCAATGGATCGGATCACTGTCGGCGCAGGCGCGCCGGGCTTCACAAAAATCCAACCTGCCACACCCAGCGCCACCGCTGCCATCGCTGCGGCGATCCAAACCATCGCTCGCCTGGGCGGCCGAAACGTCTCTTGCGACAGCGCCGCGATCACATCCCCGGCGGTCTGGAAACGGCGGCTGCGGTCCTTCTCAAGGCAGCGAAGAATCACGCCTTCCAGCGGTCCTGGCTTTGGCGCGGGCGACTCATGCAGGATCTTCGCCATCACGGCCGTCGGGCTATCGGCATCGAAGGGTCCGCGTCCCGCCGTCATCTCATACAACACCGCACCCAAGCTGAAGAGGTCGCTCCGCCCGTCTACCGGCTCGCCACGCAATTGCTCCGGACTCATGTATTGCAAAGTCCCAACCACCAACCCAGGCAGAGTCCTGGCGTGAGTGGTTTCGGCATGAGCGGACACTAGTTTGGCCACACCGAAATCAAGGATCTTGGCAGTGCCCTTGGCTGTCAATGCGATGTTGGCGGGTTTGATATCGCGGTGGACGACGCCCTTCGCGTGCGCCTCCCCAAGCGCTTCGGCGATCTGGCGGCCTATTTCGCGAATCTCACTAACCGGCATCGCCCCGCGCCGCAGGCGTGCCGCCAGCGTCTCGCCTTCCACATACTCCATCGCGATGAAGCTGAAACCATCCACCTGCCCCATCTCGTAAACGGTGGCGATGTTCGGATGATTCAACGACGATGCGGCGCGCGCCTCGGCCAGGGCGCGCTTCATCGTCTTATCTTCAAATCCCGTGCCCGCAAGTACTTTCAGGGCCACAACGCGCTGCAATCGCGTGTCCATGGCCTTGTACACCTCACCCATCCCTCCTGATCCAAGCCGGTCGAGAATACGATACTGCGCCAGTGTGCTGCCATCGGGAAGCTTCTGTTGCAGGTCGTCCAGCATCTCGGCAGCCAGTTCCGGTGCGGCATCCTCATTCCATCCGCCCTCTTTGGCCAACGCCGCCAGCAGGCTCTCCACTTCACGCGCCAGTTCTTCATCGCCCGTAGTGGCCTGCTCAAGAAAGGCGCGCCTGCGCTCAGCCGGAACATCCAGCGCCGAATGAAATAGTGTCTCCACCTTCTGCCATCGTTCGGGAGTCATCTGCCGCCTCCTAATGCCCGCTTCAGCCACGCCTTCGCCAGCGTCCAATCGCGCATCACAGTCCCCGGCGATACACCCAACACCGCGGCCGTCTCTTCAATGTCGAGCCCACCAAAAAATCGCAACTCCACCAATTTCGCTTTACGAGCGTCCAATGCGGCGAGTTCTGTCAGTGCCATATCGAGGCCCAGGATATCGGCGGCAAGGTCCGCGCCCAGTCCCGTCGAAATCTCTACATTCTCCAGCGGAACTGGAATCACGCCGTCCCCACGCTTGGCTTGCTTTCGCCGGCGCGCGTAGTCCACCAGCAGCCGCCGCATCACTTCCGCCGCCAGGGCGAAGAACTGCGAACGGTTCTGCCATTGCACGCGGCGTTGATCCACCAGCCGGAGATAGGCTTCGTGAACAAGCCCAGTGGCGCTCAGCGTGTGGTCAGGGCGTTCCTTTCGCAGCCTGCCACGGGCTAATCGCCGCAACTCGTCGTAGACCATCGGAAACAGGGATTCAAACGCTTGGGTGTCCCCGTTGCCCCACGCCACCAGGAGGCCTGTTACATCGTGCTGTCCAGTTGTTGCCATGCGGAAATCCGTCGTGGGATTTCCTTCCAGTATGGCATCGGCCGCCGCAGCATCTAAACTAGAGGCATGGACCTCACCATCAACGGCATTCGGCGAACAGTCCACAGCGCACCCAGCCGTCCGCTTCTCTCCGTGTTGCGGGATGAGTTGGATTTGACGGGCGCCAAATATGGTTGCGGCGAAGGACAGTGCGGCGCCTGTACCGTCCTCCTCGATGGCGCGGCGGTACGTTCCTGCGTTACGTCTCTCAGCGAGGCGCAGGGCAAACACGTCACCACCATCGAATCCCTCGAACAAAACGGCCAACTCCACCCCGTACAGCAGGCCTTCATTGACGCCGACGCCTTGCAGTGCGGCTATTGTACCGCCGGAATGATCATGAGTTCGGTGAGCCTTCTGAAGAAGAATTCCAACCCTGGCCCAGCTGAGATCAAGTCCGCGCTGCAGGGTAATATCTGCCGTTGCGGCACCTACCCGCGCATCATCGAAGCCGTTCGTATGGCGGCGAAACTCTCCACCGGAGGCGGCCCACATGCCTGAGTTCGAAATTGAAGTAGAGCGGTACGAACTGCACGCTGATCCCTCGTACTCATTCACGCCTGGCCGCCGCGATTTCCTCAAGCTGATGGGCGGCGGGCTGGTAGTCTTACTCACTCTGAACTCCGATGCCAATGCCCAGCAACCTCCCGCGCCGCAAGATATAGGAGCGTGGCTCCATATCGCGGAATCCGGTGCAATCACCGTATACACTGGCAAAGCGGAAGTGGGGCAGAATATCCGCACGTCGCTTACGCAGGCCGTGGCAGAGGAACTACGCACCAGCGTCACCCGCATCCAACTTGTAATGGGCGACACCATGCTGACGCCTTATGATATGGGCACGTTCGGCAGCCGCACCACGCCGTTCATGGCGCCTCAGCTTCATAAGGTTGCCGCAGCCGCCCGTGAGATGCTGATTGACCTCGCCGCCGCGCAATGGAAAGTGGATCGTGCATCGCTGGCGATTGACGATGGCCGCGTGAAAAACCCGGCAACCAAAGCGTCGCTCTCTTTTGGTGAGTTGACCAAAGGCCAGAAGCTCACCCGCACCATCGCCGCGGACGTTCGCGTTACACCTGCTACCGAATGGAAGATCGCCGGTCATGACCTTCATAAGGTGAACGCGCGATCCATCGTTACCGGCAAAGAGAAGTACACCTCCGACATGAAGCTGCCCGGCATGCTCTACGGGCGCGTAGTGCGCCCCGCCGCGTTCCAGGCCAAACTCGCCGCCGTTGACGTGGAGCCGGCCAAACAGATTCCGGGAGTGGTAGCTGTTCGTGACGGCGACTTCATCGGCGTCGCTTGCGACGATTCGGCCAAACTCGATCAGGCGGCCGCGGCCGTGAAAGTCGAATGGAAGACCACGCCACAGCCCGGCTCGAAGGAACTGTTTGCGTGGCTGAAGACGCACCCTGCCGCGGCGATCGATTGGAAACCCATCGAGGCGGACGTGCAAATCGAAGCCAGTTACAATGTCGCCTACATTGCCCACACCCCTCTGGAGCCCCGTTGCGCGGTGGCCCAATGGGACGATGGCCGGCTTACCGTCTGGACAGGAACCCAAGTCCCATTTGGCGTTCGCAACGAACTCGCCGAAGCATTTGGTTTGCCCGAAGACAAGGTGCGCGTGCTGGTTCCTCCGACGGGATCCGGCTACGGTGGCAAGCACTCCGGTGAATGTGCGGTAGAGGCTGCCCGCCTCGCCAAGGCCGCCGGCAAGCCTGTGAAGCTGCAGTGGACACGCGAGGAAGAGTTCACTTGGGCTTACTTCCGCCCCGCCGGAGTCATCGACATTCGCAGCGGCGCGCGGAAAGACGGCGTCATTAGCAGCTGGCAGTTCCATAACTTCAATTCGGGCAATGCGGCCCTCCGCAGCCCGTACAACATCCCGAACCAGATCACGGAGTTTCACGCCGCGGAATCGCCCCTCCGCCAGGGGTCGTACCGTGGACTCGCCGCCAGCGCGAACCACTTTGCGCGCGAATCGCACATGGACGAACTGGCCCGCGCCGCGAAAATGGAGCCCGCCGCGTTCCGCATCAAGAACGCCGGGGAACCCAGGCTGCGGGCGGTAATCGAAGCGGCTACGGAGCGTTTTCATTGGGGCCAACCGAAGAGCCGTCCCGGCCAGGGATTTGGCATGATGGCTGGATTTGATAAGGGTGGCTTCGTTGCCGCTTGCGTTGAGATCACGGTCGTCAACAATCGCGTTCGCGTCGATCGTATCGTCGAAGCTTTTGAGTGCGGAGCCATCGTGAATCCCGACCAGCTGAAGAACCAGATAGTCGGCGGCATGATCATGGGCCTCGGGGGGGCGCTGTTTGAAGCCATCGATTTCGACAACGGCCGCATCCTTAACCCGCGGCTGTCGCGCTATCGCGTGCCCCGATTTAACGATCTGCCGGAGATCGACGTTGTCCTCGTGGATCGTAAAGACCTGCCCTCCGCCGGCGCGGGCGAAACACCAATCGTCGCCGTAGCGCCCGCCATCGGTAACGCCATATTCGACGCCACCGGGAAGAGGCTCCGCTCCATGCCTTTGAAACTGGCCTGACCGCAGAGCCTCGCCCCGGCTAGGAACTAACGCGCGGCCAAACCGCCAACCGATGGCGCCAGACCGACGATCCCGCTCGGTATTGGCGCCAGCGTGCCATCCAACATGACGCCGAATCCATTCAGTGATCCGCCGTTCTGTAGCACGTACGCAAAGCGTCCATTGTTGCTGGACGCGATATCGATGGCGCCCGACGACACAACTGCCGCCATCGCATCGGTCAGCGCCAGCGCGCCATTAAAGCCGGCGCTCATCGCCGACACCGTGGATGATCCTGTGTTGGCGATCAAAGCCATACGACCGCCATCGACCATCGCCACCCAGCAAGGCGCGGATTGCGTGTTCGCCAACGATCCCGTGATCACACTAACCGTACCGTCGGCGTTGATCTTGTACGAACTGACGGTGCCTGCGCCGGCGGCCCCACCGGCGGCCTCAGAAACATAGATGGTATTGCGCTGGCCTACGGCAAAGCCAAACGGGGTCATGCCGGAAGACGGAGTCACCTTCATTCCCACGGGGGCTCCGTTGGCGCCTACGCGGTAGGTGACGATGTTGTTCGAGTTCTTCTCGGTGACCACCAGGACATTGCCGAGAGAGGTGAAGCTGATCTGTGCCCCAGCTACGCCCGTGCCGCTGAGCGCGGCCCAGCCGCTCGGAACCGCCGTCAGAGTGCCGGTTGCGCTCACCACAAAGCCCTGAATGGAATCGCTGCCCTGGTTGAGGACAAATAGTTCGCTGCCGTTCATGGTCAAGCTCACCGGGTGCGTGCCCATCGAAGGATAGCTGCCGATGCGGCGAAGGCCGGTACTCAACAGTTGCCAGCTCGTGATGGAATCGCTGCCGGCATTGACATTGAACAGAAACTGCTCGTCGGGGCTCATTAGAACGGCGCCCTGGCTGCCCAATCCGGAACCGGATCCCTGTCCTCCGGTCATGTACCAGACGCCAGTACCCAGGCTCCCGTCGGCATAACGCGGGTAGGCAACCACCTGATTGGCGGTCGCGTCATTGCTCATCGTGTAGACCGCTCCAGTGGAAGCGGGCGCGGCGGCTACCGCGAACGGCGCCATCGCTGTGGCAAGAAGCAGAAATCGGCGTGTAAAGTTGGTCAAGAGCATATCTCCTGCCCCTCTACGCGTAGTTCGCGAAAAAACCTCTAAAAGAATTTTTCGCTACACAACTTCGGTCGCGCCGGCCGACGGATGACACTCGTAGATCTTGGCATCGATGCCGAATTTGTCTTTATACGCCGCCAGGATCGTCGATTCAAAGGCCTCGCGCCCCGCCGCGTCAAGCAGGTTGACCGTACAACCGCCGAAACCGCCGCCGGTCATGCGAGATCCATAAACGCCTGGAATGCCTACCGCCGTATCGACGAGGAAATCCAACTCCTCGCAACTCACTTCGTAGTCGTGCTGCAGGCTTCGATGCGAACCAACGAACAAACGTCCCATCTCCGCCAGGTCGCCCCCCTCGGAAGCCTTCATGAAGGCCAGCACTCGTTCATCCTCGGTGGTCACGTGCCGCGCACGATGATAGACGTTGTCCGCCACGCGGCCGTGGATAGCCTCCACCTGCTGGCTGCTCATATCCCGCAAACTCGTCACTTCGGGGAACAGTAGTTGCGCCGCAGCCACCGCTTCCGCGCACTCGGCCACCCGGATCCGATACGCCGAAGATCCAAGCTCGTGCTTCACCATCGTGTTCACGGCAAGAATTTCCACCTTCGGCAGGTTTACCATAGTATGCGTTTGCGATTGGCAGTCGATTAGTACCGCTTTATCCACCTCGCCAAACACGGAGATGTACTGGTCCATCAAGCCGCACGGCAAGCCGACGAAACCGTTCTCAGCGCGCTGCCCCAGGCGCGCCAGGTCGATCTTCTCCATCTTCAGCCCTGCCAGCAGAGCCAACGCGGATGAGATCTCCAATGCAGCCGACGAGCTCAACCCGGCGCCCACTGGAACCGTGCTGCTGATGAGCAGGTTCGCGCCCTCAATCGGTATTCCCGCCTTGTGCAGTTCCACCGCCACGCCGATCACGTAGTCGGTCCAGTCTTTCCGAGGCTGAATGAAGGCCAGATCGACGGCGGGAATCTCAACGCTCTCGCCGTTGTTCTCAGAAGCGATGCGAAGCACTCCCTGGCCGTTCGGTGCAATCGCCACATGCGTCGTCATGTTCAACGCCACCGGCAGCACAAAGCCGGCGTTGTAGTCGGTGTGCTCGCCAATCAGGTTGGTGCGCCCCGGGGCGCGAAAAACGCGCACGTCGTCAGCGCTCCTGTAGCGCGCCTGAAACCGCCCTATGAGGTCTTGCGCCGCGACAGCCATAGCATGATTCCTCCAAAGCCAAGCATGAAGATCCCGGTGTACAAGTTGACGTTGGTATCCGTCAGTGCGGCGCGGGGATCGGAAATCAACCCAACCGCTACCAGGATCGTACCCAGAATCAGGAAGAACAAACCGGATGGAACTCTTAGGTCAAACATAGTGGATTACCAGAAGATCACATTGAGCACGACCACCAGGGCCACAACCAGCATAGCCAGCTGCGGAGGACGCTTGTACCATGGCGCACCTTCGTCCACCGGCAACTTAGTCAAGCCGTACACCAAGCCGATCAGTTCGGAGTCTTTCTTGGGCGTCGTCATCAGGCTCACCAGAATCGTTACCACAAAGCACACTGTCCATCCGGCAATAGCCACCCAGAAATTTTGCGCCATGGCCGAAGGGAAGTCGTGCATGTTGGTAATCCAGCCGCCCTTGCCCTCGGCTACCGTCACGCTAAAGGTGAACAGGGCAGCGAAAGTGCCGCTTAGCAGTCCGCTGAACGCCCCGTTGGACGTAGTCCGCTTCCAGAACATGCCGAGCATGAAAGTGGCGAACAACGGCGCATTCACGAAGCCGAAGATCAGTTGCAGGAAGTCCATCATGTTGTTGAAGGACCGCGCGAAGTAGGCCGCTCCGATGGAAAGCGCTGTCCCGAAGATGGTGGCCATACGCCCCATCCATAGGTAGTGTGCATCGGGCGCGTTCTTATTGATATAGCTCTGGTAGATGTCGTAGGTCCAAACGGTGTTGAACGCCGTGACGTTGCCGGCCATGCCGGACATGAAGGAAGCCACCAGGGCCGTTAGCCCTACGCCCAGCATGCCCGCCGGGTAGAACTGCGCCATCAACGAGATCAGAACCTTATCGTAATCGAGGCCGCCTCCCACCTTCGCCGGAATCGAGTACACGCCACCGCCCATCTGCATCAGCGACAGCGCGGCGATGCCAGGAACGATGACGATGAACGGGATGAACATCTTCGGGAATGCACCCACAATCGGAGTGTTACGCGCATCTGTCATCGTGCGTGCGGCCATGGCGCGCTGGATCACCAGGTAGTTCGTACACCAATACCCGAAGCTCAGCACGAATCCCAGGCCCATCAGCAAGCCGACGATCTCTACACCCATCGGGTTCGCTGCCGCGGTGCCCATATGCCGCCATGACTCCATGAACTTCGGATCCAATCTCGATTTCATGCCGTCCCAGCCGCCCGCCTTGACCACAGCCATAATCGCCAGTGGCGCAAAGCCGATCACGATGAGAAAGAACTGCAGCACTTCGTTGTAAATCGCGCTCGACAAGCCCCCAAGGTAGGTATAGGCCAGTACGATGGCAGCTGAGATAAGCACCGATGCGGTGAAGCTCCATCCGAAAACAACTTGAAGCAGCACGCCTAACGCGTACATGGAAATACCCGAGCTGAACACCGTCATCACCGCAAACGTGATGGCGTTGAATCCGCGCGTCTTCTCGTCAAACCGCATTTTCAGGTACTCAGGCACCGATCGCGCCTTGCTACCGTAGTAAAACGGCATCATGAAGACGCCCACAAATAGCATCGCTGGAATCGCGCCCACCCAGTAGAAGTGGGAAGTCATCATGCCGTATTTCGCGCCGGAACCGCACATTCCGATCATCTCCAGCGCGCCCATGTTCGCCGCCAGAAATGCCAGACTGGTGATCCATAGCGGCATCGAATGGCCGGAGGTAAGAAAGTCTGCGCTGGTGGATACTTTTTTCTTGAGAAACCAACCAATCCCAATCACAAACCCGAAGTACAAAACGAGTATCAAATAGTCAACGATGCTGAGTGTCAAGCGTGGAGCCTCGCGTTCAATCTTATATCAGGACGGGTGCCGGTTGAAAACCCTCTGCTAGACTGATTGTCAGGAGCGCTTTGCAGGTTTCAACTCTCTTCTGGCTGGTGCTGGTCACTGTGATTGCGGTCCTTGGCGCCGCGTGGGGTCTCTTGCTCACTGACTCGCCGCGCCGGTCCGGCCGCATCCTGACATTTAGCGGTGGCTTGCTTGTCGGGATCTCCCTTTTCTGGGTCCTACCTGAGCTGGGCGAACAACTCCCCTTCTATGCCGCCGCCGGTTTCGTAGCAGCCGGGTTCGCCATTCTCTGGGTCGTCAATCAGTATCTCTACCGTGTCTGCCCCTCGTGTGCTCACGACCACCACCACGAAGACTGCGACACCCGGCTGCACGGCTTTGGCGTCCCGCTTATTATCGCCGCGGTGGTTCACAGCACCCTGGATGGCTGGGGCATCGGCGCGGCACAGTCGGAAAATGGCTTCCGCCTCGGCGCTGCGTTTTTAGCCGGCTCCCTGGCGCACAAGATCCCGGAAGGTCTGGCCTATGGCAGCATCCTCCGCGCGTCTCTCACCTCGCGCGCCAGCGCCCTTGGTTGGGTTGTGGCGATTGAGAGCATGACCATCGTCGGAGGCCTCGCCGCTCAAGCAACTGCCCGCCACATCAGCCCTGCGGCACTCGGAGCCATCCTCTCGCTGGCTGCCGGAACGTTCCTTTTTCTCGGAGTACACGCTGTCCATAACGAATGGAAACGCAGCGGAAGGCCAGCGATGTACCCGGCTCTGACCGGAGCCGCCGGCGCCGCTGTGCTCCAGCACGGCATGCGCGTGTTCCTCCGGTAGACTCAACCTCCACAGTTCGATTCGGAATGGCGACTTGCGTGCTCTCGAAATCGAAATATGACCGAAGCCAGATCCAATCATCTGTCCCGCGCCGCCGTCATCGCGGCCCATCCCGACGACGAAACGCTCTGGTGCGGCGGTTACATCATCACCCACCCCGAGTTTCAGTGGCGCATTGTAACCCTGTGCCGGGGTGGCGATTCAGACCGCGCGCCGAAGTTCCTCCGGGTCCTTGAAAGCTTAGGCGCGGAAGGTGACATGGCGAGCCTCGATGATGAGCCCGAGCAAACGCCACTGCCGCCGCAACAACTCCGCGAAACCATCACCGGTCTGCTGCCTCGAACAGACTACGACTTGATTCTCACTCACGGACCGAATGGCGAATATACGCAGCACCGCCGGCATGTTGAGTGCTCCCAAGCCGTCGTCGATCTCTGGAGATCCGGGCACATAGCGACAGACGCGCTGTGGATGTTCGCCTACGAAGACGGAGGCCGCGCCTACTTGCCGCGTATCCGCGACGACGCGCATCGCCGCGATCCGTTGGACGACGTGGTCTGGCTCGAAAAGCGTCGCCTTCTGACTGACTTATATGGGTTCGGTCCCGAAAGCTGGGAAGTTCGAACCACGCCGCGCGAAGAAGGGTTCTATTGCCTCAATTCGCCCCAGGCGGCGATCGAACAAAGGGAGTGTCAATCATGAAAGTTCTCGTCCTCACTGAATACCCTCCGTCCGCCGCGGGGTTGGCGACGCAAGGGGAATTGCTGTGCCGCGGTCTCGTTGATGCGGGCGCGGACGTCCATCCGGTGCACTTCGAATCGCCCCAGGAGAAGGAATGGTATTACCGCTGGTTCCAACCGGATGTCGTTGTCGGCATCGGCTTTTGGGGCCACATTCCCCACCTCGTCTTGCACCCGCAAAAGTTTGGTCTGAAGGCTATTCCCTGGCTGGTCGCCGACGGTTACGTTGCGGCGCACCAGGACGTGCTGAACGCTCTGCCGTTGGTTCTTGTCACCTCCAACTGGGTGAAGCAGACCTACATCAGGGATGGCCTCAAGGGTGACAACATCGAAGTCCTGCCGGTGGGTTGTGACACCGAAGCCTTTGCGCCACGCGACCCCGCCGACCCGAAAGTCCGCATCATCCGTGAGGCGCTCGGCGTTACCGAGGACCAGATTATGGTGCTCACCGTCGGCGGCGATGCTGCGTCAAAGGGCGCCCAGGAAGTGATGCAGGGGCTGGCGCGGATTAACGCCCAGGCGCCCGATTGGAAGTACGTCTGCAAGGTTTGGCCCCAGCCGCGCACAGAGAAGCAGAATGCCATCGACCAGCAACTGGCTACCGAGTTAGGAATTGCCGAAAAGGTGGTCTACGCCACCAACGTGGTTTCGCACAACTTCATGCCCTATCTGCTGGCAGCGTGCGACATCTACGCCGCTCCCTCGCGGTTGGAAGGTTTTGGCATGTTGCACGTGGAAGCCAATGCCTGTGGCAAGCCCGTGGTCGCCATTGACGCGATGGCATTTCTCGATACCATGGTCCACGGAGAAACGGCATTTCTCGCTGACGTCGCGCAGGAAATGAAGATCCATGAAGGCATCTTCGGCGAGGGACACGGAATCGATAACACCCACCGCATCGTCTTCCCCACTCCACGCACAGCTGAATACCGCGCCAGCCCCGCCGACCTCGGCGACTACCTGCTGACGCTCATGCGGGATAAGGATCTGCGGCAGAGGATGGGCGCGGCGGGACGCAAACGTGTCGTCGAACTGTTTGATTATCGTCACGTGGCGAGGCAGTTTCTGCAGATTGTCTCTGATCGCTTGGGTATCAAATAGCATGAGCAACACCGCGCTCAGCTCCGTCGATCAGGCCAAGGCAGCGGCTGTTCGTGTCCTGCTCCACAACGCACACGGGCCGTTTCAGGGTCTTCCGCGGACAGCCGGGTGGGGCTATCCGGAGCCCTACACGCGGGACATGATGATCTCCGCTTTGGGCTTTCTGGTCACGGGCAACGAGGAACTCGCCGACGCCATCCGCCGCACTCTGCAGGCGCTGGCGGCGATTCAAACCCCACTCGGCCACATCCCCTCACTTGCCAACGACCCCGATGACCGCGGCGCCAGCGATTCCACTCCACTCTTCTTGTTTGGTCTGGCGCTGTTCCGGAAATCGGCCAGCCAGCCGGCGTTTCTCGAAGATGCGGCGCAGAAGGCCCTCACCTGGATGCGTTACCAGAGTCCCGACGACATCATCATGGTGGCGCAGTTGCCCACCAGTGACTGGCGCGACGAACAATGGGTGCTCGGTTATGGCCTGTACGTAAACACACTGCTACACGCCTGCCTTCGCCTTTACGGCCACCATGACAAAGCCGGGCGCCTTAGTCTTCTCATGAATAACTTGGACATCCGCAAAGACGTTCTACATCATCACGAGCATGAGGGTCTCGTGGTTCCGTCCAAGCCCTATTACGCCCTCTATGCCTATAAGATCTATCACAGTGAGCGCTTCGACTTATTAGGCAACAGCCTGGCCATCCTCTCCGGTATCGCCGCGCCAACACGCGCGCGTGACATCGTGCGCTGGGTGGAATCGGAGTGTGACGCCATGCGCGACCGCGGCGAACTTGCCGTCAACCTGCCGCCCTGTCTGTTTCCCTACATCCTGCCCCACCACCCCGATTGGCGTGAGCGATACGCGCTGTATAACCAGCCCGGCGAATATCACAACGGCGGCGTGTGGCCGTTTATCTGCGCCTTCTACGTGGCTGCCTGCATCGCCGCGGGGGAGTTCGCCCTCGCGGAACGGAGTCTGCTCGCGCTCACTGAACTCGTCAAACCCTGGCATGAGAATGAAGCGGATTGGGGCTTCAATGAGTGGAGTAAGGCGCAGACGGGCGTCCCCAGCGGGCGCGACTGGCAGACCTGGTCCGCCGCCATGTACCTCTATGCTGCCGCTTGTGTCGAACAGCAGCGCACCCCATTCTTCGACGAGATCCGCGGCGAGGCTTGACTAAGCCGGCGGCCGGCGCTTATGGAAATCGGTCCGCTTCTGGAATTCCATCCCAATCGCGATCAGATTGGTTTCGCTGAATGGCCGTCCCACTAATTGAATCGCCACCGGAAGGCCATTCACGAACCCGCAGGGCAGAGACAAGGCGGGCAGTCCCGCCAGATTGCCTGCCGGAGTCAACCGGCTCAATCCCGGATCCTTCGGCCGGGGGCGGTCCGGCTCGGCATCCAGCGGCGTGCTCAGTTTGGGAGCAGGGCCGAATGTGGCCGCCGTCACCAGCACATCCTGTTCGACAAACAACTCTCGAAATGCTTTCCGCACCAGCGTCCGGATGCGCATCGCACGCAAATAGTCGGCTGCCGGCAATTCCAGCGCAGCCTTCAATCCCGCGATCTGCTTCTGGTCCGCCAGCTCATCTACGCGCCCGCTGCGGATCAGGCTCTCAAAGGCCGAGCCGCCCTCGGCGCGAATGATCGTCGAGGTAACTGCGCCGTAAGGCAAATCGGCCAGCTTCGTCTCTTTCAAAGGCAAACCGATTTCGCGAAGCACACCTAACGCCTGCTTGAAAGCCTCGCGCGCCTCCGGTTCGGCCCATTCTTCGAAGTCCACCGGCGCATAGCCGGTGCGCAGATCAGACAGCTTACGGAAAAACTGTGGGTTGTGGAAGTATCCCTTTCCTGCCGAACCGGCGTCTCGCGAGTCACCGCCCGCAATCGCTTCCAGCACCATCCCGCAATCCTCGGCCGAACGGCACATCGGTCCCAGCTTATCCATGGTCCAGGAGAGTGCCATCGCGCCATGCCGGCTAACAAGTCCATACGTGGGCCGCAAGCCGGTGACACCACAGTAGGAACTGGGAGTCAGAATGGAGCCGTTCGTCTCCGATCCGATTGCGAAGGGAACCAAACCCGCCGCCACTGCGCTGCCCGAACCACTCGACGATCCGCCCGACCACCGCGTCCTGTCCCACGGATTCAAGCCGGCGCCAAACAACGACGCCGCCGCAAAACGATACCCACCACCACCGGCCAGTTCCACCATCGAAAGTTTGCCGATGACGATCGCCTTCGCCTTACGCAGCTTTTCCACCACCGCCGCGTCGTAGTCGAACACCTGCCCGGCGAACGGCTTCGCCCCCCAGGTAGTCGGGTGTTTGGCCACTGCCAGCAGATCCTTAACGCCGCACGGAATGCCCTGCAAAGGACCGCGGAACCGGTCCACCTTCAGCTCCCAATCCACGTCCTTGGCCTGTTTGATTGCCTCGTCGCGCAACGAAAATGCCAGCGCGTTATAGCGCGGCGCCAGCCTCTCAAAGCGGTCGCAGAACGCGCGTGTCAATTCCACAGCGGAGATCTGGTGCGCCCGCAGCTTGGCGCTCAGTTCGGCAATGGAAGAGAAAAAGAGTTCGTCGTTGCCGTCGGCCATCTTCTTATCCGGCGCGGAAGACAAACGCCGGCTCCGTATCAGATTTCAAATCCACCGTGGCGAGTTGTTCGCCGGTTCGTTTCATCGCCTCGCGGGCTGATTCCACTTCGTCGCCCGGGCTCCTCGGAGCAGCCTGCGGCGGCGGCGACTGCGCCAGCCCCGCCGCCGCTGCCGTCGTCCCAAACAATAAAGCCCGCCTGCGAGTGGTCTTCATGCTTTTGCGGTTCCGGTCTCGTGGTTCAACGCCTCTAACGCCGACTTCTCCATCACTGCGCGCGGCGCCGTTTCCCCGGTCCAGATCTCGAACTGATGTACCGCTTGCTCGAGGAACATCTGGATGCCCGGGATGATCGTCTTGCCCTGTTCCCGCGCCCGCCGCACCAGCAAGGTTTCCATTGGGTTGTACACCATATCGAAGACGATCTCGCCCGGGATTTCGTCTTCAAAAAAACACTCCTCAGTCCGTGGAAACATGCCCAGCGGCGTGGCATGGATCACCGCATCAAAGCGCTGTGCCTTCAGGTGATCCTTCAACAGCGGTTCGCCGCCGCACGCCTTGGCCAGCGCGCGCACGCGGTCCGGATTCCGTCCCACCAGCGACAACTTCGCGCCCGCCTCAGCCAGCGCAAACGCTGCACTGCGCGCCGCTCCGCCATTGCCCACCACCAGCACAGAGGACTTCGGAATTCGCAGCATCCGCCCTAAGGGCGCCGTCACGCCGGCCGCATCCGTATTGGTTCCGCGCCACTTGCCGGCCTTGCGCCACACCGTGTTTACCGCGCCAATGCGGCGCGCCAGTGGATCCACCACGTCTAGGTAGCGCAGAATCTTCTGCTTATGCGGGATCGTCACGCTGAAACCCGAAAGCGGCAATTTTTCTGCCAGCGTCAGCAGGTCTTTCAGTTGCGCCGCATGCACCAGAAACGGCAGATACACTGCGTCGATGCGCCGCGCTTGAAAAGCCCGGTTATGTACCGCCGGCGAAATGGAATGCCTCACCGGATCGGCAATCACGCCGAAGATCTTCGCCGCCTTCGTGAATTTATCGAACCGGTAGAGGTTGCGCAGTTGGCGCGCGCAAATCTGGCCCGATGCCGTACCCTCCGCCGCCGCCGGAGCCGCATAGGTATAGAGGCCGCCAAACGCCGTCGAAAGTACGCGCGTCGCAAATCCCATCTCGCCCATCGCCAGCACCACCATCGGCGTCTTGGGGTGAGCTTTAAACAATGCCAGAACCCGGCTGTTGTCCGACGGCTTGCGCGCCGTCGTCACCAGCTTGTAAGCGTCCGCGTTCACCCGCGACATGCGCCGGTATAACGTCTCCATCGGCGGAGTGCCCTCGAAGTTGTGGCAGGAGACGATCACCATCGCACGTCCGCGAAACGACTCCAGGCGCCCCGGCGCGCTTTCCGCGCTTTCAATCTCAATGTCCACCGCCCGCGCCCCGGCTTCCACCGCAGCCTCCAGGTAGCGAATCTCTTCTTCCACACTGCCATTGAATCGGCCCTGGTTCTGGTGCCGCCGGCACGTCGCCAGAATCCACGCGTCGGGGAATTCGGTGAGAAACGACCGGATCGCTGCTACACCCTGTTCCGGTTGCGGCAAGTAGTCGAGCCGGAACTCCACAAAATGTTCCCCGTTCTCGAACTCCCGCCGGGCGGCCTCCAAAAGGCGCTGCACCGTCGGAAAACCGAGGGCGATGCAGATAGGCGGGAGTGTGCTTCGCTGCGACATTGAGGTTCCGTTTAAAATAACACGCCGCAGCCGCCTGTCACGCTCCGGATACAGAACTCGGCGCTTTTTCCGCTTCCAGCTTGGCGAGGTGAGCTTTCCAATCCTCCAGGATGGTCACCGTGGCCGTGGCGCCCACACGCGTCACACCAATCTCATACACTTCCAGCAGGCGCGCCAGTGTCCGCACCCCGCCGGCCGCTTTGATCGCCACATCGGGCGCACAGAAGCGACGCATCAGCTTCAGGTCTTCAGTGGTTGCGCCGCCCTCGCTGTAGCCCGTGGAAGTCTTCGCAAAGGCCACTTCGCACCGGTTGCAGATCTTGCAGGCAATCACTTTCAGGTCTTCGGTGAGAAACGAGTTCTCAAAAATCACTTTCAGCAGCGCCCCGCCCTCGCGGCAGGCCTGCGCCATTTGCAACACTTCCATCTCCACGTATTGGAACTGGCGCGACAACATCTTTCCGATGTTGATCACCATATCCACTTCCTTCGCCCCACGCCGCATCGCATCGCGGGCTTCGTACAGCTTCGTCGCCGTGGTGGACGAACCATGGGGAAACCCCGCCACCGTTCCCACTTTCACGCCGGAGCCTTCCATCAGCCGCACGCCCAAATCCACATCCGCCGGCCGCAAGGTCATGCTCGCCACTCCGTATTCCCGGCCAATGCGGCACCCTTCCTCGACCTGCGCGTCCGTCAACTCGGGACGCAGCAGAGAGTGGTCGATCATTTTCGCCACGTCTTCGTAACGGGTCAGTGCCGGGCGGGTTTCCGGCGTTGCGGAATTATCCATAAGGTCCCCCATTCGTTCAGCTGCGTACGCGTGTTTTTTCTTCCGGCGAACCAATCCTCATGATGGAAATGGCCGAAGTTACCCTCGCCTTTCTCTGGCTCGTCCAGGTCGCCCACGGCGATGTTCAACCCCATCGCCCGTTTGCCCATCTTCGGTGTATAGAACCGGCCAGGTGCAACCTCCAGGCAGGGATCGAAGGCCACCGCCCACTCCATACTGTAGCCCTTTCCGGAGGGGTTCGTTTTCACTGCGCACTCTTGCGCTCCGCTCGCGATCCACCGCGCATAGGTGTTCCACGCGCTCTCGGTCGTGCGGGGCTCCCCTTCCAGCAATCCACCCTTGCCCACCCCGCCCAACCGGCTCTTGGTGACGTTGCAGACCATCTGCCACGAACTGCCGTCGCCCGCCGCCCCTTCGGTTCCCTTCCAACGGTTAGTGGCGTTGATGAGCAGTTCGAATTCGTCGCCAAACCAGGGATATCCTTCGCGCGTCAAGTCGTGTGCTTTAGGATTCTCCGGCGGCAGCCAGCGCGGCGTATCGATGCCATACAACACGTCGTCAGTTACTTCGAAGGCGAAATAGAGACGTCTGCCATCGTGCTTCACCCAGCCCTTCACCGCGAGGTCTTTGGCGTCCGTTACCGGCGAGAACTGCGGAATCCACCCCACAGAACTGGAGAAGGGAGTAGCATCGTCCCATTCGCCGGGCGAGATGGCGCCGTCAATCGCGGGAGTGGACCCACGCCATGCTTCCAGCGTTCGGGGAAAATCGCCCGCCTGCAGAGGAATGGCGCAAACAACGGCCATGCAGAACGCCGCGGTCGCGCTCGCCCGCCGCATTTACTTCCTCCGGCGCGTGGCGGCAGGCGTGCGGTAAGGCAGACCCAGTTTGTCCAATTCCGACTTCGCCTTCTTCGCAAGATCGCTGCTCGGATACTTTGCGATAAGGCTGCGGAACTCCTGGCTCGCCGCAGTCGGCTGCTTCTGCTTCAACAGCGAGAGGCCCTTCATGTACATCGCGTCGGGCGTCTTGTTGTTGTCCGGAAATTTCTCCAGCACCATGTCGAAGTTCTTGAACGCCGAATCGTAGCGCTGCTGGTTGTAGTCCACCATGCCGAGGTAAAACTGTGCGTTCGGAGCATAATCGGTGCTGCCGAAATAGCGCAGGTAGTCCGTGAACTCGCCTTGGGCGATGTCATACTTGCCCGCCGTATAGTCGCGCAACGCATCCCCATACAGGCTGTCTGCCGACATCCCCGCCGGTGGCCCTGCTGATGAACTCCCGGCGCCGCCGCCCGATGGCGGTGGGGGCGGTGACTGCATCGTCGTGATCGCGTTCTTGACGTCCGTCACCTGCGCTTGCAGTTTCTGCATGCGGGAATTCAGGTCGGCAATCGACTCCCGTACGCCTCTAAACTCCTCGGACATCTGATCCACCTTGATGCCCACGTTGCTCACTGTTCCGCCTACCGACTTCTCCTGCTGCTGAAACCGATCGCGCAGTGCAGCCTCCAGCGTCGCCACGCTGGTGTTGGTCTTGTTTACCGAATCCGCCGTTTGTGCGATCAACGACTGAATCGAAGTAAGTTTCTGATCCAATCCCCTCATCTGATCCTGAAGGATGGCTATATCCCGCTGAATGACCTGGATCTCTTCTTTCTTCTGGCTAAACGCGGGCACACTGAGAGCCAAAGCAGCCAGCGACAAAACGGCGAGAGATTTCATTGGTTTGATACTCCAGACGGGGCGTGCAGCCCCGAGTTGCATGGACGGCATTGAAACCGCGCCGCGGTTTGTTGCCGCGGCGCGGATCTGTTTTCAAGGAACCCGGACGGAACTACTCGGTCGCCGCGAAATGCGCCCGGCGGTTCTTCTGCCAGCAACTTTCGTTGCTTTCGGTGCACTGCGGCCGCTCTTTGCCGTAGCTGATCGTCTTCAGCCGGTCGGCCGGAACGCCCAGTTGCACCAGGAATTCCTTAGCGGAGGTGGAGCGGCGGTCGCCCAATCCAAGGTTGTACTCGGCGGAGCCACGCTCGTCGCAATGGCCTTCCACGCTGAGTACGGCCCCGTTGAAGTCATTCAGAATCGACTTCAGGGCATCGGCATTCCTCGTCAATTGCGCGCGAGCGTCTTCACGCACGTCGCTCTTGTCGTAGTCGTAGAAAATGTCCTGCACTTCCGTGGACAGGCGCTCTGTGATTGTCTTCTTCGGTCGCGTTGGCGGTGGCGGTGGCGGTGGCGGCGGCGCGGTCACATTGACAGTGGCCGTGGCGGAGTCGTTCCCACCTGCACCCATCGCGTTGAGGGTATAAGTGGTGTTGTTGCCAGGGAATACCTGACGGCTGCCGCTAGCGGGTACGGTGCCGATACCCGGTTCGATGCTCACGCTGGTTGCGTTCTCAACGTTCCATTTCAACGTCGAGGATTCGCCGCGCTGGATGGTGGATGGCTCCGCCGTGAAACTCAAAACCTTTGCGGCTGGCTTCGGCAGCTCTCTCGGCGCGGGTGGGGGTGGAAGTGGCGGTACGGCGGCCACCTTTTTCTTACAGCCGGCGACGAAAAGGAACATGGCCAGGCTGAGAAGTACTGCTGCTATCTGTCGCTTGCTCATCTGCTGAACGTTTAGCCTCCTACGATCTAAAGAAAATCTTACTACTTACTCCACACCGGCATCAGGTTCTGGCCCTGCGTCGTGAGTTGCCGAGCCTGCATCCCATCCGCCAGCATGGTCCAAATCTGCGTCGACCCGCTCCGGTTGGTGGAAAAAGCAAGGCTCCTCCCATCGGGCGACCATGAGGGGTTCTCGTTTCGGCCGCGGCCATGAGTCAACTGAACTGTGTCCCGGGTAGGCACATTCATTATAAAAATATTCCAATTTCCGGGTTCGAACCCGCGCGTCCACGCCAGTGCGATGTGGACCCCGTCCGGATTCCAGGCTGGGTTGCTTGCCTCGCCCTCGCCAGTGGTCAGTCGCTCCACGTCGGCGCCATCAATACTCATTCTATAAATCTGCTGCGGCCCAGAGCGTCCCGAAACGAAAACCAGGTCGGCTCCCGTCTTCGGATTCACTTTCGGCTCTACTTCAATCGCCCTCGTCGTCGACAGCCTCTTCAAATCCGTTCCGTCGATCTTCGCCAAGTACAACTGCGCCGTTCCACTCAACGTCGAAGAGAACAGAATCGACTGTCCGTCCGGGGTAAAACTTGGTGTCGCATTCATCGATGCCCTTTGGTTATAAAAGGGCAGACGACCATTTGTCTCCGTCGAATGGATCATAATCGACGGATTCCCTCGCGCAAACGTCGTAAAAGCAAACTTCGAACCGTCTGGCGAAACTGCGGGCATTGTGGAAATAGAATTATATCGGGTCAACTGTTTTTGGTTTGACCCATCATAATCCATCACCCAAATCTCCTTGTTTCCCGTTCGCGTTGAAACGAAGTAGATTTTTGATCCTACCAGACTTGTGGCCCCAAACTGGGAGAGGATGTCCGCAGCGAACTCCTGCGCCACCTTGCGCGCCCCCGCTGCATCCAGTGTTCCGAAGTATAGTTTGCCGATCACCTGGGCATTTGTCGCATCCGGTTGATTGGCATTGTAAAGCCAGCCAAATAGCACGAGTTGACCGTTTTGCTCAGCAGTGTAACCAAACGCAAGATAGTTCGCGGCCGCCGGCGGGCTCGACCAGTCAGCCAGCGACAACCCATTGCGGCGCTCCCCAGTTTGTAGGTCCTGCGGTCGTTGCGGAGACTGCAACGGGTACATACTCTTTGGCACCATCTTGAAAACGCCCGGTGTCTGCACTTCGCGGAACAACACTTCGTTGAACGTGCCCATCAGAGGTTGTGCACTCCCCGCGCCGCGGAATTCCGGTATGGCAATTGCCGGGCGATCCCCTTTGGTGATGATTCCCTTGATGTCGGTATTTTGCTGCGCCACCACGGCTGCCGCCATGAGTAGCGCGCCGCCCAGAATCCAGACTTTTTTGTTCGTCATCGTTTTAATTGAAACCATAGTTCCACCGTTGCCGAGTCCCGCTCATACCCTACCGGCAGAGCGGGGAAAGGCCCAGCGTCCAGGACGGCTCGCTGGGCGGAATAATCCAGTGGACTGATGCCGCTGCGCTGCAGGAATCGCACGTCGCGCACATCGCCGTTTCGTTGAATATCGAATAACACAACCGTCGGAGGCGCTGTCTGAATCCGTGCATCCACGTCTTGTGTCCGCCACTTCTGCGCCACCCTGTCCCTCACCAATTGCGCGTAGGCTCCAAACCGGTTCCCGAACGGCGACCCTTTCCCGACGCCCACGCCGCCCGCGCCCGTCATGCCGCCAAACATCGGCGAACTAAGGGCCTGCCCCGTGGAGCTATAGAGCTGGTTGGTTTTCTCGTCGCTGCGAGGACGATACTTCTGTTGGCTGGCCGCGATGTCAGATTGCCGCTTCAGCACCTTCCGGCCTTTGATCGGGATCGCATCCGGATCTTCTTTCGGCGGCGCCTTCTTCTGCTCCTTCGGCGGCTGCGGGATGTTACTCTCCGTGTCGTTCGCGACTTGGTTCTTCAGGCCGCCTCGGCTCGGCAGCGGGATCGATGCCACCGGCGTCACCAACACCCCGGCACCTCCGAAAGAGTTCGGATCGCCCATCGATTCCCGGCCGCGATTCGCCAGATAGGTTGCCAGCAGAACCGCACCCACCACCGCCAGATGCAGCACCAGCGCACCCGCGAAGGGTGTTCGCAGGGAATCGCGCTGATCCAGTATGTCGGTGCGCCCAGGCATCCTAGCGTCTTCGCGGCTTATCCGCTTCATCCTCGGGCTGCGTCACCAGCCGCACGTCGATCTTGGCCTCGCTCAAGGCGCTGATCACATGCGCCATCGGTTCCCAAACCGTTCCTTTGTCCGCGCGCACGTAAACCGCGTTGCCCGCCTTCGGGTACTTAGCGCGGATCTCTTCCGCCAGCGAGTTCACGTTGGCCGGCTTTTCCGCCAGAAAAACTTCCCCGTCCCGCGTGATGGTCACCACCGGCAACACATCCGCGCTATCGCGAACCTGCTTCACTTTCGGCACCTGCACTTCCAGGCCAAACTCCATCACATGCGCCGTCAACATGAAGATGATCAACAGCACCAGCACCACGTCCACCAACGGAATGACGTTCATTTCGGACAACGGAGCCATGCTGCCATAGCGCCGCTTGCCGCCGTTTTGTCCACCCGGCATGGAAAACGCCATCGCTTAGTCCTCAAACGAGCGTTCGGCGAGGTTCATGAACTCCATCGAGAAGTCCTCCATCCGCGCGCCAAACTCCCTGATCACATTGCCAAAATGGTTGTAGAAGATCGCCGCCGGAATCGCCGCCGCCAAACCCATCGCCGTCGCCACCAGCGCTTCCGCAATGCCCGGAGCCACCGCCCGCAAACTCGCGCTGCCGGCCACGCCCAACGCCTGAAACGCGCCGATGATGCCCAACACGGTGCCGAACAGGCCGATGAACGGCGAAACCGTCGCCGCCGTTGCCAGCCAGTTCATGTTGCGTTCCATCTTGGAAACCTCTTCGCTGATCGCCAGTTGCAAGTTCCGCTCCAGCGCCAGTTTGTTGGTCACAGTCCCGCGCGCTTTCACTTGCCGCGCGATCTCGCCATAGCCAAAATCGAACAGCGTCACCAGCGGCGATTTGCGGAACTGCTCGCTCGCCAGCGCCACCGCATCCATGGCAGTTGCTTTGCGGAAGGCCCGCAAAAACTGGCTATTGGCCTCAGTAGCCTTGCGGAAGAGATTCCACTTCGAAAAAATGATCGTCCAGGAAAAAACTGAAAAGATCAAAAGCAGCACTAAAACGGCCTGTGAGATCGGATTGGCCTTGTTCACCAACTCCCAAACACTCACTTGCAGCAGGAACGCGACATAGAAATGCGTCAACCCGGCTCCTTTCCCTCAAACGACCATTCTACCTGTTGGCTTACCTTCGACCCAAGAACATAATTGGGTAAAGATGTTTTTCGTCCATTAAAATAGACGTCTCCAACCCCGTGAAAAGTCGAAGCAAACTCGCCATACTTGCAGCGCAACACCGCGCCCGAGGATAATCTCCAGCAGATGCTGCTCGAACTGCTGGTGGAAAACTACGCCGTGGTCGAGCGCGTTTCCGTCCGTTTTCACAGCGGTCTGAACGTGCTCACCGGTGAAACCGGTAGTGGCAAATCCATCGTTGTCGACGCGCTGGGCTTGCTCTTCGGCGGTCGGGCTTCGGCGGAGATGGTCCGCAGCGGAGCGGATCGCGCCCGTATCTCCGGCATCTTCGAACTCCCCGCCGATCCCCGCGTCCACACCCTGCTCTCCGATGCCGGCATCGAAACCGAAGAGTCCGAACTCCTCATCGAGCGAGAAATTCAAGCCAACGGCAAGACGCGCGCCTTCGCCAACTCGCGCCCCGCCACCGCGGCCTTGTTGAAGGATCTCGCTCCCTGGTTGGGCGACATCCACGGCCAGCATGATCAGCAGCGTCTCTTTCATCCCGCTTCCCAACTCGACACCCTCGACTCATTCGCCGCTAATGCGTCGCTTCTTGAACTAACCGCCGTTCTCTACAAGCGCTGGCATGCCATCGGAGCCGAACTCGCCGAACTCGATCGCAACGAGCAGGAGAAACTCCGCCTCGCCGATCTATGGAACTTCCAGCGTCAGGAGATAGACAGTGCGGCCCTCCACCCTGGTGAGGACGCCGCCCTCGAGGCCGAACGCCGCATCCTCCAGAATGTGAATCGCCTTCAGGAAACGGCCACCGCCGCCTACGAAGCGCTCTACGATGTGCCCGCTTCCGCCGTCGCCCAGCTTCGCATCGCCTTCCGCAAGCTGGAGGAGATCGCCCGCATCGACGCAACGCTGGGCGAGATGGTGGAGACTCTCAAGCCGGCGCAGATCGCCCTCGACGAAGTTTCACGCACGCTGCAGACCTATGTGGGCAAACTTGAAGCCGATCCCGCACGCCTGGAAGACATCGAATCCCGTCTCGCCCTCATCGATAAGTTGAAGCGCAAATACGGAGCCACGGTGGATGGCATCCTAACGTTCGCGGCAGACGTTCGCAGCAAGTTGGAAGCCCTCGAATCCACCGCCGAACGCCGCGCCGCCCTGCACAAGGAGCGCGAGCGTCTACGAGCCGAGTATGACGACGCCGCCGCCCGCCTATCCGCCCGCCGCCGCGCCGCCGCCACAGACCTCGAGCAGCGCGTAGTAGCCGAACTCTCCGGCCTGGGCATGGAGCGCACCGTTTTCCACGTCGCCCTAACCGCCTGCGAACCCACCGCCCACGGCGCCGACGAAGTACAGTTCCTCGTGTCACCGAATGTGGGTGAAGAACCGAAGCCCATGGAGAAGATCGCCTCAGGCGGCGAGCTCTCCCGCATCGCCCTGGCATTGAAAACGTGTGCGACCTCCTCCAATGAAGCCGCGCGCACTCTCGTCTTCGATGAAGTAGATGCCGGCATCGGAGGCGCCGCAGCCGAGCGAGTAGGAGCCCGCCTCAAGTCACTGGCCGCCGCCAACCAAGTCCTCTGCGTGACCCACCTCGCCCAAATCGCCGGATTCGGAAGCCATCACTACAGCGTCGAAAAGCGCGAAGTCCAAGGCCGCACCATCGCCGAAATCGAAGAACTAACAGGCGACGCCCGCGTGCGGGAAATTGGCCGGATGTTATCGGGCAATCACCTGACGCCGGAGGCGCTGCGGCACGCCGAACAGTTGATTCGAAAGTGAATGCCGACGGGCGAAGGATTTATCGGGAGGCGGGCCACCTGACGAACCACTTTGAAGGTATCCCGGAGGATAAACTGGCCAAACTCCGGGCCGGTTCTGACGCAGATCCCCACTGCCTCGCTAACTCCGCCGTGAGCATTATCACAGTGAGCGCAACTCAGGGCCTGGAGAACCGGCTGATCCAACCGGAACCAGCTCTTCTCGCAAACACAGGAGCGGTGCAACGCCGGGAACTCGCGGGCGGAATCCTGAATTACTATCATCGCGCCTGAATCTCGCGACGGGAAGCTGTCGGTAATAGGGCGGCGCAATCGGTCGCATGCGGTCCGACTGTCAACCATGACCGCGTGACTCTGCGGACCGCGTATCCGCAAGTTCAGGTCCTGTCTATCGACTCGGACGCGGTCTCGCAACTATTCTCAGCCCAACCTACATCCGCATGCAGTATCCGGACCATACGGGGTCGCGAGCCGGCCTCGGGTCGCAGCACATTCCAAAGCTCAGGGCACTCGGCGCTCCTGCGTCAGCTTACAGATCGGTCGCCCAATTGACTGTTGCGTGAAGGTCTGGAACGCTTTCGAAAATCCCATCGCGGGTAACGAGGATGGCGCCTGCCGCGATCGCCTGTGCGGCGATGAGCATGTCCATCGCGGAGAGAGTCACGCCCTTCGCTTCGAGTTGAGTCCTGGTCCGCGCGTAGGCGGCAGCCTCTTCTGATCCCCAGGGAAGAATCTGGAGGTTCGTGAGGAGTCCCTCGATCGAATCTGCGCGTTCCCGCGACATAGCGTGCTTGGCCATGCCGTAACGAACTTCGGCTTCGGTGATCACGGAGATACACACCGAGGCTTCGCGATCCTGCGACAACCTGAGCCACTCGCGCCGGGCCGCCGGAGAATTGCCCTTGGCGATGTAGCTGAACGTGTTCGTGTCGAGGAGGTACGTGGACTCGCTCATCTACCGGTCCTATCTTCCGAGTCCTCATCAGCAAATAGCCGGTCGAGTGCAGGACGATTTTCGGGTGGCCTCTGGTCGCGGTCAGCATCGCCAAGGAAGTCCTTGGGAAGTTGAGCTGCATCGAGAGCAGCGAAAACGTCGGCGAGAGGGGGAACCTCAGAGAGGATCACGTCGCCATTTTGGGGATCACGGCGGATTGACACTACCGACGACCGAAAGCGGTAGGCGGCCGGAATGGTCACGTGTTGGCTTCGCCCACTCATAAAGACTCGTGTTTTGTTCAACATTCAGGTTCTCCTCGTTGCTATAAAGCATAGCTGTATAGCCTTACGGTAGTCAAGGGGGATGGCTTGATAAGGGCTACAGCGCTGTTCGATCCGAATGGCGAGGCTCAGGCCACTTGCGAGTCCTAAGTGTCGAGCAGGCTCGTACAGCTCAATGGGAGTTCCGTCGGGATCTTCGTACGTAAACCCTCGGCTTTCAATCTAGACATGCAGAATGCCCGCTTTCGACCAGGTTTCAATTGTCGGCGTCAAACTAATCTTGAGCGGTCCCGGGGCATCTGGGTCACGATCAATGCCCGATATGGAACTGGATCCGAAGTACGTTGATGTCATCGTCCGCAGGTGGCAGGAGTTCACGGGGAAGACGGCAGTGAACGAAGAGAACGGCCAGGCGTTTGATGCGCTGGCCGGGGAGCGGAAGGCGGTGGCGGCGTGAAACCTCGTGAGTGGGGCCGCTCGCTCCCCTGAGACCGATAGGACGATCGATGCGTTAGTCTCTATCCGCAGAGCCCGTTCGCTCGATCGGTATTTGAGACAGGATCTCAAGAGACGCAAATTGAGCCGCTGATCTCTCGACCGAATCACCAATTTTAAACTAAGCAAGTGTTCCCGAATGGTGATGTGTGCTACTTCGTCCAGATTTTCGGCAAATGCTCAACTCGCCGTGAGGACGCCTCAGGTGCACCGCCATTTCCGGCTCGATATTCCTCGCAGAATCGTTAGGAACTCCGCCTACCCGCACGCAGAATATCTCTCCGGTCTCGCTCGAAATGGAATAGTCCAACGGTTCCAGACTAAGGCCGTTGTCCTGTTGAATTTAAGTATTTAAGTGTTTTTGATCTGAAAATTAGCACATAATGCTGATGTAGTAATGAAAGGTGAGTTCTCATATGTTCTATCGACGTCTCATGCACCCGGTCCTGCGTATCGTTGTACTAACCTCGATTTTGTGCCTCCAAGCTGGGGTCACGAGTCCTCTCTATGCGCAAGTCTGGACCCAAGTGCCAATGCCGAACTTGGCACAATATTTGACTGGTCTTAATTCGACACCTCCTCAGCCCAGCCTACCTGACCCTAACAACCCCGCGCGGATCAAAAACCCGGGCTCCGGAAATCCGGCGAACACTGGCGGAGCTTACGTAGCCGGATGCTATTACGGCAACGGGTCCTCCGTCTGGTGGGACGGCGACCATACAACGCACCCTGGATTTATCCCGGCGGCCAGCAGGTGACCGGACCTGCAACATTCTTATCCACGAACTATATTGCCCAATGGGACGCCTTTTGGGGGCTTGAGTTCAACGGTGCTTTCGAGGGCGCAACCAACTCCGGCTTGGCTGGTGTTTTTTACACCGATAGCCCCTGTACGCAAGGTGGGCGCGAATATGGAGTTGCACATAACTGGGTGGATGGACATACTCAGCTCTATTGGAGCGCCAAAACGAATTGCGGCACTAGCGGCACTGCGATCTGTTGGAATAGCTCCACCCAACGTCTGATCTCGAATCAACTCCCACAACTCTCCGATGCCGTTGATATAAACACGGCCGTAGTTCCTCCTTCGCAGGCTTGGGTCTACGAGATCTGGTTTACCGGCGGCAAAATCTATTGTGAGGTCAAAAACGCGACTACTTTCGCGCCGATTCCAAACGCGTTTTTCAGCCACACTGGCTTTTCATACAATGTTGGGAATACGGTCTTTAGCGGCCCAGTTCCCTCGTACTTCGTAGCACCTGCACCAATGGCACTTTCCGGGGCGGGTTATCTTTTTGCGACTGTGGTTCCCACTATCGTGAACCCAACTGGCAACGCCGTACTCCGCACCAATTGGATCAAAGCCGCAAAGTAACCTCACATCAACAATCGGCCGCGCCGGGCCAGGCTAATGAAATGCCCCCGGCTCGGTCATGTTCGCCTAGTACGCTTCCTCCGACGCATGATCTTCGACACCAGATGGCTCGGCCGAAGCGGACACAATTAATCATTGAAGACCAAAGCGTGGTCGTTCTCAACTTTCCGCGCGTTGGTCAGCAAGCATCAAAGAGAAACGATTACCTATTTTGCACACCGCTCACGCAGTCAGCCAACGAAATAGGTACGTACCGTTGGGAGATAAAAGCCCAGCGACGCCGGGCTGGCAAGTGGCTTTTACTTTGGTCCATGTTCAGGGGCGCCGGACCCGAAGCCATACCGCTCGTTAACGCCTGGTTCGGGCACAACGGTCTCTACGACCCTCTGGCTTCGCAAGATCGAAGGCGGCACACCGATGACTTGAAGTTCCAGGTGATTGCTTTCAGCCCCTCGGTGAGAAATTCGAACGGTGCTTTTGCCCGGTCCTATCAAAGGCCGCAATTTGAGGTTGATTTGACCGGTGGTGGGAACAATAAGGTCAGGGTGATGCGGGATATCGTCCACTAGTATAATAGTGTTGCTGGAGTCCGCTTCGCCGGAGAGGCCCTTAGCCCACACCGTCAACCAACCGCCATTTGCCCAGTCAACTTGTTCCTCAGTCCAACGAATACCATCCTGAACACTCACCAGTTCCAATTCTGTATCGATGTTCGCTAAGTCCACAAATTCAACAATGCCACGTCGCACGGTGGCCCGATCCGCGAGGGCCTACCCGTTCGGGTTTCTTACATCGGCAAGACGATTGTTCGTTTGGAAATTAGAAGCGATGCGCTGCCAAGCGCCGTACAACGAAACGAGGTCGCTGTGGCAACGGAGAAGGCGTGGCGGCAGCGGCAGGAAAACGACCCGGTCCTTGATCGCATGACGTTGGGATTCGCCATCGCAATTGTACTCTTGACAGCATGGTGGAACTTACAGCCCATTCGAGTTATGCGTTTCTGGCTGAAACCGCCCTACAAACCACTAACCTTCATACTTTTCAGATTGTTCTTTGCGGCGAATCTCGTGGGAGCTATTTCGCACCTCGTAGCAGCGGTGAATCAACATCAACGACCAACATCGGAATACGTACTTATTGCCGGAATCGCGGCTGCTTTGATTGCAGCGATTTGGGTTATGGCGACCGTTGTGCTCCGGCTCGGTCGCAGGCAGGATCAAGCGCGTTGATCACCGGAGCACCGGCGCGCACATTCCGCGAGTGGGCCGTCGATCACGCTGCGGAATTTCGATTCGTGATGTCGATGTTGCTCGCCGGCGGTGGATGGGACTAGGATCAAGCGTGCATCAAGGGAACTCCTGGATATTGAGTTGCGCGATGGCGATGTCTGCATGCGCCGCCTGCTGCGCGCAACCGGCGCCGCCTTCGTGGTTCGCAGGTGATCCGCACGTGCATCGCGGTATGCTCTGCGGGCGGAATGGCTCCACTTCTATGCTCACTCCCGGCGAGCTGCTGGCGATGATGAAGCGGAACCGGTTGGATGTGATCTCGGTGCTTGGCGATATTGGCAACGGTGAGATTCGAGACGCCGCGGAGGATTGCCGGCTGATCAATGGGACAGACCATCCTGCTTCGCTGGCGAACCGGTTGCTCCATTGGGATGCCGAGTGGCACTTCGATCCGAAAGGCGTGACCTTTGAGCTGAAGGCGATTGGGGGCCACCTGGTAGTGCTGGGGTTGAAATCCGGGCAGCCGATGTTCCGGGAGTACACGCACCCCGTTATCGAATGGGCGCAGGCGCAGGGCGCGGTGGCCGGGTTTGCTCACATGCAGTACCTGAAAGAGGGAATCCCGAGCGAACTGGACTGCTGCCTTCCGCTGGAGTTCCCGGTGGAGGTGGCGCTGACTCCAGGAGTTTTCGTGACGGAGGATGTTCGCGGATCTGATTCCGCAATGACGGCTTACTATCGCCTTCTAAATTCAGGGTTCCGTCCGGGGTTGGGGGCGGGAACCGATTACCCGTGTTATGAGGCGCCAGTGCCGCTAGACCGAAGTTCTTGAACCGTGCCGAGTTGCACATTTACGATTCAACAGGTTGG
>JBDTMC010000030.1:0-30021 GCA_039934475.1 Bryobacteraceae bacterium | reverse complement strand
GCAGCACTTCGTCCAGCAGGAAGAGCATCGGACCTTCTTCCGCGATGCTCACCACCTGCCGGATGCGCAGTACTTCGGCATAGAAGCGTGAAGTCCCCGTTTGCAGCGAATCGTGAACGCGGATGGACGATCCCAGCGCGAGGCAACTCAGACGTAAGTGCGCCGCGCGCACCGGCGCGCCTGCCAGCGCCAGCACAGTGTTAATGCCCACCGTGCGCAGCAACGTGCTTTTGCCCGACATGTTCGAACCGCTCACCAGCAGGAGTGCGTTATCGCGATCGAGCCGCACGTCATTCGGCACCGCGCGCGACGCCGGCAGCAGCGGATGGGCCAATGACGCGCCATGGAATAACGGTCCCTCGTCCGCGATCTCCGGAAACGGATCCGCCGGGTGCTCATAGCTGTAGGCAGCCACCGAACTGAACGCCTCGGCCGAGCCGGTCGCCTCAAGCCATCGCGGAACCTGGGCACCGTACCGCGCCCGCCATGCTTCCACCGCCATAGCCAGTTGCGTCGTCCACAGCAGTAGCGGCCCAGCCACACGCATAAACAGGTGATCCCGCGAATCGAGCATCTCCACCAGGCGGTCAAGCCGTGCGATGCGCTGTGAGGCCGGATGGCCTTCCGTTTCCAGAGCCGCTCGCAATGCCTTTAAACGAGGCGATGTGAATTGTTCCCGCTCCAGGCGGACGAGTACTTGCGCCAGCAGGTCCAAGTCGTGGCTCGGCGTTTCAATTGCTGCCACCACCGGATCCACCGCGTCGCGGACGTAATAAGCAAACGCCGCCTCCAGCAGCATTACGACGAACACTGGCGACAGCGGCCAGCCGAACCACTCCCAGCCAACCAGCGTCACGCCCAGCAGTGCCACCAGGGCAGGCGCGGCCAGGCGCGCCCAAGGTGGCGCCACAATCGGCGGCGCTGCGGCCCAAACCGCCAGTTCCGCAGCATGCACGCCAGCGCCGCTCTCCTCGCCCAGCAGTGCCAGGTCCTCACGTAGATCGATCGCCGTTTGTAACTCGGTAACGGCTGCCTGACGAGCTCTTACTTCGCTCGCATCGGCCGGATGCATCAGCCAGGTCGCCAGCGTGTCTTCACCCGCCCTCGTGCGCGCATTAGAGAGCAATTGAAACAATCCGCCTCGTCCGAACAAGTCAAGGTCGGAAGCGTAAGGGTGGGCCGGATCGTCGAAGCGCTCGCCCGCCGCGCCTGTGCCTGCCCAGCGGTCGTCGATTCTCTCAATCCCGCGGACGTAAAACGCTTCCGCCCGCCGCGCTGTCGCCAAGGCCCGCAGGATCCGCTCATGCACAATCAACAGGACGACGAACACGGCCGCCAGCGCCGCCAGCCACAGCCAGTCCACACGTTGCCACACCAGGATGCCCGCGGCCACCGCTGTCAGAACCTTCAGGTTGCCCATCATCCGGTGTCGCCGCTCATGCTGTCCGCTGGCGGCCCGTCGCGCCTTCAGCCGCCGCTCGTATTCCGTCTTCGCGTCTACCTGCTGCACTAGGTCTCCCTCTTCCTCTTCATCTTCGCGCGAAGGAAGACCCGCCCGACTACTTCCCCGCGACGGCGGCAAATTGCTCCGGCTCAAACCCCAGCGCCATCTTCGTTCCGTTTACCAGGATTGGCCTTTTGATGAGGTTCGGATGCGCGGCCATCAGCCGGATGGCTTCACCGCGCGGCGGCGGGTTGTCTTTCATGGCGCGCTCCCGGTACAGTTCATTCCGCGTATTGAGAAAGGTTTTGTAATCTCGCGCGCCGATCAAATCTTCCAACTCGGCCTCGCTCAATCCGCGATTCAAATCGACTTCATCTGTCTCCACTCCGTTTTCGCGCAGGAAACTCCTGGCCTTCCGGCACGTGGTTCAAGTAGGTTTCAGATAGAGCTTCATACGCCAAGCCTAGCATTGCGTCGTGACGATAGAATGGAGCCGCGGCCCATGCTTGATAACATCAACCTGAAGAAGAAACTCTCGCGGGAGGAATTTAAACGCCTGCTGCCCATCCTGCAGCAGCGTCTCTACGATTTAGAAAAGGCTTGTTGGGATCAGAAGGTCTCCACCATCATCGTGTTTGAAGGTTGGGACGCGTCAGGGAAGGGAACCACCATCGCGGCGCTTACCCAACGGCTGGATCCGCGCGGCTTCCGCCTCTATCCCATCACGGCGCCGCGCACCTACGAACAGCAGCATCCGTGGCTGTGGCGGTTTTGGCTCAAGGTTCCCAATCGCGGCGAGATGGTCATCTTCGACCAAAGCTGGTATCGCCGGGTGCTTCAGGAGCGTGTCGAAGCGGCAACGCCGTCGAAGGAATGGCGGCAGGCCTATCGCGACATCGTCGAGTTCGAGCGCATGCTGGCTGACGATGGCACAGTCATTCTCAAGTTCTTCCTTCACATCAGTAAGAAGAGCCAGCGCAAACGCTTCCAGGCGATTGAAGCAGATCCTCTTGAGGCATGGCGTGTGACCGAGGCCGATTGGGCGCGGCACAAACGCTACGACGATTACTTCGTGGCTGCCGAAGAGATGCTCGAGTCCACCGATACCGACTACGCCCCCTGGACCATCGTCGAAGCCACATCCAAGTGGCATGCGCGCCGCAAAGTCTTCGACACCCTCATCAATGCGTTGGAGAACCGGCTTGGCGCCAAAGCTCCGCCACGCGCTCCCGAAGACGATGCCACCGACAAAGACGCCGATCTCCGCGCCGCCATGGAGTCTCTCGATTCGAGGGAGGACCGCACCGATGCTTGAGACCATAGACCTCAACAAAACACTCGACCGGGAGAGCTACGTAGTCGAAGTCACTCGCCGCCAGATCCAATTGCGCGAACTCGGCTATCAGATCTACTTGCAAAAACGACCCGTGGTGATTGTCTTCGAAGGTTGGGACGCCGCAGGCAAGGGCGGAGCCATCAAGCGAATCACAGAGAAGCTGGATCCGCGCGGCTATGTAGTCTATCCAATCAGCGCGCCGCAGGGCGAAGATAAATCCCGTCACTATCTCTATCGCTTCTGGCGCCGGCTGCCGGAGCGCGGCCAGATCGCCATCTTCGACCGTTCCTGGTACGGCCGCGTTCTGGTGGAGCGCGTAGAAGGCTTCGCTACCGAAGCCGAATGGAAGCGCGCCTTCAAGGAGATCAACTCATTTGAACGCCAGTTGCGCGACTCCGGCGCTATCCTTGCCAAGTTCTGGGTTCACATCTCACGCGACGAACAGTTGCGCCGCTTTGAGGAACGCAAAGCCATCGGCTACAAAGCCTGGAAACTGACCGACGAAGACTGGCGCAACCGCGAAAAATCCGATGCCTACGAAGAGGCGGTGGAGGAGATGCTGGTAAAGACCAGCACCCGGCCGGCGCCCTGGTCGCTGATCGAAGGCAACGACAAGAACTGGGCCCGCACCCGCGTGCTGGAGCGCCTGGTCGAGGTCCTTTCCGCGGAATTAAACTACAAGCCCGCCGACCCCATCGGCGACAAGCGCGCCAAAACCAAAGCGAAGACTGGCAGGGCTGCGAAACAGTCTGTAAGATAGCGGAGTTGAGGGAAAAAGAATCGATTATGGCAAAGCCACCGGTAACGAAAACTGCACCGCGCGCACGCGCCAATAAGGCCGAAGTCCAACAGGAACTCTCCGCCATCCAGGACGAGTTGAACGCCGCGCGCGAGTCCGCCGACCCTAAGGCCGACGAAGTCGCAAGACGGAAAGAAGGAGAATTGCGTCAGGCCGCCGAAGGAACCACGGTGGAGGGAACCGTCGAGCAGATCTCCAGGCTGGGGATCGATGTCTCGCGAGCCCTTTCGGGAATTTCCGAAAAGCTTGTGGACGAGGTGAATCGCCTTACCACCCTTAGGGCGGCCGTGGAACTGGAACGTACGGAGTTGGAACGGCTGCACAAAATCGATGTCGCGGCCACCGCGCTCGACCAGTTGGTCCAGGAGTACGCGAAACAGAAGGCGCAGTTTGAGTTCGAGATGAAGGCGCAGCAGTCAGCCTGGGACGAAACCGTCACCAGGACCGACCGCGAACGCAAGGAGCAGGAAGACGCGCTGAAGAAGCAGCGCCAGCGCGAGAACGACGACTTCGAGTACAAGCGCAATC
The DNA here is from genome assembly GCA_039934475.1 of Bryobacteraceae bacterium. Classification (GTDB taxonomy): domain Bacteria; phylum Acidobacteriota; class Terriglobia; order Bryobacterales; family Bryobacteraceae; genus JBDTMC01. Next base: position 25,914 of record JBDTMC010000030.1, on the reverse strand, counting down.
TGGAACGAAAACGCGCCCAGGACAAGTACGAGGAGGAGATCCGGCAACAGGACAACAAGAACCTCGAAAAGCAGGAAACTCTGGAAAAGAAGTGGGCGCAACGCGAAGCCGCAATCCGCGAGCAGGAAGCGGATCTTCTGCGCCTCCGCAAGGAAGCCGCCGAATTCCCCAATCGCCTCGAACGCGAAGTACAAATGGCGGCTATAGAGGCGGCGAAAGAAGCGCGGCAGCAGGCTGACCAGCAGATGCAGATGGCACAGAAGGACGCCGAATCCGAACGGCGCATGGCGGACCTGCGGATCAAAACCCTGGAAGATTTACTGGCGCGGCAGAACCTGCAAATCTCCGAGTTGCAAAAGCAGCTCGACGAAGCCAAAAGACAGGTCCAGGAGATCGCCCTGCGCGCCATCGAAGGCGCCTCAGGCGCCAAGACCCTCGCCCACGTCAACGAAATCGCGATGGAGCAGGCCAAGCACCGCAGCCCTCAGTCATAGGGCACGAACACGTTGTGGGTCGACCTTGAGTTCCTACTTACCTAATACACCGGAACCTTAGGGTCGATCTCATAACTCCACTGGTGGATCCCACCCGCCATGCTTTGGCAAGCTTCCACGCCCTGCTGCCGCAGCCAGTTAACGACGCTTAAACTCCGCACACCGTGGTGGCAGAAAACAATGAGAATGCCTTCGTCCGCCTTGGCGTCCAACTGTTGCAGCGCCGCGGGCACTGTATTCATCGGAATCAACTCCGCGCCTTCGATGCGCGCAATCTGATACTCCTGCGGTTCGCGCACGTCGATCAGATGCAGCTTCTCCCCCGCATCCATCCGCCTCTTCACCTCGCGCGGCATCACTTCCATAGCGACGGCGTCAGACAAGGTTGCCCCCTTCGAACAGGATCTTCACATCGGGCTGCAGTGCCTCAGCCGTGTGGAAGAACGTCTGTGCCGCCACGGCATCGCCGCGCCGCATCATGATGTCACCGGCCAGGATGTGGAACCGCGGATTACCGCCATCGATTTGGATCGCTCGTGTCACGGCGTCCATCGCCCCGTTCCAGTCGCCCTTGCGCGCCAGGGCGAAGGCCAGTGAGCCCAGCGTCTCCGGCTTCGGCTCCAGCGTCACCGCCTGCTCCAGCCATTGAACCGACTCATCCACACGGCCTTGTTCCAGCAAACTGCCCGACAAAGACTCCAGCAGACCCGCGTCGTCCTTCTTCAACTCAAGCCCAATGCGCAGGAACCGCGCCGCCTTTTCGGGTTCACCTAACGCCCTCTGCACATCGCCCAACAGACGCCAGTGTCGATGGTCGGTGGGATCCAGGGCCACAGCGCGAGCCGCAAAGCTTCTTGCTTCATCGCGCCCACCCAGCAACATCGTCACGCTGGCAAGCATGCGGCAATTCGCTGCCGTCTCCGGCTCCGTCGCGCAGGCCCGGCGCAGAACTTCGCGCGCCTCCCATAGATGATTGCGCCGCCACAACTCGCCCGCAAAGTCGCGTCGTCGTTCCTCGCCCGCGAAAGTGACGTCCCGCATCAACGCAATGGCCGCATCCACTTCCCGATCGGTCACCAGCCTCTTGGCCAGGCCATAGCGGGCTTCGTTAAATGCAGGGTCGATCTCGATAGCACGGCGCAGCAGAGTCTCCGGTGAATCTGCGGTGAAGGAAAGCACAAACGCAAGCAACGCCGCTTCCACTGTCGTGCCGCCATCCAGCAACCGTTCCTCCGGCACGCTGGCGCAGCCCGATTCCGAAGCCAGTTTTGCCAGTTCGCGATGCAGCAATTGCCAGCCGCGTGTAGACGTGGAGGTAGCGCTGGATTCATACTCGCCGTTTCGAATCGTCAGCTTCCATCTCTGCTGAACAGCCAATGCGGCGGAAACAGTGAGCGGAAGGTCACGCAGAAAGATTTGCCGGAAGCGCAATGCGAAGAATTCGCCAAACCCACGGGCAAGTGGATCATGCTGCGCCTCCCACTCACTGAGCCGGGAGCCGAGAGTGAGATCGAATCGCATTAAACCAGATTCTAGCACCCGCGCCTAACCGATTCGAGATCGCTCAATAAACTTCGAACTCCAAGGTGTGCGCAAAAGGAGTGAATCCGGTGAGATAGACGCTCGGCCCGGCCATCTTCGGTAAGGCTCCGCGAATCTCTGTCCACGTGTGCGGCGCTCCCGTTCCAGGGCCGAAGCGAATGGTGTCTCGGCCTGCCGTGACCGACGCCATGCCACCCGCCAGTATCCAGCAGTCCCTGCGCCCGTCTACCTCCCGGCAGCCTTCCACACGTGAGCCCTCACGCAGACAGATCTCTATCGCCAACGGTACTCCGGACGTGCCTTCCGCCCGCACGGCCAACTGAAACCCTTTCGCTGTCTCGGCAATCCTGGCCGACTGGCGCAGCGTGCAGACATCGGATTGCCGGCGCTGTGCCCGTACCGCGCCCCACTCGCCCGCCGCCACCGTGCGCGCCGGATCCAGGGGCTGAAAGTACGGGCCGGTCAAGGCCTGGGTCGCCGTGTATGCCCGTCCCTCACGCCCGCTTTCCAATCCCATGAACTGCCCTTTGCCGAAAAACGCGGAGGCAAATCGGACGGCCTCAACTACCGCTTCACCCTTGCGAACGGAAAAGATCCGGCTGTCTTGCTGCAGCAGCATCGTGGCACTCACCGCACCTCGCCGGATGCGCGCCACCTTCATGCCTGGAAAGTATTTTTCGTAGTCTGACGGCGGCGGAGCGATCGGCGGCTGCTTCACCATTTCCGGGTACTCCAACAGCGCTGACAAAGACCCCGCTTTCGTCTCGAAATGCTGGGCCAGGCCCGCGTATACCGGATTCCTGTCGAGCGCCGCCAAATACCGCAGGGGAAACCAGTACCGCGACAGATCGCCGCGCTGCCCCTGGTCCTGGCGGTGTGAAATCTCCGTCACTACCTCGTAGTCTGCATGCAGCAGGTACTGCATCGCTTCCAGATTGCGGCGCACGGGTTCCAACAATTCCGGGCGCTTCCGTTTCACCGCGAGCACCGTAAATGCCCGGTCGCACACTGTGTTGTAAATCGTCGTGCTGCGCTCATCAAACTGCCCGTCGCCATCAATGTCGATGCCCTCCGCCAGCCACTGATCGATACGGCGGCCGTAGCGCGCATCGGGAAACACTTCGTCGATCTGCGCCATCGCGGAACAAACCACCCAACGATGATTCGGCGTGTGGACACCCCCCGTCGCCAGTGCCGCGCCAGCCTTCACCAGAAACGGTTCCAGCGCCGCTACGATCTCCCGCACTCCCGCCCGCTTTGCCAGACAGGCCGCCGTACCCGCGTTATGCACAACAAACCCGGTGTCGGGCGTTGAATGGAAGTTGGTGATCAGCAGATCGATCGTGCCGTCTGCGTGCTGTGCCCGCGCCAGAAAGCCTGCCGCCAGGCGAATCCGCTCCAGGACCGCCGGGTCCTTGTGATAGCGCGATCCCGGGCTGAGGAACGACGCCGTAAGGGCTTCGACAATGCTACCGGCCGTGCCGGCGTTCCACAGCCCGTAGGCGTCGGCATAGGAACCGCATCCAGGAGCAGCCGGGTCAGTCACCTGCCGTTCCATTAGGCCTGTCACCGCCGCGTCATTGCGTTCCACGAGGGGGCGCGCGATTTCATCTGCCGCCAGAAGCGGCATCGCCGCCGCGGCTATCATCTGTCTCCGCGTTGTTCGAAAAGGCATGTCAAAGCGCTATGATATGACACGAATGCACTGCTTATCTGCTTTCGTTCTTGCCAGCCTCAGCCTCGTACCCGCTTACGCTGCCAACCCGTTCGCCGGCCGCTGGGACCTCACCATCAAAACACCCAAGGACACCTATCCCGGCTGGATGCAGGTGACCGGTGAATCTGCTGACCTCCAAGTCCGTGTGCAGCCTCGCTCCGGCAGTGCGTTCAATGTCACTGGCGCAAAGCTCGACGGAGGGCGTCTGATAGTTCCGATGGACAAGGATGGCAACACTGTCCTGGAATTCACCGCTCTCATGGAATTCACCCAGAACGCCCTCGCCGGTACAATGCGCCGCAAAGGCGACAATGCCGGCACCATCACCGCCGTTCCCGCTCCCACGCTGAACCACAAGCCGCCCCAGCGCTGGTCTAAGCCGGAGCCCCTCTTCAACGGACACGATCTGACAGGTTGGGAACCCGACAAGCCGCAGCTTAATCACTGGGTAGCTAAAGACGGCGCGCTGGTGAACGAGACCAAAGGCGCCAACCTCCGCACCACCCGCAAGTTCAACGACTTCAAATTACACGTCGAGCTCAACTGCCCTGAGAACGGCAACAGCGGCATCTATCTGCGCGGCCGCTATGAAATGCAAGTGGAGTATGAGCCCGCGGGCACTGAGGACGCCTTCCACACGATGGGCGCTATTTACGGTGCCGTGGCCACAAAAGGCACAGTCGCGCGCACGCCCGGCCAATGGGAAACTTTCGATATCACCTTTGTCGGACGCACGGTAACAATCGTTCGCAACGGAGTTACCATCATCGACAATCAGGAGATCGCCGGCATCACCGGCGGCGCCCTCGATAGCAACGAAGGCGAACCCGGCGTCTTCTACATCCAGGGTGACCACACCGGCGGCATTCTCTTCCGCAATATCACGATCTCCGAGCCGGGCAAATAATCAGTTTCCGGTGCGCGTCGGCACCAGAGGCGTCGGCTTCGCCGGTTCGAACAGCCCGAAGGTGTAGACGTCGGCAGCGGCGGCAATCGACACGTACTGCTTCCCATCCACGCTAAACACAATCGGCGAGGCCGTAATGTTTTGGCCCATCGTGTAGTGCCACAGGTGATGTCCGCTCTTGGCGTCCACCGCCACCATCTGGCCGTCGTCATCGCCGAAGAAAATCACCCCACCGGCCGTGGATACCGCGCCCGCCCACGATTCAGCGCCGCCCGTCATCGGATATTCCCACTTCCGCTTGCCCGTGAGGGGATCGATGGCTCGTAAATAGAATTTGCCAGGCAGGCCATTGTGCGGTTCTGATCCGCCGCCCATGATCTCCTTCTTCGGCTCCGGCACGGTTTCCGACACAGTGTAGACATCGCACTGCTCCAGCGTCGGCACATACAACAACCCGGTTTGCGGATTGAACGCCGGAGACATCCAGTTCGACGCGCCGCGCAGGGAAGGGCAAATGTAGCGGCCCGCGGGTGTCGGTTCTATGTTCGGCAGCTCGATCGGTCGTCCCTTGGCATCGATTCCCGACGCCCAATTCAGTTTGTCGATAAACGGTGTACCGCTCAGGAACTCGCCCGTCACGCGGTCCAGCAGATAGAAGAAGCCATTGCGATTCGCATGCAGCAATACTTTGCGCGTGGTTCCCTTCCACGGCAGATCCACCAGCACCGGAATGCTTTGGGCATCCCAATCGTGAGTATCGTGCGGCGTGAATTGGAAATACCATTTCAGCTTGCCGGTAGCCCCGTCCAGCGCCAGCATCGAACACGTGTAGAGGTTATCGCCGCGCCGCGGTTTACCGAATTGATCGGGCCACGGATTCCCCGCCGCCCAGTACACCGTGTTCGTCTGGGCATCGTATGTCCCATTCATCCACGTCGCGCCGCCGCCATACTCCAGCGGGAACTCCGACCACGTCTCCGACCCCGGCTCGCCCTTCGCCGGCACAGTCCAGAACCGCCACAACTCATCGCCGGTCTCCGCCGATAGGGCGATCACAACGCCGCGAATGCCGCCGTCGCCGCCGCCCACTCCCACAATCACGCGGTCTTTCAACGCCAGCGGAGCCATCGTCGCAAAGTGCCCATCCTTCTCCAGCGACGCATATTCCTTAGACCACAACAACGCGCCTGTGCGCCGGTCCAGCGCCACAAGGTGACAGTCGCTGGTGAGGAAGAAGACCTTGTTACCCAGCAGCGCCGCCCCGCGATTCGGGCTCTGCCTCTTCACCGCACCGTCGCGATACACCCAGATGCGCCGGCCGCTGCGCGCGTCAATGGCGTGGATCTGATTCGCGTCCGTCATGTACATCACGCCGTCGTAAACCAGCGGTGTGGCTTCCAGATGATTCGCGCCCGGAACATGGTACGTCCACTTCGGGGACATGTTGGCCACATTTGCCGGGGTAATCTGCGTCAGTGGACTGTGCCTCTGCCCGCCATAGTCGCCCATGTACGTCAGCCAGTTGACGCCCGGACCTTTGACGATATCTTCGTAGCGCACCTGCGCCGTCAACGCGGCCGCAGCCGCCAAAATCAATGCAATGGCTCTCATGGGTTTAGTCGCTGACTCGCGGCCGGACAGTCTGCCGGGCAAGGAAGGAAAGTATATCGTCAATCTCCGTCGCGCTCAGGCGGTTGGCAAACGAAGGCATCACCGGACCCTCGCGGTACACCACCTCTTTCAGGTCCTCTGCCGCCAATCGGTGCAGGTTGCCATCGGCGCTTTGCAGTTGGTACTCGTAATTCGTAGCGCTCCGCAACACGCCTTCCAGAGTCTTGCCCGATTTCAAAGTAAGCCGCGCGCCGCGATAGTCTCCCGAAGGCAACAGCCGCGGGGCCATGATCGTAGCGCGCAATCGCAGTAGGCTTCGCTCCGCGCCCACGTTCGTCAAATCCGGTCCGAGTGAGCCGCCGCGGCCGCGAATGCTGTGGCACCCGCCGCATCCGGCCTTCCCGTAAAACAAGGCACTGCCCGCTTCGGCGTTACCCGGCGCGGGAGCTTCCGCAGCCGGCGCGCTCAAATTGCGAACGAATCCAAGCAGCTCCCGGATCTGGATCTCCGGCAGATCGAACGGAGGCATACTCGTCCCCTTCACGCCATTCTTTATGGAAGAGAAAAGGCGATCGTCCGGCGCTCCCTGAATCGTGTAACCCTCATTCAGGCGCGGTCCGCGCCCGCCTTCGCCCTTGCGCCCATGACAGCCGGCGCACGCCGACGCGAACAACGCACCGCCCGCCGCAATCGCCTCCGGTGTGCGCAACGCAAGGTTCTTATCCCCAACATCCTTCTTGTGAGGGTCTTCCCAAGCGCTGGCTGCCGCCAGACCCAAAACCAGGGCGGTCACGATTCGAAAGCAACGGAGCATTTGGATTTTATGATACCGTGCGGCGCAACTGGAGCCTTTCCGCATTGGCCTAAATCAGTCCGCGTTCGATTCCGCGCAGTACCGCTCTCGTTCGATCCCGTACCCCCAACTTCGCCAGTACGCTCGATAGCTGGTTCTTCACTGCCCCTTCCGTCGAACCCGCGCTTTCCGCGATCTCGCGATTGCTCAGTCCTCCGGCCACCAACCGCAAAGTGTGCCGCTCATAAGGCGTCAGCGGCTCCGGGTCTGCGGCGCTTTCAAACGCTGGTTTCATCTCTCGTACCGTGCGTGACACGCTCTCCGTAATCGCCGGTTGCAACAGACTTCCGCCCGAAGCCACAATCCGGATCACCTCCGCCAGACGCTCTTCGGAAACGTCCTTCAGCAAAAAACCGCGAGCCCCTGCGCGCATCCCCTGCAAGAACAGCAGGTCATCGTCGAAGGTCGTGAGCAGAATTACCGGCGGTGCATCGGCCTTCCCCTGCATTCCCCGCAGCACGTCGATGCCACTGCGTTTTGGCAGCCGGATATCCATGATCACCACGTCCGGACGTTTGCTCTCAATCTCAATGGGCGCCTCTTCGCCGTTCACCGCCTCGCCCACAATACGGATGTCCGGAGTCAAATCCAGCAGACTGACAATCCCCCGCCGCACAATCGTCTGGTCTTCCACAATCACAACGCGAATCACGTCATCCGCTCCCGCAGTGGCATACCCAACGTCAGACGGAAGCCCTGTCCGGCCCTGCTGTAAACCTCCATGGTGCCGCCCATCTCAGCCACGCGTTCTTCCATGCCCCGTAGACCGTTGCCGAAGATGATGCGCGATGCACCCAGTCCGTCGTCCCGCGCTTCCAGTCGGATCCCCCTGTCCGTCTTGTCAATCTTCAGCCACAAATTGTTTGCATTGGAGTGCTTCACCGCGTTGGTGAGGATCTCCTGGGCGCAGCGGAACAACGCGTGCGCCTGAAACGGCGGCGTCGAAGCCAGCGACTCCGCCATCAAGACGTGTACACGAATCGACGGCATCCCGTCGGCCATTGTTTCCACCGCGGTTTTTAGATCAATCGCCGGCACCTGGCGCAAATCCCGCACCACGCCCCGCACGTCCGATAACAGTTGCTTTACCACCAGCAGGCACTCGTCGATCTTCTCCGCCATCTCCACGGGCTGTGGTATGTGGCGCATCAATCGTAAGCTCACATTCAAGGCCGCCAGGTGGTGCCCTGAGGAATCATGCAACTCCCGCGAGATACTCAGCCTCTCCGCCAGCCGCGCCGTCGCGGCCTCCACCTGCTGTGTCGCCCGCAGTTCCGCCACCACGCGCTGCAACTCCATCGCCTGCCGCACAGCGCTTGCGGCCAGCAGCCCCAGGCCAAGCGAAAGCCAGTGCCACACCTGCGAAGTCAACGCCATCAACAGCATCGCTACTTCCATGTGCCCCGGCTGCGGCGCAAACAGGCCCAACAGCGGGTGCGATCCCGTGATTTGCACCTGCCAGTAGACGGACAGCACTTGCACCGCCGATTGCGTGACTACCCACGGAATCGCCATCCGCAGCGGCATTAGGAGTGCCGCCTCAATCGCAACCAGCAGCAGCAATTCAGTGGAGAGCAGCGTGGCGAGGACAACCTGCGCCGCCATCAGTGCCACTCCAACCGCGCTCAACCGGAAGAGGAACTTTTGGCGGGTTGCCAGCCAGAACAGCACGGCAAACAACGCGATCAATCCGATCTCAGCCGCAATGAGTCCCGCCCTGCCCATACGCTCGCGCACCAGCGCTTCGAAGAGGCAGCCCGGGGTGCCGTCTGCCCTGCGGTACAGAACCTCCACACCGGTGAACGCAGCCGACACCAAACTTACGGCAACCGCACACAGCCGAATTAGAAGGATGAGGCTCTTCATGTACGCGCTCTCCCGAGCATAGCCGCGTACACCGGCATCTGCCAGTGACGAAAGTCAGAAATATCGCTGACTTGTGTCACTATCGATTTCCCACCCCGCCGCCGTATCTTCGAATCGTACCAGCATGAGACTTGCGCTTCTTCTCTCAGCCCTACTACCCGCCACGGCCGCGTTCGCACAGACAGTGTCGTCCTACCAGCCACTGACCGGCTCTGAACGCTGGGATCGCTATTGGAAAGACACCATCCTCTCACCTGGTCTCTACTTTGGAGCGGCCGGAGCCGCCAGCATCGATCAGTTGGGTAACGACTCTCCCGAGTGGGGTCAGGGCGTCGAAGGCTACGCCAAACGCTCCGCCTCACTCCTGGGTACTTTCGCATTGCAGGAATCCATCCACCAGGGCGGCGCGGCCATCCTTGGCTATGATCCCCGCTATCAGAACTGCGCTTGCAAAGGGTTCTTCTCTCGCTCCGGACACGCCATCAAATGGACCTTTCTCACCAGGAATACGAATGGCGCCACGCGCTTTAATCTGCCGCTGGCCGCGTCCGCCTACGGCAGCGGCATGTTGTCCATGTATTGGTATCCGGCCCGCTTCAACCCCTTAGCCGATGGGGTGCGCCTGGGTAATCAACAGATGGGCTTCGAGGTCGGCGTCTCCCTCCTCCGCGAATTCTCGCCTGAACTCAAGCGGCTCTTTAGGCTCCGAAGAAAACCATGAATCGAAAAGCACTGCTCGCCAACGCACTGGGCGCCATCCTGATCGCGCTCCTCCTCAACGGAATCATCTTCTTCTTCCACTGGGACCAGACTGATTCCGGCAACCTGCCGCCCTGGTTCAGTCCGCCCGATTGGTTTGTCGGCGCCGTCTGGGTCGTCCTGTTCGCCGGTATGGGAGCCGCCCGCTGGCTCGCCCTTCGCCGTGGCGCCACCCGCCCGGCGCTGTGGGTCGCCATCCTCTTCCTCGTCTGCGCGCTCTACCCTTTCTACACTGGCGGTTTCCGCTTGTTGCCTGGCTTCATAGGCAATCTCGTCACGGTTGCCCTTGCTGCCTGGGTGGCTACACGACTCTGGCCCCACTCCCGTCCGGCCGCGGCGTTGGTGCTCTGCGTCGTCCTCTGGGTGTCCTTCGCTACGGTCGTCGTCGCCGCCGAGTTGCACTGGCTATAATTCCTTGCCACGGCCAACCGGCTTCAGGACCTACGCCTTAGAAAGTCCCGAGTGGATCGCCTCTTTGAGGATGGTTTGATAGCCTACTCCTCGTTTGGCAGCGATCTTTCTGGCGAGTTCAAGATCGGCGACAGGCACACGCAGAGAAATGGCCTGGTTCCTGAGTTTGGCTTCCAGCGCCAACGCGCACTTAGCCTTTGCTTCCAAATCCGCCAGCACTTTCGGATCGGTGCGCTCGATATTCATCCCGTTCGGATAGACGCGGATTTTTCCTTCGAGGTCGGCTTTTTCGTACTTCAGATTCCACCAACGCCGGCCCGCGGGGCTGTTGTGCCACTCGGCTTCCTCTGCTTTGGACCGGAAGTCTGGGATGACTGGCTCTTTGACGCGAGATTTACTTGCCAATTTTTGCGGCATAGTTTTTCCTGTCTTGTCTATCCATGGGGTGCGCCGTAACCGTCCGGAACTTCCCGCCTCGCAGCGTAAAACAGACCCGAAGATAGCGGCCCGCGGCCGTCTTACCAAACAGCAGTTGTCGCCACTCGCCTTTGACGAGTTCCCGCGGCCCTACGACGGGAGATCCATCGGCGGCTTGCTCTACCTCCGTCGGCCCGACTCCGTGACGGGCGATGTGCTGCACGTTGTGTTCGTCCCACTCGAATCGCCAGCGAGCCAATAGCTAGTATCCCGCAGCCGTATATACACTGCAACCGAGCCAGATCTCGGCGCCTTCCCCCTCCCACCGCTCCACACTGATTCGCATGTGTTCCCGCCACACACTGGCCGTAATCTCTTGCCACGATAAGCCGGCAGGTTGTATCCTCGGTGAAACCAAGGGAGTCCACCGAATGAAGTCCGAAGTCTGCGTCGCGATGCTGTTCAGCTTGGCCGTACTGACGTCTGCCCCAGTCCCCGCCTTGGCCCAACAGCGCTCCGATGCCCAACTGATTGCCGACCGCAACGCCCTCGAAAAGAAACTCGAATCAATCGCCATCATCGAGCGTAAAGTGATGGTCCCCATGAGCGACGGCAAGCGCATGGCCACTGATATCTACCGGCCCAAAGACACCTCGAAGAAATATCCGATCATCTTCGTTCGCACGCCTTATAACTTCAATTACTGGGACGTGAAACTCGGCGCGCCCAGCGACATGGCGGACAAAATCGAAGCCGTCAATCACGGTTACGCGCTCGTCGTGATGAACGAACGCGGCCATTTCTTTTCCGAAGGCAACTGGGACATTCTGGGCACGCCAGTGTCTGATGGTACTGACGCCATCACGTGGATGTCCTCCCAGCCCTGGTCCAATGGCAAGGTGGGAACCATCGGATGCTCATCGTCTGCCGAATGGCAACTCGCCGTCGCCGCCATGGGCAACCCTGGGTACACCACGATGATCCCGCAAGGCTTCGGCGCCGGTGTCGGTAGAGTGGCCCCTTACTACGAGCAAGGCAACTGGTACCGCGGCGGCGCCGTGCAGATGCTCTTCATCGCCTGGCTCTACGGCGAGCAGAATCAGGTGCGGCCTATGTTCCCTCCCAACACCACGCAGGAAGATTTGCTCCGTGTCTCGAAGTCATTCGATCTGGCGCAACAACTGCCCTCTGTCGATTGGTCGAAGGCCCTCTGGCATCTGCCGGAGGTAGACATCATTAAAGCTGTCGATGGCCCTCACGGAATCTACGCCGACCGCGCCGAAGTGTCCACCGGAGGCGCCATGATCAAGCGCCCGCCCAACGACCCCGCATGGTATCGCGGCGGCCTCTGGCACGACGACAAACCCATCAATATCCCCGGCTTCTGGTTCATGTCCTGGTACGACGTCTCCACCGGGCCCAACCTCGCCGCCTACAACCACGTACGCAAAACCGCCCGCCCTGAGATTGCCAACCAGCAATACGCCATCATCGCCCCGACGCTCCATTGCGCCTACAAGCGCGCCACCGAAAACACCATCGTCGGCGAACGCAGTATGGGCGATGCCCGCCTCGACTACGACACCCTCACCTACGCCTGGTTCGACCATTACCTGAAGGGTGAAGACAACAAAACGATGGCGGGGATGCCGAAAGTCCGCTACTTCACCATGGGCTCGAATCGCTGGCAGACCTCCGAAACCTGGCCGCCCGCCGGAGCCGAGCCGATGACTCTCTCCCTTGGCAGCAGCGGCAAAGCCAATACGCTGAACGGCGACGGCTCGCTGGCCTCCGCCACCCCCGCTGAAGACAAACCCGATACCTTCACTTACGATCCAGCCAACCCCGTCAACTCTTACGGCGGCAATGTCTGCTGCACCGGTAACGCCGTATCCGGAGGCGCCTTCGATCAGCGCCGTATGGAAGCGCGTTCCGACGTCCTGGTCTACACCTCTGACCCCTTCCGCGAAGGTCTGGAAGTCAGCGGCAGTATCGACGTCACCCTGTATGTCTCCTCCGATGCCAAGGACACTGATTTCACCGCGAAGGTCTTGGACGTTTACCCCGATGGGACCGCCTACAATCTCGATGAGACCATCCAGCGGGCCCGCTATCGCGACGGCTACGAGGTACCGCCCGTGTGGATGGAGCGCGGCAAAGTCTACAAACTGACCCTCTCGCCCATGACCACGAGTAACTACTTCAAAGAAGGTCACCGCATTCGCATTGAGGTCTCAAGCAGTAACTTCCCGCGTTTCGACAGAAATCTGAATACCGGCGGCAATAACTACGACGAATCTGTTGGTGTAGTGGCCCACAACGCGGTGCATCACTCGTCGCAATACCCGTCCCAAGTGACCCTCTCAGTGGTCAAAAAGAAGCACTAGCGACCGTCTTGAAAATCGGGACTGGCAGCGATTTTCCGACCCCTGGAGTCTACTGAACGACAGGATTTCCCGGGGGAGGAAATTCGTGCCTGTACCATTTTTCAAGACAGGTCGCCGTCACCGCGTCACCAGAAAAACCGCGACCTCCGCCAGTAAATTGGGCATCGTGTGAATCGTCCGCGCGCCCGATAAGAACCACCGCCGCTCCACGCGCCACTTCTTCTGCGCGGCCAACAGTTCGAAATCTTCCACCGTCAGGAAGTGGATATTCGGCGAGTTATACCAATCGTGGGGAAACAATTCGGTCTGCGGCGCGCGCCCGCTCCAGAGGTGTGATAGCCGCACCGTCCAGTGTCCGAAATTGGGGAACGCGACAATCGCGTGATGCCCAATCCGCAGCATCTCGTTCAACACATCCATCGGCCTCCGCGTCTCCTGCAGGGTCTGGCTCAAGATCACGTAATCGAACGCCTTATCCGGATAGTCGCCCAGGCACTGCTCAATGTCGCCGTGATAGACGGAAACACCGCGCACGATCGCCTGCTGCACCTTCGCGCTCTCGATCTCCACGCCGCGCCCGTCCACTTTCTTGTTTGTCGCCAGCCACTCCAGCAGCCCGCCGTCGCCGCATCCCAGGTCGAGCACTTTACAACCAGCGGGCACAATATCGCTGATGATCTTGTAATCGCGCCGCCCCAGTAACTCGTAAACAAACTGGCTCATACGAGGTCCCGGAAGGTCCGCGTCAGAAACCCGCGGATGAGATCGGTCTGCTCAGCCACGTCTACCAGAAACGCGTCATGGCCATAGTTTGACGTCAACTCGCAATACGCCACATCGCGGTTGCGCCCGCGCAGTCCATTCACAATCTCCAGTGATTGATACGTCGGATACAGCCAGTCCGACGTGAAACTCACCACCAGGAATCGCGCCTTAGTCTTCTCCAGCGCTGCCGCCAGTGAGCCGCACCCATTCGTTAGATCGAAATAATCCATCGCCTTCGTGATGTATAAGTAGGAGTTGGCGTCAAAACGGTCGACAAACTGGCTCCCGCGATACCGTAGGTAGCTCTCCACTTCGAAGTCCACCTCGAAGTCAAAGCCATACGCATCACGCCCGCGCAGCCGCCGCCCGAACTTCTCCCGCATCGACTCGTCGGACATGTAGGTGATGTGGCCCACCATACGCGCCACCGCCAGCCCGCGTCCCGGTAGCTTCTTGCCGTAGTAATCGCCGCCGTTCCAATCCGGGTCCGACATGATCGCCTGCCGCCCCACCTCATTGAAGGCAATCTGCTGCGCGCTGTGCCGCGCCGTGGACGCTATCGGCATCACGCAAGCCACGGCGTCCGGATACGCCAGCGCCCACTGCAAGGCCTGCATTCCGCCCATCGACCCGCCCGCCACTGCCAGCAGTTTCGAAATCCCCAGGTGGTCCACCAGCATCTTCTGAAGACGCACGATGTCCCCGATCGTGATCACCGGGAACGCCATCGCATACGGCGCGCCCGTCTTCGGATTCGTCGACCCCGGCCCCGTTGTCCCGCGGCATCCGCCCAGCACGTTCGAACAGATCACAAAGTATTTGTCCGTGTCGAACGCCCTGCCTGGCCCGATCGAGTTATCCCACCAACCCGGCTTCCCGTCGTGTCCGATTCCCGCCGCGTGCGAATCGCCTGAAAAGGCGTGCACAATCAGGATCCCGTTCGACTTCCGCTCGTTCAGTGTGCCCCACGTTTCGTAACACACCTCCACGGGCGCAAGCGTAGCCCCTGAATCAAGGGCAATAGACTCAAACTGTACCGTCTGGGGCTCGACAATCATTCTTGGTCGCTATTGTTTTGATCATACCAAAGGGTAGTCGAAAACCCTGAATTGATGGCCCTTGGCGTGCTATCTAGGTAGCTGATGAAGTGTCTCTTGGCCTTCGCAGTCGCGGCCACGCTGGCCGCGCAGACCCCCCAGTTCGACGTGCAATCCCGCTTGGTGATCGTTCCAGTCGCTGTCACCGACGCCCAAGGCCGTTCCGTCGACGGTCTCGATCTTACCGATTTCGTCATTCTCGACAACGGCCATCCTCAAAAAATGAGTGTCGACACAATTGCCACAGGTGTGGCTCCCATTGCACTGGTCATTGCCATTCAAACGTCAGGAATCTCGAAACCCGTCCTTGAAAAAGTCCAGCTCATCGGCGGAATGATCAAACCCGTTGTCACCGGCGAACGCGGATGCGCTGCAGTGGTCACCTTTTCGGATATCGTCACTTGGGCTCAGGAATGCACTGGCGATGAAAATCTCCTCCACCTCGCCTTGCAAAGGCTCCGCATGGGGCCTCCCAAAACCGCGCATATGCTCGATGCCGCCAGCGAAGCCATCGAAATGCTGCGCCGCAAACCCAACGCACGCCGCGTTCTTCTGCTGATCTCAGAAACGCGCGACCGTGGTAGCGACTCTGAACTGCAACAGGTTCTGCTGGCGGCGCAAGCCTCCGGAGTCACCGTATACGGCGCCACTTATTCCGCCATCAAAACCGCGTTCACCACCAAGTCATCGGCTACCGCGGAACCTCGTGTTCCCAAGCGTCCCACTATCCCGCGTGAGGAATCGGGGACCAACAGCGGCGGTCCGGCGCACTGCGGCCCATACGGTTGCCCCGATCCTTACATCCCTCCGAAAGACCAGCGAGTCGATATTCTCGGTATCTTCACCGAACTTCATCGGCTCAGCAAGACCAACACAGTGGAATCGCTCACGATGGGTACCGGCGGTGCCGACTTCCCGTTCACCAAGCTGAAAGGTCTTGAAGACGCCCTGCAGAATCTGGGCCAGGACTTGCACACTCAATATCAGCTCAGCTTCATTCCCGACGACCCCTCCGCCGGGTATCACACACTTGAAGTCCGCGTCCGCACCAGCGAGCTTCACGTCCGCTCCCGGCCCGGGTACTGGTCGGTCGGCAACGTCAAGCAATAAAAAAGGGGCGACCGCGTAAACGGCCGCCCCTTTTCGCTCGAAACCGAAACTACAGAATCGACTCTGACCAGCTCTCCAGAATCGCCTTCACCTTCTGGCAGAATTGATCCGCCAGCGCGCCATCGATCAAGCGGTGGTCGAACGTCAGCGCAAGATGCGCGATCGAGCGAATCGCGATAGCGTCATCCACCACCACCGGAACCTTCTCCACCGCGCCCACGCCGAGAATGGCCACCTGCGGCTGGTTAATTACCGGAGTCGCGAAGATACTGCCGAAGCTGCCGAAGTTGGTGATAGAGAACGTGCCTCCACTGATCTCATCCGGCTTCAACTGCCGCGACCGCGCCCGCGCTGCCAAGTCCACTACTGCCCGCTGCAATCCAACCACGTTCTTCTCGTCCGCGGCGCGGATTACCGGAACAATCAGACCGTTGTCCAGCGCCACGGCGATGCCAATGTTCACATCGTTGTGATAGAGAATGTTCGTTCCTTCAATCGACGCATTGAAGATCGGGAACACTCGCAGCGCTTCCGCCGCCGCGCGGATCACAAACGGCAGGAACGTCAATCCAAACCCATACCGCGTTTGGAATTCTTCCTTCTGCTTGGCCCTGATCTTCGCCACTTTCGTCATGTCCACTTTGTGAACGGTGGTGACGTGTGCCGAAGTACGCTTGCTCATCAGCATGTGCTCGGCGATCTTCTGCCGCATCGTGCTCATCGGTTCCACACGCGTCTTCGCCATGCCCGCCGGGGGCAGGGGAGCCACAGCAGCCGGGGCCGCAGGAGCCTGCACCGCCGGGGCTGCTGGAGCCGGAGCCGCAACGGGAGCCGCAACCGGTGCCGCCGGTGCCGGTGCACCCGCCCGCGCCGACACAAAATTCTCGATATCCTGCTTCGTGATGCGTCCACCCGCGCCCGTGCCGCGCACCTGCCGCACATCGACGTTGTGTTCTCTCACCATCCGCCGGACCAGCGGAGACAACGGACCCGAATCCTCGGATTCCGGCTCAGGTGCAGCGGCGGGAGCAGGCGCAGGCGCGGCCGCCGCCGGGGCCGCCTCCGCCACAGGCTCAGCAGCTGCTGCCACCGGCTCAGGAGCGGCTGCCGCCGGAGCCGCCGTCGCAGCGCCGCCGTCTTCTATTCGCCCCACTACGGTGTTAATCGCCACCGTCGTGCCCTCGGGCACCAGGATCTCTTTCAATGTCCCGGCGGCTGGCGAAGGTATCTCCGAGTCCACTTTGTCGGTAGATATCTCCAGCAGCGGCTCGTCGCGCTCTACGCGTTCACCCGGCTTCTTCAGCCACCGCGTCAACGTTCCTTCGACAATGCTCTCGCCCATCTGGGGCATCACTACGTCGGTCATAACACCTTCTCCAGTTCCGTTTCCGTGATCTCGACTTCAAATATCTTCGCGAACTGCCGCTTGATCGCGGCTACTACCTCTTCGCGGCGCGCCGCCACGCCCTCGGCCGCCATCGACGTAACGGGCTTCGTCAACCCGCACGGAACAATCAGCCGGAAGAAACTCAAATCCGTATCTACATTCAGAGCGAACCCGTGAGAGGTCACCCAGCGGCTTAAGTGGACCCCAATCGCGGCAATCTTGCGATCTTCCACCCATACCCCCGTCGCACCGGCTACCCGGCCACCGGCAATCCCAAACTCCGCCAGCGCGTCGATCAGCGCTTGCTCCAGCCCGCGCACGTACGCGACAACGTCGCGTTTCCATTCTCGCAGATCGAGAATCGGATAGCCCACCACCTGGCCCGGCCCGTGATAGGTGATGTCTCCACCCCGGTCTGTCTCGCAAAACTCCACCCCACGCGCGCGCAGAACTTCCTCGCTCACCAGTAGATTCTCCAGGTGCCCGTTGCGGCCCATGGTCAGCACATGCGCGTGCTCCACGATCAGGAATTGGTCCGGAATTCGGCCCAGTTTGCGCTCCGCCACCAGCCGCTGCTGCAGCGCGAACGCCTCCTCATAGCCCATCCGGCCCACATCCCGAAACTCGCAATTACGCATTGAGTGCAAGGCCGTAGACGGCGTTGAAACCTTCTCCCACTGCCTCATACAGCGTCGGATGCGCGTGAATGGTCGACATCATCGTCTCCACGGTGGCCTCGGCTTCCATCGCCGCCACACACTCCGCAATCAACTCGTACGCTTCGTAGCCAATGATGTGAACACCCAGAATCTCGCCGTATTTCTCATCCGCGACAACTTTCACAAAGCCATCGTGCATGCCCACAATGCTCGCTTTGCTGTTGCCCACGAACGGAAACTTGCCGATCTTCACCTTGTGTCCCGCTGCCTTCGCCTGCGCTTCGGTCAAACCCACGCTGCCGATGCCCGGCTCCGTATACGTACAACCCGGAATGCGATTGCGGCGAATCGGAATCACCGCCTTGCCCGCCATATGACCCACTGCCACCATTCCTTGCGCCGTCGCCACATGCGCCAATTGCGGCGTCCCCATCACTACATCGCCAATCGCGTATACGTTAGGTTCGCCCGTCCGCTGAAACTCGTCCACCTTGATGAAGCCGCGCTCGCTCTGGACCTTCGTGTTCTCCAACCCAATCTTTTCCGTGTTCGGCTTCCGCCCCACGGCGATCAGCAGCGTCTCCACTTCCACCGTCTCCTGCTTGCCGTTGGCGAGCGTAGCAGTGAAGCGAACGCCGGTATCCAGCTTCTGGATGTTGTCCACCTTGGCGCCCGTCTCGCACCGGATGCCCTGCTTCTTAAAGCTCCGCTCCAGTTCCTTCGAGACTTCCTCGTCTTCCACCGGAACCACCCGCGGCAGCATCTCGTAAACCGTCACATCGGACCCAAACCGTTTGTAGATGGAGGCAAACTCCACGCCCACCGCGCCCGCGCCAATCACGCCCAGCGACTTCGGCACTTTCTGCAGGTTCAGGATTTCGATGTTGGTGACAATCCGTTCCGCATCCGGCTGCAGGCCCGGCAGCATGCGCGCCTCGGAACCGGTAGCGATGATGATGTTCTTCGCCTCCAGCGTCTTGGTGCCGCCATCGGAGGTGACTTCCACCTTCCCGCCGCCCTTCAAAACGCCGAAGCCTTTCACGACTTCTACTTTATTCTTCTTCATCAGCATCTCCACGCCCTTGGCGTGCTTGCTGACGATCTTATTCTTGCGATCGCTCACCTTCGGCAGGTCCAGCCGCGGGTTCTCGCAGAAGATCCCCTCGTCCTCGGAGTGCACAAAGTGGTTCCACACCTCCGCCGAATGCAACAGGCTCTTCGTGGGAATGCAACCCACATGCAAGCAAGTGCCGCCCAGCTTCGGATCTTTTTCAATGATCGCGGTCTTCAGTCCATACTGCCCGGCGCGAATAGCCGCGGAATACCCACCGGGACCGCTCCCGATGATGATCAGGTCGTATACCATTTGTCTCCAGTTTATCAGGTGACCGCTAGAGGAATCGGTCGAGGCGGATGGAAACGCCCGGCAAAAGTGGTGTCGTAAGTTCGACATCTTCGCGCCGCGAGGCCCCCGACGCATCATAAACGCGCACATGCCGGCTCTCTGGATAAACCACCCAAACTTCACGCGCGCCGTGCGCCAGGTATACGTTCACCTTGCTCTCCAGATGGGCTGCGGTGTCGCTCGGTGACACCACCTCGACGGCGAGAGCGGGCGCGTCCTCAAAGTACCGCTCGCCCGGCTGTCCGCGGTGAGTGATGCTCACGTCCGGTCGCAACCACGACCGCTCGTTCTTCATCAGGTAGCCCATCTCGACATACGCTTCCCCGACGCCCGTTCCGCCGCCAGCTTCTGCCATCACGCGCTGCAAAATCCCAAGAAGCCGGTGCGCGATCTCCATGTGGCTTCGCTCTGGAGGCGGCATTCTGAGCACCTCTCCCTGCAAGAATTCCAGTTGCTCCGCCCCGTCCGGCAGCTGTTCGAACTCTTGAAATGTGACGAGAGCACCAGCGGCGATCATAGAGCCATAATACTCCCCGCAAGTGGCATCATGTTTCCATGGATCTCTGGGAACTAGCCGATCTCTGCACCCCCTGGTGCATCCTCGTCGCCGCCACTCTCCGCCTCGCCGACCACATCGACTCCGGCCACACACACATCGATCAATTGGCTGTCGCCGCCCACGCCGACGCCTCCGCCCTGCACCGCGTCCTTCGACACCTCGTCGCCAAGGGCATTTTCGAAGAGCCCCAACCCGGCCACTTTGCACTAAACGATCTTGCCCGGGGCCTCCGTGACAATCGCATCGGCTTCGACCTGGAAGGTATCGGAGGCCGCATGGCCCACTCCTGGAGCACCCTCCTCACCGCCGTCCGCACCGGCCGCCCCGCCTACCAGGAAGTCTTTGGCCGTCCGTGGTGGGACGACCTCACAGCCCACCCGCCGTTAGCCGACGAATTCGATGCCCTCATGAGCTACGCCGGCCACGGCGTCCCCGACCCCGACGTCCTCCCCGACCTCACCGCCTGGCCTTCCATCAAGACCGTCGTCGACGTCGGTGGCGGCACCGGAGCCCTCCTGGCCGAAGTTCTCAAGGCACACCCACACCTCCACGGAACGCTCGTCGACCTGCCCCGCACAATCGCCCGTTCCCACGAAGTCTTCACCGCCGCTGGAGTCACGGACCGCGTCGCCGCCGCCGCCCAAAGCTTCTTCGATCCACTCCCCGCCGGAGCCGATCTCTACTTCCTCAAGAGCATTCTCAGTGATTGGCCCGACGCCGAAGCCACCGCCATACTCCGCCGCTGTGCCGAAGCCGCCACCCCCACCAGTCGCATCGTCCTCGTGAACGGAGTAACCCCCAACGAAGCCCCGGATCCCGACCTCCTCATGCTCGTCCTCGTAGGAGGCAAGGGCCGCACATTGGGAGAGTTTCGACTCCTCGCCGCCGAAGCCGGCCTCCAAGTCCAAGCCGCCGCCCGTCGACCCTCCGGCCGCTTCCTCGTCGAATGCGGATTGATCTAGGCTAGTTCAGAATGGACGTATGCCTATCAGTCCGTGGCGCAAGTGGTCAGGTTCGAAAAATGGGGCTGGCATGATTTTCCGACCCTCGTAAGCTACTGTAAATACGGAAGTTCCCAAGGGAGGAAATTCGTGCCTGTACCAATTTTTCCGGCGCACGGCGTTGCACCACGGGCTGCTATGCCCGCCGACGATTCCCGTGATCTCAAGCCAAGTGACGATATCGACGGGCCAAGCCAGTCCGACGTCGCCCGCAGCCGCGAAGTAGAAGCAGCTCTGGAAAAGATCCGTCAATTGCGCCGCCCGTTACCCGCCGGCTTCACGTTCGATCGTATCGAAGCCAACGAAAGCTAACGCTTCAATTACAAAGCAACTCGCTATTTGGGGTTTCTACTATTGCGCGCATTTCGATTGCGACGGACGGCTTCAGGAAGGATCAACACAGACAGCACGAAGAATACACATGCGCCAATCGTGTCGCCGATATTCCACCCCTCCTGCAGGGCTGAGATAAAAGCATCGATAGCACTAAGTGTCATCAATACAAAGACCCAGATCCACGGATTCTTACCCCAATGTCCGTCATTCCCAGAGTCAATTCCTCTTCGTTCAGAATTGCGGCGAAGAAAAAGATAGGCGAAGAGTGCGATCAGAATCAACGCTGGAAAAACGATGGTCATCGGTATAGAGTAGTCAGAAATGCTCGCAATCTACCAGCATCAAGCGTGCCAAGTCCTCACGTCTGTCGCCGCAGTTCATCCCACTATTCCCCGCGTTGAACGGATAGGCACCGCCACCGCGCGACGTCCCGTTCGCATTTCATGTCCGCCGTTCCCGTGGTCCCCAGATTCGACGCCGCGCTCGACGCCAAATGCGCCCCACTCTTCACGGAAGACAGGCAGGACCGCCAGATGGCTCAAGCCTTCACGATACCGAATCCGTTCAGCGTAACGCGGCCCCAACTGACCCCCCAACCCTCACTTCCACACTGACCGCCCCACCGCCAAAACCGCCCCATCACCATTCGTAAGCCCATGCCGGAACGCGCCATCCCCCGCCGCCTCCGACGCACTTACAATCTCATCGCCCCGCGCCGCCTCGCCCACAAACTGAATGTCCACTCCCACCAAGCGCGAACTCTCGAATATCTCATCCGGCAGCGCCTCCAGCATCCACTCCACATACCGCACGTTATTCGCATGACGGTTGGCATCCAGATCCCGCCACCCTACCCGGAATCGCGCCTCATACATTCCCCGCGACGGAGCATCCAACTTCACCGCATCCACTGCTTCCGGCGTCCGCCACTCGGCGTGACGGAACACCAGGATCGATTCCGGCAATCGCACCGGCCGCTTCGTCACCGCATCCAGAATCAGCCACATGCTGGATGCTTCAGCCAGTGTCTCCCCAGCCTCATCCAGCATCCGAAAATCGCGATAGGCCCGCAGTCCGCCCAGCCGGTTCGATCCCCACGTATCCACCGCCACCTCTTCTGCCAGTCGAGGCATCCGCACAAACTGAATCGCCAGCCGAGACAACACCCACATCCGGCCTTCCGCCAGTAAGTCAGTTAGAGACAACTGATAAGGCCGTGTATGGCTATCCGCCGCCTCCTGTAAGTACCGGCACACCGCCGCCACCGATGCCCGGCCCGTCGGATCGGTATCGAAGAACCGCACCCGGAACCGGTCCCGCCATACGGTTCCCGGGCCCCCGCTCACGACAATCGCACCGTACCCTTCGCTGTTTTCAGAACCGCCGTCAAACGAGCTTCCGGTCCCCTGTCCACCTTATCCGGCAACCCCAACGTCCGCAGCAATCTCCCCAATCCCGTGGCGTCGGGATGCGCTATCGCCAGCGATTTCAGAACACACCCGCCCGGCGAACTCTCCGAGGGGTGCACCACGCCCTCGCCCCACTCAATAAAAAACGGGACCGGCTCCACTGCCCCCTGCCCAAACCGGCTATCGATCGTCACCGTCTGCCATTGCAGCGTCGCTCCCGCCGGAGTCACCCGCGAACCCCCTCGCGGCCCAATCACATGCAACTTCGCGCCTGTCGCCATCTTGGCCACCGCCGCCACATCCTCACTCCGCGCCGCCCAGTTCACCAGTCGCGGCTCTTTCAACCCGCGCAGGTCCACACGAAAGTCAATGCTCGACTGCTCCGGGTCCGGTGCAATGATCTCCAGATAGTGCCGCCCACCCAACGACAGCAGCGCATTGCGCGTTCCCCGTCCCGGATGCGAACCACCCACCACCGCTCGCACGCCCGTCCGCTCTTCCACCCACGCAATCCCCGCGTCCAGATCCGCCGCCCCCAACAGCAGATGATCCACGGCGGCCGTCACATCCGTCTGCGCATTCATAACACTCCCCAGAACCGCGCCTGCCAGCACGGTCCGTCGCGTTAATCGTTGGTCGCTCATAGCCAGCCACCATTGTAGGCCGCGCCGCGGAGCGATTCTGTGATTCAATGATGCGATATGGCAGTAGCCCCGTTCGACGTAATCGTTGTAGGTAGCGGTCCCGGTGGCGGAATCGCCACATGGCGTTTGGCCGAAGCGGGTCTCCGCGTCGCCCTCGTCGAATCCGGCGGCCGCCTCCGCGCCGGCATTGACTATGGCGCCCATGTCAACCCCTACGCCACTCTCGAACCGCGACTCAAAGCCGGTTTCACCAGCCCCATCCCTAACGTCTCCGCCGATCATTGGGAGCGCGACCACTTCACGCCCGTCGGCGATCGTCCCGGCCACGGCGTCCTCCGCGCCCTTGGCGGACGCTCCCTCTGCTGGGCCGGTCACAGTCTGCGCTTCGGTCCCGGCGACTATCGCCACTGGCCCATCGCGTATGAAGAAGTGGCTCCCTACTACAGTAAAGCCGAACGGATCATGGGCGTTCACGGCTTCAAAGACGGCCTCTGGAACATGCCCGACGGCGAATTCCAAAAGGGTGTCCCGTACCGCTGCGGCGAACAGATGCTCAAACGCGGCGCCGACATTCTCAAGACCCGCGGTCGCAAAATGGAACTCGTCGCCCAGCGCAAAGCCATCCCCACTGAGAAGCACGCCCGCGCCACCTGCCACTACTGCGGCCATTGCATGGCAGGCTGCGAAATCGACTGCAAATACACTTCCGCGAACACTCCCATCCCCATGGCGATGAAGACCGGCAACCTCACCGTCTTCACCGAATCCACCATGACCCGAATCCTCTCCAAAGATGGTCGCGTTACCGGTATCGTCTATCTGGATTCGAAGGGGCAACAGCAGGAACTATCGGCTAAGTCGCTCGTTCTCTCCTGTAATTCCATTGAGACACCGCGCCACTTACTAATCAATAACCTTGCCAACTCCAGCGGCCACGTGGGCCGCAACCTCACCAGCCACTTCGGCATCACCGTTACCGGCATCTTTCCCGAACTCCACGGCCGCGACGGTTCTAATGACGATGGCACAGACTACTATCACAGCCTCCTTTCCGGCCTCTATTGGGACCAGCCCAACCCCAAATTTGAGGGCACCTACCAGGTGCAGTGCGGCTCCGGTCTTCATCCCTCCCGCCTTCCCGTGCGCGGCATTCCTGGCTATGGCGCCCAACTCAAACGCGACCTCCGCGAATGGAACAATATCCACGCCAGTATGAACATGCAGGGCTCGCTGTTAGTAAGTTCGAAGAAGCTGGTTGATCTCGATCCCTCGCGCAAAGACAAATACGGTCTGCCTCTTCCCCGTATCCATCTGCACTACGAAGACAGCGATGTCGCCATGGCTAACGATTGCGTGGCCACCTGTGAAGAAATCATCCGTGCCGCCGGTGGCCGAGTCATCCTTACGCCCGGTACGGTCGATCCTTCGAAACTCCAGATTGACTACAACCACTGGGTCGGCACAGTTCGCATGGGCAAGGATCCCAAGAGCTCGGTGGTCAACACCGCAGGCCAATCTCACGACATCCCGAATCTCTTCATCGCCGACGCCTCTGTCTTCGCCGCTTACCCGGAGAAGAATCCGACACTCACCAATATCGCTTTATCCTGGCGCACCGCCGACGGCCTCGCCGCCAAATTCCGCAATCGGGAGATCTAACTCATGGAACTCGACCGCAGAGAACTCTTTCAGGTACTCGGCGCAGGCCTCGCCCAGCAGCACCAGCACACCGCGCCGGCTGGTCCCGATGTCGCCGCCTACCACCCTCGCGCCCTCTCCGCCCCGCAATACAAAACCCTCGGCGCGTTGTGCGACCTCCTCCTCCCCGCCGACGCCGATGGTCCTGGCGCCCGCGAGGCCGGCGTCCCGTACTACCTCGATGTGGTGCTGTTGTACGGCAATGAGGCCCAGCGTGCCACCTGGCATAAAGCGTTAGATTCAGCGGCGTCCGACCCCGCTGCCGCCATCGCCGCCTGGGCCAAGAATGAACTCGCGCCAAAGACTGACGCTGACAAATTCTTCATTGCCTTCAAACAGTCGGCGATCACCGCGTTCTACTATTCCCCAGTGGGAAAGAAATCCCTCGGCTACACTGGCGACACAGCCGTGCCATCGTTCCCGGGTTGCCCCCATCCGCTCCACCACCAGGGATAATCGATCATGCTTACGAAGGTGAATCTCGCCGACAAATTCTCCCTCTTCACGGAACACTTCAGCCCCAAGATAGCCGGAGCGCTCAATGGCCAGGAAGTAAAGCTGGTGAAATTTCAAGGCGAGTTCGTCTGGCATCACCATGACGACGAAGACGAACTCTTCCTTGTCGTCCGCGGCCGCATGACAATGCAGCTTCGCGACGGTGACATCGAACTCAACCAAGGTGAATTCCTAATCGTCCCTCACGGCGTCGAGCACTGCCCCAAGGCGCAGCAAGAAGTCGAAATCCTCCTCTTCGAACCCGCTGACACTCGCAACACCGGCAACGTCGAAAACGCTCTCACCGCCGCTCCCGTGGCCATCTAGAAGGGTCAGTCTCGAAAAATGGGGCTGGCATGATTTTCCGATTCCTGTAAGCTACTGT
>JBDTMC010000029.1:0-30231 GCA_039934475.1 Bryobacteraceae bacterium | reverse complement strand
AGACCAGTTCAACCACCGTATCCGCAAGGTGGACACCAGCAACATCATCACCACTGTCGCCGGTGGTCAGCAGGGTTTCAGCGGTGATGGCGGCGCGCCCACTCTCGCCAGCCTCAACTATCCGGGCGGCTTGGTTGTGGACACCTCCGGTAACCTCTTCTTCTCCGACGATCAGAACTTCCGTGTCCGCAAGGTCACGGCTTCCAGCAACGTCATCTCCACCGTCGCCGGCAACGGACTGCTAGGCTCGGGTGGTGATCTCGGTCCTGCCACCGCAGCCTCCCTCAATGGACAGTTCGGCGTTGCATTGGATCCTGCCGGCAATCTCTATATTGCCGACAGTATGAACCACAAGATCCGTAAAGTAACGGCAGTCGCCGCCGCTATCGTCCCCGTGTTCACCGGGCTCTCTGTAACCAACGCCGCCAGCTTCGTCTCCGGAGCCACGCCCGGCGGCTTAACCACCATCTTCGGAACCAATCTCAGTTACGGTGTCACTGGTATCGTCGTCACGGACCAATCACCGTGGCCCACTTCACTCCATGGCACCTCCGTCCTCGTCGATGGCACGCCGGCGCCCATCTACTCGGTGGTCAAACTCGCTACCGAACAGCTCAGCTTCCAGATGCCCTATGAGACGGCCGGCAAGCGCAGCGTCGATATCGTCGTCAAGACTCCAGCCGGCATTAGCGGCACGCAAACCATCGGGCTTCTTGCTGTCCAACCCGGTGTCTTCAATACCTTCATCGACAGCACCTGTGCGTGCGTCCACAACGCCGGTTTCAAGCTCGTCACGCAGGCCAACGCAAGCGTCGCCGGCGAGTACATCGCCATGTTCGTAACCGGCTTGGGTAAGGTGAGTAACCCACCCGCAACCGGAGCCACCGCTCCCGCCAGCCCTCTCTCCTGGGCTGATGTCGTCCCGTCAGTCACCGTCGGCGGGGTCCACGCCGACTCCACGTTCTATGGCCTGGCGCCCTATTTCATCGGGCTCTACCAGATCAACTTCCAGGTGCCGTCCGGCCTGCCCTCCGGCCTCACCAACGTCATCGTCACCTCTAACACAGTAGCCAGCAACACCACCAAGCTCTGGATCCAGTAAGATCGAATTGACTATGAAGAAGCAGACAATCCTGTCCTCTATCCTGGACATCGGCATCGTCCCGGTCGTGCGGACCAATAGCGCCGAATCGGCTATCCTCGCCATTGAAGCCATATACAGGGGCGGCATCCGCGCCGCTGAGATCACCATGACCGTCCCCGGCGCCATACGCGCCCTCGAGAAAGTAGCGGATAAGTTCGGCGACAAAATCGTCCTTGGAGCCGGCACGGTGCTCGACCCGGAGACCGCACGCGCCTGCATGCTCGCCGGTGCGGAGTTCTTCGTCACCCCCAGCCTCAACGTCAAAACCATCGAGATGGCCCGCCGTTACTCCAAGGCCATCATGCCCGGCGCGCTCACGCCCACTGAAGTGCTTACCGCCTGGGAAGCTGGAGCCGATATCGTCAAAGTCTTCCCCTGCGGCAACATGGGCGGAGCCAAGTACATTAAGGCGCTCAAAGGCCCCTTCCCGCAAATCGAGATGTGCCCCACCGGAGGCGTCAATCTCGAGACAGCGGGTGACTTCCTCAAGGCCGGCGCTTGTGCCGTCGCCATAGGCGGCGAACTCGTCGACGCCAAGCTCATCAAGGAAGGCCGCTACGATCAGATCGAGGAGCGCGCCCGCCAGTATCTCGCCGTCATCGCCAAAGCACGCGCCGAGATCACAGCGTCGGCTTAGGCGCTTCCACTTGGCGCAGCACTGGGATCGCGTACACAGCGGCGCGGTCCCGCGGATGCACTTCCACGGTTGCCCCCGGTGATTCGAAGCGGTAAGTCCTGCCCGTCGCCGGACCCGTTACCGTCAACCCGGTGTGGCCGATATATTCAAACCAGGCGGGAACCCCTGGCGTCAAAGGGCCCGTAGGCCCCGGCGTTCGTAGCGCCACTGCGGCGCGTCTCTGTCCACAACATCCCATCGTCTTATCCTCCTCATAAAAAATGCGCGCCCTGCCGGACCGGTAAGTCCAACAGGGCGCGCGGAGTGCTTACTTGTTGACGGTCAGAATCGGAGCGCGCAGGCAGAAGCCTACGCCGATCTGGTTCCAGTGGTGGTAGCAGTGGCTGTCCACCAGAGCCCGGTCTTCCGAATACAGCTCGATCGTGTACCCGCATGCCACCATCCCGGCCGTGCTCAGCCGGAAGTACCCGCTGACTCCGCCCGTGTTGAAGCCGTTGTACGACATCGTCAGGGGAATCGTCATCGCCGCGTCGGCGAACACTTCAACGGGGTTCTCCACCACCGGGTTGCCGCTGATCGTGATCGGCACCAATCCGATGGAGGCAGAACCGAAGTAGTGATCGGTGACGCTGAACGTACCCTTCACCACATCGCCCACTACGGCATCGCCGCAGTCCACAATCGAGGTCATCGTCAAAGCGACTTGCGGCCGGAGTACGGTGGTTCCGAGTTCCGTGTGAGGATAGCCATTAAACACCCGGATCAACTGGCTCTGCGTGACCATCGGCACATAGTTAGCGCCGTTGTACGCCCAGCCGCGGATCTCCACCAGGTAGTTGCCTTCCGGCATTCCACCCGCTTCGAATACCGCCAGTGTCCGCGGGTCCACCACCTGCACTGAGCCTTCCATGTACTGGAAGTAGTCAGTGCCGGCGATACCGCCGATCACCGTCCCCGGAGCAGGCTTCACCTGCGACAAGAAGTTGTGGTCCGGACCGGTCGCCGGATACAACCGCACCGTATACGGGTTGGTCAGTTGGAAGGGCGTGCTCGGCACGTCTGTCCGTGTCACCCAGGCTTGGTAGATCAGCGGGTGTGTCCCGCCGATGACGTTGCCGCTGAAGCTGTCGAAGACGTCGATCTTCGGCGTGAAGTCGCCAATGATTAGCAGTTCGCCGCCAAACGGGCTGTTGTTGCCTACGCAATCGCCAGTGATGCCGGTCGGATTCGCCAGGCCGCTTACGTTGCTGATCCCGGGCGTATGAACGCCGCCGATGGCCATGAACCGGATGTGGTTGCCCGGAGGTACCGAACCAATCTGCGGCTGTACGTGAGTATTGATCACGTTGCCCCACGTCGGTGAGTAACCGGGTCCCGTTGGCTCGTCGTTCCAGGAGAGGATCGCCCGCAGAGGCACGCCCGTCAGGCTCTCGCAAGGCATCTCAGTCAATCCGGAGATGCGCCGCACGGCGTACATCAGCGGTTTGCCCGGGCTCACCGCTGCCAGGTCGTGCACCTGAACGGTCGATGTTCCCAGCGTGTGCCAGACACCGCCCCAGAAGCCGAAGAAGCTCACATACTCCGTGCTGCCCGGCGTACAGAGACCACCCGAATAGCCGGCGTTCTCCTTGATCTGAATCACTGCTTCCAACTCGCGTGTCGTCGGGTTGTAGCCGGCGCACATCATCTCCTCGAAGCGCGTGTCGCCTGACTGGTTGCCGATTGCCACCAGGATGTCGCCGATATTGATCGAGGTCTTGACGGCGATCTTGGTGAAGTCAGGCAGCGGTTGCGCCAGCGCCAGTTTCGCTTCCTTGAAGGCGAAGCGGTGTCCGGGAACCTTGTCGCCGTAGGTCGCTTGCAGTTGCGCGGCGCTCAGCGGAGCAATCTCCTTCGTAGCGAACGTGGTCGTCAAATCCAGCGATTCATAGATCGTAGGATCGAACTTCACCAGTTCCGCCTTCACCAGGTCGCCGATGGAAACCTTGGTCAGAACGAGCGGCGCCACCTGCACTCGCGCGTCCAGACGGTTGCCCCACACGGGCGAATAATTCGGGTCGCCCGCAGTCGGTTCGGCGTTCCAGGAAAGGATCGCCCGCACATTGAGAATGTTTTCAGTGCTGCAGAACCGGTGCGGCTCCTTGAGTTCCACGGAGACCGCATAGCTCAACGGAAGTGGGCTGCTCGCCAGGTCGAAAACGGTCACAGTAGCCAGCCCAACGTCGTGCCAGCCATCGGGATGCTGCACGAAGAAGCGCACATACTCGACGCTTCCGTCGCCGCAAGCGCCACCGCTATAGCCGTTGTGCTGCTTGATCTGAAACACAGCTTCAAGGCGGTTCTGCGCCGGATTCAATCCCAGGCACGTCAGTTGCTCGAAGAAGGTGTCGCCGCTTTGCTTAAGGACCGGCTCTCCGCCAAACTTCGGCAGTGTGCCGAAGTAGTTGGGATTGGAGAGCATGTATTCTTTGAAGTTGGTTCGATGCGCCGGCGGGGCGACAATCGTAGTGGTATCGGTAGGTTTTGTATCGGCCATGCTCATTGGTCCGCCAGCGTGGGCGGACCCCTCCGTAGTCTTTCTAGTTTTATTTCCGGACTCGCATCCGGCCATTCACTAGTGAGGACTCGAGCAGAACCGTTTCAGGAATTTGTGGGGAAGGTCTGGTCCAGCAGGGCGATGAAGTTCGGCCTGTGTTTGTACTTCGCGCGAAGCGACGTGAGGTAGGTCTGAAATGGCGCCACCTGGCCGGCGCTCTCCGCCGCGCGCGCTGCCTTCACCAGCATCTCCACTGGCTCCTTGTAGCTCCCGCCGCTCACTTGGCGGAGGTCGCTGTCGGCAACCCTCCAATAGATCCCCAGAGCATCCTCGGGATGGTCTTTCTCCCGTGCCTCCGCAAGCGCCAACCACGCGTTCTCCTGGCAGCCCTCTTGGGCGATGTTCCATGCTGCTTCGACATCACGTTCTTGCAGGTAGATGCGCACCAGCAACGATCTGTCATCGGTAGTCTTGGCCTTCAGCATAGCCAGCGCTCTCTCCCGCTCCTCTGCCCAGCAACCCGCTTTCACCGCATGTTCCCGCAGCGCCGTGTAAGCCTCATGGTTGGGCACACCCTCGAACACCGACCACATCAGCACCATCGCGTCCGCGTGCCGGCCGGCGTGGTGATATTCGTCGGCCAGAAAGTTCCACAGCCGCATGTCTGTCTTTTGAGGAAAAGCGGCCAGTCCTTTTTCCGCCCATTGCAAGGCCTCCTCGCGCCGCCCGTTCTCCCGGTACAGCTTGGCGATATTCAGGTAGTCATAGGCATGGCTTAGGTCTCGGCTCATCATCGCCACTGCTAGTTCCACGTCGCCCGAAATCACAGCCAGCCGTCGCATGACGCCGGTGATCTCCAAATACTCATACGGCTCCGAGTTCGCAGCAACCTTTGCCCCCTCCAACTCCGCCAGCCTCTTGTATTCGGCCATTCCCTCGCGCCCCAACAGCCCGGCGTACTTCTCCACTGCACTGTGGTAGACCGCCAGCAGCCATTTCGCCAGCGCCATCCCATCGGGTGGAGCCTCCTCGCAGGCGCGGAGATGAAGGGACTCCAGCCGCTCGCCGAGGTAAGTCAGATGACCATCCGAATCGTCGATGGACTCCACCTTCCTCAAAAGCTCGATTGCCGTCTCGCACAATTGCACCACCGCTGCCGGATGGCCGTCGGTCAGATGCCGTTCGATGTTGTCGATCGCCTCGTTCACCCCGCGGGCCCATTTGCGCGCCTTCACATAGCTGAGGAACCCTCGCGTGCGAACGGCATCCCGAAACCCTTGCAACGCGGCGGCCGCCCCGGCTTCCGGACCGGACCGCCGCGCGGCATACAGCATCAGCCGCTTGCGCACTTCTTTGTCCTCGTTCGCCCACTCCAGCATCACCGCCACAAGATCCGCCTGCTCCACTTCCTTCAGCAACTCGGCCGCATCGGCGAATGTCATCTTGCGGCTCTTGCGCTTCGGCTTCGTGGCATTCAGGCACGCCAGCGCCACCGCCACGCAGTGCTTGCAGAAATGCGGACCGCAGGCGCAACTGTAGTCAAGCATGCCTTCGTCGGCTTGCAGCGTGACCTCATAGACGCGGTCGCCTCGCACTGTCGCGCCGATGCTGGTGGGCCCGGCCTTTAGCGAGATCACGTGGCCATGCAGAAAGTAATCCTGCCCGCGTTCATAGGCTCCGGCTTCGGCCAGACGCCGGACTACGGCGTCGGTAAGGGCACGATCCAATTCGCTTTTCACTTTCCAATAGTGTCGCGCATCGTATACTTGAGGGTTTGGACACTGGGAAATGGCAGCAGTAAACTCGCTCACTCCACTTGCGCCCGCTGAGGCGGATTCCGCCGCGGACCCTGCCCTTGCGCGCCGCGCCCTACGCTATCTGGTCCTCATGCGCGAGGTGGAAGATCGTATCGAGCGCAAGCTCTACCGGCAGGGCAAAATCCTCGGCGGCGTCTACGTCGGCCGCGGCCAGGAAGCCATCTGCGTTGGCGCGGGTTTAGTCGCCGAGCCTGACGACATGTTGTTTCCGTGCCATCGCGACCTCGGCCTCTTCCTCATCCGCGGCGTGCAACCTCGACAGATCTTCGCCCAGTACATGGGCCGCACTGGTGGCCTCACGCGCGGCCGCGATGGCAACATGCATATGGGCGACCTGAACCTGAAGATCATCGCCATCATCAGCGCCATGGCAGCGTCAGTGCCCGTCGCCGCCGGAGCCGCCTTCGCCTGCAAGTACAAGGGCAACAAAGAAGCCGTCTTCGTCTTCTTCGGCGATGGCGCAACCAGCCGTGGCGACTGGCACGAGGGGATCAATCTCGCCTCTGTGCAGAAGACCCCGCTGGTACTGATCTGCAACAACAATCAATACGCCTATTCGACGCCCCTGGACAAACAGATGGCCTGCGCCAATGTCGCCGACCGCGGTCCGGGTTATGGCATCCCCTCTGAGATCGTCGATGGCAACGACGTGCTGGCTGTCTATGAAGCAACCCGGCGCGCCGCCGCCCATGCTCGCGAAGGTCTCGGCCCCTATCTCATCGAGTGCAAGACGTTCCGCATGACCGGTCATTCCGCGCACGACGCCGGCAGCTACGTGCCTGATCACATGTGGAAGGAGTGGGCCGAAAAGGATCCTATCCAGCGCCTGCAGCGCGTCATGCTCGACCGTGAGTGGGTCGCCCAGGAAGAGATCGACGAGATCCACGCCTCTGTCCGCATCGAGGTAGACGCCGCCATCGAGTGGGCCGAACAGAGTCCCTATCCCGACCCTTCCGAATTACTCGACAACGTCTACGAACCGGAGTCGCGGTAGCATGTCCACGACTTACTTGGAAGCCATCCGCGAAGGCCTCATCGAAGAGATGGACCGCGACCCGAACGTGTTCCTGCTGGGCGAGGATATCGGAATCTACGGCGGCGCGTTTAAGATGACCGCCGGTATGCTGGACCGCTTTGGTGAGCAAAGGGTCGTAGACACGCCCATCTCCGAATCCGCTATCATCGGCGCGGCCATTGGAGCAAGCTTTGCCGGACTTCGCCCGGTCGCCGAGATCCAATTCTCCGATTTCATCTCCTGCGGCTTCGACCAGATCGTGAACTACGCCGCCAAGTGCCGCTACCGTTGGAACGCGCCGGTGCCGATCGTAGTGCGTGCCCCCAGCGGCGGTGGCATCCACGGAGGTCCATATCACTCCCAAAATCCCGAAGCGTGGTTCGTCCACACCCCCGGTTTAAAGGTGATTGCCCCCGCTACCGCCTACGACGCCAAAGGTCTGATCAAATCCGCCATCCGCGACAACGACCCGGTGATCTTCTTCGAGCACAAGGCTCTCTACCGCCGCATCAAAGAGGACTTACCCACAGGCGAGTACACGGTGCCCATCGGCAAGGCCCGCCTCCACAGGGAAGGCCGCCACATCTCCGTGATCACCTACGGGTCGATGGTACATGCCGCCGCCGAAGCCGCCGACCAATTGAATGCCGAGGGCATTTCGCTCGAAATCATCGACTTGCGGACACTGCTGCCGTTGGACGAAGATACGATCCTCGCCAGCGTTCGCAAGACTTCGAAAGCCCTCATTGCCCACGAGGCCTGCATGACGGGTGGCGTGGGTGGAGAGATCGCGGCACGCATCACGGAGAAGGTCTTCGAGTATCTGGATGGGCCCGTCGTTCGCGTCACCGCCCCGGACTGTCCGGTGCCCTACAGCCCACCGCTGGAGGAGGCGTTCCTGCCGAATGCCGCCAAGATTGTGGAGAAAGCCCGCTGGTTAGCGAAGTTTTAATTCATACTAGGGTACCGGGGAGGCAACCAGGCGGCGCTGCTCCCGCGTCTTATAAAGAGCGTCCAACAGGGTAGTGTGCTCCAGCAAACCGAAGAACTAGAGTTAGTGAAGCATTGGCAGGTGCCGGGCGAAGAGCGGCGCGTGGTAAGCGCCGGCGTTCTGTCCATCCTGGCGCACATCGTCTTCTTCCTCGTGCTGATCAGCTTGCCGAAGGAGGCCTTCGTAAAGCCTCCCAGGCCTCGCCCTCACCAGGTGTTCACGCCTTTGGTGGCGCCGCCCAAGGAACTCACGCAAACGGCCCCCAATAAAGGCGCCATCGGGCACGAGTTCAATCTCGAGAACCTGGTGCCCCGGCCAGCAGTTCAGCCGCGTGTCTCGCCGCCCTCGTCCACGCAGCCGGCGGCCCGCGTTCAGGCCCCACCCGCGCCGTCCGTCGCGTCCGTAGCCCGTCCGTCAGTGCCCACTCAGCCCATTCCGTTCCAACCACCGCCGCCCTTGCCCGACGGAGCCGACAAGATCGCCCAGGCGCCAGCCCTCGGAACCGTCGCCGCCGCTCCGCCGCCGCCCCCTGCCGCCAACGAAAAGCCCAAGCTCGCCTTTGAGAAGCCGGGTACCGACATGGGGTCACCTACCGGCACCGGCCTAGGTGGCGTCGTGCGCCGTCCACAGAACGCCGCCGAGGTGATGCGTGCCGCCAATCCGTCCATGTCGCATGGTGGGGTAGTGGTGGGCGATATGGGCGAAGGAATCGGCGGCATCGGCTCCAGTCTCAGCCTTCCGCCCTCGCCGCCCAAGATGGGCAGCAACCTGGAACTGCTCAGTGACCCGATGGGAGTGGACTTCCGCCCCTACCTCGTCCAGGTCTTGGCCGCCGTCCGCCGCAACTGGATGGCGGTGATTCCGGAAAGCGCCCGCTTCGGACAGCATGGCAAGGTGGTCATCCAGTTTGCCCTCCGCCGCGACGGCCGCGTGGCGAAGCTAGTGCTCGCGATGGATGCCGGCCCCGGCGCGCAAGCGTTAGATCGCGCCGCCGTAGCCAGCATCAGCGCCAGCGATCCGTTCCCACCGCTGCCGCCCGAATTCCACGGTGACACCGTTCGTCTGCAGCTGGCCTTTCTGTATAACCAGACGGCCCGCTAAATGCCTCGCCGGATATAAGGCATGTAGTGCAGTGCAAATGAGCCTGCAACGGCCGGCGTCGCCTTCTCACTACTCGTCAACTTGAGGAAGACAGAAGGAGAGGCGATGTTCAGCAGGACCAACGTCATCATCAAGCTGTAGGCGGTTTTCACAACCACGCTGTTGAGTGCGCAAACACCGCAAACGGCTTTGGTCGAAGAGGTCCGTTAACTCCGCCGCGAACAACTCAAGAGCGCCGCGAGCGTCAGTTTGATCGGACCGCGGCGCTGGAGCGCTCGCAACTCCGTTGGCAGTAGCAACCCACGGTAGACTGTTGGTGACCGACCCAGCAGCACAAGTTGGATTTCCCGGAAACGTTCCGACAAGAGAAACGGATGCGGTTCCACTGGCCGGGTAGGCCGTGCATCCAGGTTGCCCAATGGCGGAATCTACCAGAAGGGTCGCAAGAATGAAGGCAATGATGTGGATTTTCACTTTACCTCCAATTTCGACTGCCCCTCTAAAAGGTTCTGATAGGCATGAAATTTTGCAATGATCGGATCAAGAGTGCTGCGAGGCACATCTATCTCCAGAAGGCCCAGAACCTGCCGCGCCATGCCGGCGCCGCGGTCCGGATCAACCGCGTCCCTTTGTTCTAAGTATGCTTTTAGGGTGTCTTTTGGTGAAGCGGACTTCATAGCACCGTCTATCTGAGCCAACTCTTTTGCCCATCTTTGGGCCATGTCCTGGCGTATGCCAATAAAGTGGGCCACCTTCTCTTTGTCGCCGACGGCGGTGTTGTTGTCGAAGGCGACCATCGTCAATGAAGCGGAAATGGTGATGGGTGTATATCCATTTTTCAACGGAAGGGTATCGTCGATCGTTTTGGTCCCGCCCGCCGGAAGCGATCCGGTACCAATCATGTCAATCGTTCCGGAGTGGCTTTTGGTCGAGCCATCAGGATATGTTCCGGTCACGACCCATGAATATCCCGTAACCTCATGATTAGTCCCATTACGAACTAGTATTTCCACCTGCGCCTGTTCGTTAACAGTCGCCTTTATGCCGGTGGACACCACGGCGACTGAGACTGGGGTCAACTGCGCAAATGCTGGGAAACACAACATGGCCAGCACTAATGCCAACACTCTCCAGTTATGTTTCAAGAACCTTTGCTCCTTTCTTACAGTTTCAGCGATGATGACATAACTAGATGACCCGGTCAATCGAAAACGGCGGTACGTTCCCGCTTAAGGGCCAACAAAAAGAAGCACTAAAACATCAAGAGATCCGGACGGCGCCACTAACGGCAGTCAGGTGCTTGTTACTCTGCGCCGGGTGGATAGGCTGACGGGAGCGAGTACGAACATCAAATCCCTGGACAGTAACGCCTTCGCTGCCGGCCAGCAACTGCGGACAGTGTCCTTCACGCACACCTTCGACTTCGTCAACAACGGCTACTAACTGGCGTTGATTGTACGTCGAACTTCAAGCCGTCTCGCACCCCGCGTTAGCAGGGCAAGGCTTTTCATCTCGCCGCCCCAGTAGGTCAGAACCCTGCTACAGCCCGGTGGTCTTCGGCCGCCGGGCTATTCCCACTCAATCGTGCCGGGCGGCTTGTGGGTGAGGTCGTAGAGCACCGCGCACAGGCCAGGCACCTTCAGCAGTTCCTGGTTCATTTGCAAGAGCAGCGCGTCGGGCATGCCTACCGATTGCGCGGTCATGCCGTCTACCGAATGCACGGGGCGCAGAACCACGGAATCGGGATAGCGGGCGGTGCCGAAGGGAATCAGGATCGCCGGGAATTGCCAGACCTGGCCTTCGAAACCAGATTCGTGGCACAGGCGGCGGACAATGGCGTCGGCCGCGCGCAGGCGATCCAAACGTTCTGCCGTGAGGGCCGAACGGGTGACGTACAATTCCGGCACTGGGCCGTCGTTCGCGGCAGTCATCAACACTACCCGGTTGTAAGCGGTGGTGCTGTTGATGAGTCGTGTGGCGTCCAGGTAATTCGCTTCCCAGTTGGCACGGCCGGACATCAACAACACAGGACGGTAGCTGCGCGAGTCGCCTTGCACGCCGACGGAATGGACGGGGACAATCCACCCGTCGCTGATCTCCTGAATCGGCAACTCTGCCTCGGAGCACAAGCATCGAATCGCCAAGCCGGGACCGGGGAACGGGTGGCGGTGCAGGAACTCAGCCGGAATGCCCAGTTCCTCGCCAATCTCGCGGACCTCGTCCTTGTAGAACAGGCTCAGCGGTTCAATAATGCGGTTCTCTTCAATCAACCGTTGGATACCGGCCACGCGGTTGTGATGCGTCTTGATGAGATCGGCTTTCGCCGTGCCACCGGATTCGATCGTATCGGGATAAATCGTCCCCTGCCCGAGAATCCAACGGCCATCGAGGAACGGGCCGGACTGCAGAATACCTTCCTGGACATCAACGAACTTCTGGCCGATGATCCCACGCTTCTGTTCCGGCTCGACAACGCCTTCCAGCGCGCCAAGGAAACGCTCTTGCGCGTCCTCCACGGCGAAGCCGCTAGAACCGAGAGAGGCAAAAAGCTCGCGCACATACTCCGTCTCGCCTTCGCGCATCAGCCCGGTATCCACGTAGAGCCCGCGCACGCGTTCGGCGCCCAGAGCCTTCAGGCACAGCGTATAGGCCACAGTGGAATCAACGCCGCCGCTGACGAAGAAGAAGATGTTACGGCCCGCCGCCACATCGCGGATGCGGGCTTCAATCGCGGGAATGCGGTCCTTGGGATTCCAATCCGTCTGGCAGCCGGCGATTCCAAACAGGAAATTAGTGAGGATGTTGCGGCCCCACACCGTGTGCGCCACTTCCGGATGGAATTGGACGCCATACAGCTTCCGGGCGTCGTCGGCCATTGCGGCAATCCCACACGTATCCGTACTGGCCAGCAATTCGAAACCGGGAGGCACGGCACCGACCACGTCACGATGCGACATCCAGATTTGTTGGCGCGCGCCGGTGCCCGCGAGCAGGGGACCATACTCGGCCACGTCCAAATGCGCGAATCCGTACTCTCCGCGGTCGCCCTTATCCACCTGGCCGCCCAGCAGGTAGGCCATCAACTGGTGCCCGTAGCAAATACCCAAAACCGGGATGCCAAGCGAGAAAACGGCTGGGTCCATGGTAGGACTTCCGCTTTCGTACACGCTGGAGGGTCCGCCAGAGATGATGATCGCCTTACGGCCGATCAGGTTGGCGGCTGGAGTTTCACTGGGAGCGATCTCGGCATAGACACCGAGATCGCGAACCTTACGGGTGATGAGGTGACAATACTGCCCACCCGCATCGAGCACGGTCACCTGCGGGTCTGGAGCCGTGGTGATGCGTGCTGTATCGGAAACGGGGGCGGCTAGGCTCAATGCGCCTCGGCCACCTTGCTATTGTTCATGCGTTCCACAATCATCTTCTTCGCATTCTCAAGCAAGCCTTTCGCCTTCGGCATGGCGTCGATGGCCTTCAGGACCATTGGGTCGGTCTCTACCAGGAACTTGCGCGACTCTTCCATACTGAACGCCGTTACGTACGCCTCGCTCTGTAGGCGGCGCTTCATCCACGAGTTGTTCTCGGCAAATTCAGCTTCGGTGAATTCGAACTTCTTGTCCAGCAGGTACTTGTGGAAGTCGTTCATGAATTCGATATCCGGCTCCCAGGTCTTGGCCAGCTTGGTATCGTGATTCGAGAAATACTTCGCGACGAAGTCGAAGAAGGCGAACTTCCGCAGCATATCCGTCTGGAACTTGTTCAGCTTCTCAGGGACGAACTTCTCGTCAGGGGCGATGCCGCCGCCGCCGTAAACAGTACGGCCGCTATCGGTCGCCTTTACGTCCTGCAAGTTCTTCTGCTCCAGATCCTTGTGGAAATAGTAGTCGTAGAAAGAAGTGTGCTGGTAGTCGCGCTGGATCAAACGTCCGCTCGGCGTGTAGTATTTGGCCGTTGTCAAAGCCAGGCCGGTGTTTTCGGCTAGCGGATAGACCGTCTGCACCAAACCCTTGCCGAACGTATTCTCTCCCAGCACCCAGGCGCGGTCGTGGTCTTGCAAGGCGCCGGTGACGATTTCGGCAGCCGAAGCCGAGAAGCGGTTCACCAGGATGACGATTGGGTAATCCCGCGTTTGGCTGCCGTGGCGAGCGACATAAGGACGCTCAGCGCTGGCGCGGCCGCGGTGGGAAACGATGGTCTGGTTGCGCTGCAGGTAATGGTCGGCGACGGCGACGCCCTCGTTCAGAAGACCGCCGGGGTTCTCGCGAAGATCAAGCACCAGACCTTTAATGTTCTGCTCGCCGAGGCGCTTCAAATTCTCTTCCATCTCTTTACTCGTGTTCTCGTTAAACGAGTCGATGTCGAGATAGGCGATTCCCTGCTTCAGCCAGATGGCGTCCTGCACGCTCTTGCGCGGAATCTCATCGCGAACAATGTTGAAAACGAGTGGCTTGTCGGTGCCCTCGCGGCCAGCCACAACCTGCACCTTGGTGCCGCGCGGTCCTTTTAACAGGTCGGCGACTTCGGTTGTGTTCAAGCCTTCGGTCTTCTTGTCGTTGACTTCGAGGATGGCGTCACCCGGGCGAATGCCGGCTTTGTAGGCGGGCGAACCGGGGATGGGAGCGATGACGATGGTCTTGCCATTGCGCTCGGAAACCGTCATTCCGACGCCATAGTAATGACCGCGCTGGTCCTCGCGCAGCAGTTGGAAGTCACGCGGATCGAAGAAGCTGGAATGGGGATCAAGCGTATGCAGCGCGCCGGGGATTGCGCCGCGGTAAATCGCCTTATCCGGGGTGATCTTATCGGCGAAGTTCCGTTCCACCAAGTCATAGACCGATGTGAACGTTTTGATGCTGGCGCCGATATCGTCTTCCGTGGACGTGGATGCTGCCGCGACCCCCACCACACCGGGACCGTAGATCCCGCCAAGGATCGCACCCGCGCCGATGACGGCGGGGACTATGACAGCGGAGCGCCAAAAACTGGCCATTAAGGTACCTCCCCAGGCTGTCCCTTTAGTATAACAGGGACTTTACGGCTCTACGCCGCTGCCTCTTTGACGTGGATCGCCCCTGGAACGGTTCGGAGAATTTCCGGGATTTCGGCCGGAACTAAGTACTTGACTTGGACGTCGAAGCTGCCAAACTCGATTTTAGTCATGATCAATCTACTGAAAGTGATGTTGCTCGGTGCTCTGGCACTAGTCTCTCCGATTATGGCGATAGGACAATCGGAGACCTTGGTTGCTACTGATCACAGCCTCACTATTCCAGAGTCAATGGAGGGCCGCCGTAGCCCCATTTGGAGCGGGGGCTCGCTGATCGTGCCGCAGGGTCCGATGGGCGAGGAAAACGCTTTCCGGGCCTACGACGGCGGTGGGCGGATGGTCTTCAACGCTACGTTTACAGTTCCCGAAGCGGACCATACGTACGTGCGCGGATTTTCGCGCGGTGCCGACGGGATCCTAGCGATCTGCGGGCTGTCCTCTTTGAATGATGGCAGCAGTGCTCCGTTCCTGGCGACCATCTCGTCCGATGGCGGCTCGCAGCGGCTTGTCCGTACGGCTCCCTATACGCCGAACGTGGTCGTGGTCGCGCCCGATGGCACTTTTTGGACGGTTGGGCGGGAGCTTGATGCCCGCCTTTCCGAGAAGTCTGGCGTCAACCTGGAAGCGGGCGTCCTCCGGCATTTTGATAAATCCGGCAAATTGCTGAGTGCGTTCGTTCCCCGCTCTACCATCTCGGACACAACCACGCTGGCCTCGGGCCAGAGCTTCCTGGTCGCCTCTAGCGATCGTGTGGGGTGGATCCGCTTCACGCCGGTGGGACAAGCCTCCTACATGGAGGTTACCGCCGATTCGGCGACCTCGACTTACCCCATCCCGTTCCCCGCGGGCTCCCAAGTGCTTCTCGAGGTGAACGGGCTTGCCCTGACCGATGAGGGCGAGGTTTTCGCCGCACTCCTGTTCGTTGACGCGACGCCACCCAATGTCAAAAAGACATCTGTGATAGGGGCGCAGGATGATTCTCCCGCCACGGTGCGGTTCCTGACGGTGCGCCGCTGACGGGAGATTTCCGGATTACGGCCTAAAGAGCCGCGCGCGTCTTGCGGACGGCCGTTTGGGTCTCGGCCTTGGCCGGCTTGCGGGGCGATAGTCCAGCCTGCAGTCTCTTCGCCTGGTCGCTGACGCACACCAGGAACATCGGCTGGCGCGCGTTCTTCAGAATGTCGATGATCCGCGTGTGCTTGTCTTCCAGGTAAATCGCCTTGCCGTCGGTCACCAGATGCAGATCGGAGTCGCTCTCCAGGACCTCGCTTAACCGGCTGCCCACTTCGCGCTGCAGGAAGCGCAGAACGCGGCGAATCTTTTGTAGCGAGAAGCCCTTGCGGCGGAGTTCGGCGATTACTGTAATCTCGATTACTTCTTCGGCCAGGTAGACCCGCTTGTGGCCTTCATGCCGGGGCGACACGACTTTGCGCTCGTCCCACCACTGCAACTGGCGCAAACTGACGCCGGCGATGCGGGAAACATCGCTGCTGGTGAAGGTTCGATCCACCGTGATCGTCTCAGGCCGGGTCTTTTTTGTTTTGAACATGAATCGCCCCTTCCGTTTTGAAGATAGGCCGCCTAACTGATTGTACTGGACAGTTCCCGAGTGTCAATACTCAATTTTAATCAATCGTCTAAACCTTTAGTTTCAATGGCTTAGTGGATAGTTATCCGCCGCCTACAAACTGCACGATTTCCACCTGCGATCCTGCCGCGAGGATCGTGGACTCCCATTCCGGGCGCCGTACAATGCGCCGATCGAACTCAATTGCGACCCGAGCCGGGTCCAGCTCCAACCGCGTCAGCAGGCCCGCCAGCGTGCTGCCCGCGGGCACTCGCAGGGCCTCGCCGTTGGCGACAATTTCGATGGTATCTGTTTTGGGCAATGTATCTGATTGCATTGTAATGCCTGTGTCACGCCTCAACGGGGTTTGACACCCCTCTCCGC
The DNA here is from genome assembly GCA_039934475.1 of Bryobacteraceae bacterium. Lineage (GTDB taxonomy): Bacteria > Acidobacteriota > Terriglobia > Bryobacterales > Bryobacteraceae > JBDTMC01. Next base: position 13,989 of record JBDTMC010000029.1, on the reverse strand, counting down.
GCCTCATTATAGTGTTCTATAGACTCCCGTTCGCCAGCTAGGTTCCATGCCAACTTCTTATCTAGAATTGTACTTCCCCGTTCTGCTGCAGGTGGTGCTTGCCGCGGTGGTCGCCACCGGCATCATCGGCGCTTCTTTTCTGCTCGGAAAGAAGGTGAAGAACGCGGTGAAAGACATCCCCTACGAGTGCGGCATCACGCCGACCGGAAACGCCCTCCAGCGCTTCAGCGTGAAGTTCTACCTGGTAGCGATGCTCTTCATCCTGTTCGATATCGAAGCGATTTTCCTTTACCCGTGGGCTGTGGTCTACCGCGAACTGTCCGCCAACGGGAGACTCTTCGGCTTTGTGGAAATGCTGCTGTTCGTCGTTTTAGTCCTCGGCGGGTTTTTCTACATCTGGAAGAGAGGGGTCCTCGACTGGTCCGCGACCGACCAGAGTGACGAGCCCTACCGCGACGACGCCGAGACCAAAGAAGCCGAACTGGCCGCCAAGATTTAGGATTCACATGCTCTCCGATCAATTGAGGGAAGCCGCTACGGCGGCGGCGATCGAAGCGCGCGATAGCGCTGCGATCGTGGAAGGCAAACTGGAACTGGGCGAACTGACGCTGGTGATCCAACCGGCGACGATCCTCGATGTCTGCCGGTTCCTGAAGGACGAATTGAAGTTTATCCGCCTCAGCAGCGTGACCGCGGTGGACTGGTTTCCCGCCGACCCGCGGTTTGAAGTGGTCTATCACCTCCATTCGCTGGACCGCAACGAACGCCTGCGTTTGAAGTGCCGCGTGGGCGGCGAGTCGCCTCAGATCGACAGCGTGACCGGCCTCTGGCGCGGCGCCAACTGGTACGAGCGCGAAGTCTTCGACCTCTTCGGCATCCGTTTCCTCAACCACCCCGACTTGCGGCGCATCATGATGCCCGACTATTGGGAAGGACATCCGCTGCGCAAAGACTTCCCCGTTCACGGCAACAAGTACAGCTATCAGAACGAATAGGAACCAGCCATGAGCGACACTGTAATCCCTAGTCCCGAAATCTCCGAACCCGGCGAACTAAGCACCCGGCGGATGACGCTCAATATGGGCCCGCAGCACCCGTCCACGCACGGCGTGCTGCGTGTGGTGATTGAGCTCGATGGCGAGACCATTACGAAGGCCACCCCCGACATCGGGTTCCTCCACACCGGTATTGAGAAAGAGTTCGAGGCCAAGACGTGGCAGCAGGGCGTCACCCTTACCGACCGCGTAGACTATCTGGCCAACCTCTCGAATAACCTCTGTTACGCCCTGGCGGTGGAGAAGTTGTTGCAGTTGGAAATCCCGCCGCGGGCCCAATGGATGCGCGTGATGCTGGCGGAGCTGACTCGCATCAACAGCCACCTGGTGTGGCTGGGCACGCACGCGCTGGATATTGGCGCGATGACCGTGTTCTTTTACTGCTTCCGTGAACGCGAAGACCTGCTCCGCATTTTCGAGATGTTCAGCGGACAGCGTCTGATGACCAGCTACATCCGTCCTGGCGGCCTCGCGCTGGAACCACCGCGCGGCTGGGAGAAAGTGGTCCGCAAGTTCATCGACGCCTTCGCCGATCACGTCACCGAGTACGAAGACCTGTTGAACAAGAACCCCATCTTCCTGCGCCGCACGCAGGGCGTGGGCTTCCTGTCGCTGGAAGCGATGCTCGATTGGGGTGTCACCGGGCCGATGATTCGCGGCGCGGGCTTGGCATGGGACATCCGCAAGTCTGAGCCATACTCGAGTTACGAGAAGTTCGATTTCGACATTCCGACGCGCAAGGAAAACGACGTGTACGCCCGCTTCCAGGTGCGTGTGGAAGAGTTGAAGCAGAGTGCCCGCATCGTCAGGCAGGCTCTGGACGGGATGCCCGAAGGCGCCTGGCAAGCCAGCGCGCCGCACGTGGTTCTGCCGGAGCGCGAAAAGATGAAGACGCAGATGGAAGCGCTCATCTATCACTTCAAGATTGTTACTGAGGGTTATAGCGTGCCGGCGGGCGAAGCCTACGCCGCGGTGGAATCGCCGCGCGGCGAGATTGCTTACTACGCCGTGAGTGACGGCACCAGCAAACCCTACCGCCTGCACATGCGCACACCGAGCTTCGGCAATCTGCAGGCGCTGCCCCCCATGGTGGAAGGCACCCTCATTGCCGACACCATCGCGAGCATGGGCAGCATGGACTTCGTGCTCGGGGACGTGGACCGGTAGACCATGAATTTTTCGCCTCAACTGGAACAGAAATTCGCCGACCTTCTGACGCATTATCCGGAAGGACGGCAGCGCGCCGCGCTGATTCCGATGTTGATGTTCGCCCAGGATGAAGTGGGCAGCATCACGCCTGACGTAGTGACCGAACTCGCCAAACGCTGCGGTATCACGCCATTGCAGGTGGATGAAGTCATCGGGTTTTACTCGATGCTGCACCGCAAGCCGCTGGGCAAGTATCACGTCCAGGTCTGCACCAATATCAGTTGCCTTCTTGTGGGTGGGGAAGAGCTGTACGAGCATGCCTGCAAGAAGCTGGGCATTGGCCACAAGCAGGTAACTGCCGATGGCCAGTTTTCCCTGGAAGAGGTGGAATGCATGGGCGCTTGTTCGTGGGCTCCCGCCATTCAGATCGGCTACGATTTCCACCACGCTGTCAGCCCCCAGAAGTTCGACCAACTCATCGACGCCCTGCGAAAGATCCAATAAGCCATGCTCTACAACGCACCACATCCGCTGGAAGTGAAGGTTCTGACGCGCCGCTTCGGTCTGGAGAATTCGGCATCTATCGACACATACCTGGCGACGGATGGCTACAAGGCGCTGGGCAAAGCGCTGGACATGACGCCGGACGACATCATCAACGAAGTGAAGGCGTCGAACTTGCGCGGACGCGGCGGCGCCGGCTTCCCCACCGGCATGAAGTGGAGCTTCGTGCCGCGCAATGTCGATAAGCCAAAGTACATCGTCGTGAATGCGGACGAGAGCGAGCCCGGTACATGCAAAGACCGGTTGCTGATTGAGAACGATCCGCACCAGCTGATTGAAGGTGTTCTGATCGCCGCTTTGGCCGTCGGCGCTTCCAAGGGTTGGATCTACATCCGTGGTGAGTATCGCTACCTCATCGACATCATGGATAAGGCGTTGGCCGAAGCCTACGCGCGCGGCTACCTGGGCCAGAACATTTGCGGACGCGGCTTCAACTTCGAGTTGTACACGCAGACCGGTGCCGGCGCTTATGAGTGCGGCGAGGAATCGGCGTTGCTGGAATCGCTGGAAGGCAAGCGCGGCGTGCCTCGTATCCGTCCTCCGTTCCCCGCGGTTTCCGGCGCGTTTCAATCGCCGACCATTCTGAACAACGTGGAAACGTTCTGCGCCGTGCCCGCGATTCTTCGCGATGGCGGCCCGGCATTCTCGGCTTTGGGTGTTCCCAAGAACGGGGGCACGCGCATGTTCTGCCTTTCCGGACATCTGAATGTCACCGGCGTATACGAATTGCCGATGGGTTTCCCGCTGCTGAAGATGATCAATGAGATCGGCGGCGGCGTGCGCGGTGGACGGAAGTTGAAAGCAGTGATTCCGGGCGGCTCGTCGTGCCCGGTGTTGAAGGCCGAAGAGTGCGACCTGCCGATGGACTACGATTCCCTGATGAAGGCGAAGAGTATGTTAGGTTCGGGCGGCGTTGTGGTGATGGACGAGCAGACCGACATGGTGAAAGCGGCGCTGCGCATCATGCACTTCTATCAGCATGAAAGCTGCGGCTGGTGCATTCCGTGCCGTGAGGGTACGACGTGGCTGAAGAAACTGCTGACGCGGTTGGACGCGGGCCGCGGCACCATCGGCGATGTGAATCTGGTGGGCGACTTGGCACGCAATATGTTGGGCCGGACGTTCTGCCCGCTGGGCGACGCGGCCGCCATGCCAACTATCTCCATCGTGGAGAAGTTCCGCGATGAGTTTGAAGCGAAACTGGCGAATTACACGGCGCCGCGCGCCCAATCAAGCCAGTTTGTAGTGGTCTAGGGACGGCGAGGAGACAAGCGAAGCAATGCCCGATGTCAATCTGATTATCGACGGGAAGGCCGTAACGGCGCCGGCGGGAACGCTGGCGATCGATGCGGCGAAAACTGCCGGGATCGAGATTCCCGCGTTCTGCTACTACGAAGGACTCTCACTGCAGGCCGCCTGCCGCATGTGCCTGGTGGAAGTGGAGAAGGCGCCCAAGCTACTGGTGGCGTGCACGCTCCCGGTGGCGGAAGGCATGGTGATCCACACCGATTCGCCGGCCGTGAAGAACGCCCGCAAGTATACGCTGGAGTTCCTGCTCACCAACCATCCGCTCGATTGCCCGGTGTGCGACAAGGGCGGCGAGTGCGAATTGCAGGACATGGTGTTCCGCTATGGCGCCGGTGAGAGCCGCTTCACCGATGTCAAACATCACGTGGATGAGAAGCAGTGGTCGCCGGTGGTTTACTTTGATGCGCCGCGCTGCATCCTCTGTTACCGTTGCGTGCGCATTTGCAATGAGGGCATGGGCGTGGGCGCGCTGGGCGTCATCAACCGCGGCGTGATCAGCGAAATCGCTCCCAGCCACGGCGATCATTTGGAATGTGACGAGTGCGGCATGTGTATCGACATCTGCCCTGTGGGCGCGCTTACCAGCGGCGCGTACCGTTACAAGACGCGGCCATGGGAGATGCAACATGTCGGCACCATTTGTACACACTGTTCGAATGGGTGCAAGACGACGCTGGGTGTTCGCAACGGCGAGATTGTGCGCGCCAACAACCGCGACCGCAGCGGCATCAACAACGAATTCCTCTGTGTAAAGGGCCGCTACGGTTTCGATTTCAATGCCAGCACGGAACGTCTGCAATCGCCAATGATGCGCGTGGGCAATGGCTATGAGCCGATTTCGTGGGCTAAGGCGCTGCAAATTGTTTCCGAGAAATTCAGCGAAACGAAAACGCGCGGCGGCAAGTTCGGCGTCATTGCGTCGCCGCACTCCACCAACGAAGATAACTACTTCCTGCAGAAGTTTGTGCGCGAGGGTTTGGGATCGAAGAATATCGATCACCAGCAATCGGGCGATGTGGTTACCCTTATCGATGCGCTGAGCGGCAAGAGCGGCAAGCTGGCGGCGTTCGAAGATTTATACAAGACGAAGGCCGCGCTGGTGATTTCCAGCGACCTGGCTCAGCAGCATCCTTTACTGGCGTTCCAGTTGCGCGCCAACTTCCGCCACCATGCGATGAAGATGTTCGCCGTCACGCCTGGCCCGGTCCGTGAAGACCAGTACGCGAAGCGTTCCGTGCGCGTGGAAGCCGGACAAGAACTGAGCGCGCTGGAAAATTTGCGCGACGAACTGAAGGCGGCGGGCGAGCTAGTGGTGCTCTTCGGCGACGCTATCAAGGGCGATGCGGTGCGCAAGCTGGTGGACTTTGGCGAGTCCCTCGGTATCGCCGTGAAATACATCTGCCTGGTGGACTACTCGAATTCGCGCGGTGCTGTGGATATGGGTCTGACGCCGGAACTGTTGCCTGGTTATCATGCCGCGCCCGCGGGCGGACTGCATGCCGATGAGATGCTGGCCGCGCCGGACTTGGATGTCCTATGGGTGGTTGGCGCCAATCCGTTGGAGAAAGCCTCGCTGGCATCGAAGGCATTCGTCGTCGTGCAGGACCTCTTCATGACGGAGACGGCACAGCAGGCTGACATTGTGCTGCCCTCGGCGTCGGCGTACGAAAAGAACGGCACCGTCACCAACGTTACGGGCGAAGTGCAGAAGTTGAAGGCTGGTCCGAAAACGATGGGCGCTAAGCCGGATCTGGAGATCATCGGCTTGATAGGGAAAGAGATGGGCGTCCGCGTGGGCATCTGGACGTCCGATGCGGTGTTCGACGAGATTCGGCGCAATGTTCGTGGCTATAATGTACCTTTGCCTATCATTGCCACGGGCGGGGCCGCAGTCACGGCGCCGGTGAATGGCCGGGTCCCTGTAGAAACCCGTCCGGACCGCGTGCAGTCGGCTGGTGACACGTTATTCACCTCGGGCTCCCTGGGACGCTATTCGAAGACATTGGCCTCGGTACTAGAAGCGCCCGGAGCGCTTTATAAGCCGTAGGGAAAGGCTCGCGCAAAGGAAATGTTCTACTTAGTCACAGTGATCAAGGCCGCCTTGATCGTGTTCGTCATCCTCACCGCCGCAGCATATATGGTGTGGCTGGAACGCAAGGTGCTGGCGCACATCCAGTTGCGCTTGGGACCAACGCGCGTTGGTCCGCACGGCTTGCTGCAGCCTCTAGCCGATGCGGTGAAGCTGCTTACAAAAGAAGATTTGATTCCCCCGCAGGTGAATCTCTTCTTTTACATGGCGGCGCCCTTCCTCGCCGTGTTCCTCGCACTGATTCCCATTACGGTGATTCCATTCGGGCCGGAAGTGACTATTTTCGGCTATCCCACTTACCTGGAACTGACGCACCTTAATATTGGCGTGCTGTTTGTTCTGGCGGTCTCTTCGCTCAGCGTGTACGGCATAGCGCTTGCCGGGTGGTCTTCCAACAGCAAGTACGCGCTGCTCGGCGGCTTGCGCAGTTCGGCGCAGATGATCAGCTATGAGTTGCCTTTGGCGATGGCCGTGGTCGCGCCGCTGCTAATGGCCAACTCGCTCGACTTCCGCGAAATTGTCAACACGCAGGCGGGATACTACCTCGGCTTCATTCCCAGGTGGAGCATCTTTCAGATGCCCATGCCGCAGTTCTTCAGCTTTATCCTGTTTATGATCGCCGCGTTTGCGGAAACCAATCGCGTCCCGTTCGATCTTCCCGAAGCGGAGAACGAACTGGTGGCCGGTTTCCATACCGAGTATTCGAGCATGAAGTTCGCCGCGTTCTTCACCGCCGAATACATCAACATGATCACCATCTGTAGCGTGGCGACTCTGCTCTTCCTGGGTGGCTGGCATCCGCTGTGGCCGTCCGCGCTTGGTTCGAGCTTCCTCCCCACGCTGCTGTTCTTGGGCGGCGCCGCCATTGCCATCTACCACGGCTTACATCCGGCGCGTCCCATGGACCGCTTCACGCTGCCGGCTGTGGGCGTGATATTCGGCGGCATCGGGCTGATCTTCCTGGTCCCGATCTTGCAGCCGATTTTGATCCCTCTGTTCTGGTTCCTGGCAAAGACCGTCATTCTGCTGTTCATCTTCATCTGGGTTCGCGGTACCCTTCCGCGCTTCCGGTATGACCAGCTGATGCGCTTCGCCTGGACGTTCCTGTTCCCCGTTGCCGTCCTCAACCTACTGGTGACCAGCTTCCTGGTGGCCGTGACGAGCAAGTAACCCATGGACGCCATTCTCTTCCTACTGTTCGCTACTCTCGCGGTGATCGCCGCCATCAACCTTGTGGTTCAGACCCATCCGATTTCGAGCGCGCTGTCGCTGATTGGCGTGATGGCGTCGCTGGCTGTCCTCTACTTGCTGTTGGGTGCGGAGTTTCTCGCGGCGGTACAACTTGTCGTCTACGCCGGCGCCATCATGGTGCTGTTCGTCTTCGTCATCATGCTGCTGAATGCCGGCGCGGAGAAGCGCCAGCACAGCCGTTCGATGATGGCGACTGTTCTTGGTGTGCCTCTGCTGGCCGGTTTCCTCGCCTTGATCGCCTACCTGATCCGTACCAATATGCCGAAGACCTCGCAGGTGGTGTTCGGCTCCTTTAAGCAGGGCGGACCACAGGATATTGGGCGCGCGCTGTTCACCAGCTACGTGCTGCCGTTTGAAGTAACTTCGGTGCTCATCCTGATCGCCATTATCGGCGCGGTGGTGTTGGCCCGAAAGGAAATTTGACGATGCCCGAGCTTCCCTTTCCCATTCCCGCCACGGTCCCGGTGTCGTGGTATCTGATTCTGAGCGCGATTCTGTTTACGCTCGGCGTGACGGGCTTCCTCATCCGGCGCAACATCATCACCGTGTTCATGTCGATTGAGCTGATGCTGAACGCCGTCAACCTGAGCTTTGTCGCTTTCTCTTATCAGTTGAAACAGATCGACGGCCACATCTACTCCTTCTTCGTGATGGTGGTGGCGGCGGCGGAGGCCGCAGTCGGCCTGGCCATTATCCTGACTGTCTTCAAGAACCGCTCGACGCTTCAGATCGACGACGTCAGCAGCATGAAGAACTAACCACGATGCAACTCTGGCTTATTCCCACAATCCCGCTGGTAGGCGCGATGATCAATCTGATCTTCGGCAAACGCCTGTCCAAGACGGTTATCAATGCGGTTGCCATCGGCTCCGTTCTGTTTTCGTTCCTCTGGGTGTTGAAGACGCTGAGCGGCTTAGGTTCGCTGGAAGAGGCGCACGTTGAGCGTTACTTCAGCTGGATACAGAGCGGCACGTTGAATGTCGGGTGGGACTTCGCAGTCGATCGCCTTACGGCTGTCATGCTGCTTGTAGTCACCGGAGTCGGTACGCTGATTCATATCTACGCGGCCGGCTACATGGCGCATGAGAGCGGCTACTACCGCTTCTTCAGCTACCTCAACCTGTTCATGTTTTTCATGCTCACGCTGGTGTTGGGCGCCAACTACCTGGTGTTGTTCGTGGGCTGGGAAGGCGTGGGCCTGTGCAGCTATCTGCTCATCGGTTTCTACTTCCTGAAAAAGAGCGCGGGTGATGCGGGCAAAAAGGCATTCATCGTCAATCGCGTCGGCGACTTCGGTTTCTCGCTGGCAATGTTCCTCATCTTCGGCCTCTTCGGTTCGCTGGACTTCGGCACAGTGATGGAAAAGGCGAAGGGATTGCCGGTGGAAGCGGGCATCGGAGCGGTGACGTTAATCTGTCTGCTGCTGCTGCTGGGAGCTACCGGTAAATCGGCGCAGGTGCCGCTGTACGTATGGCTGCCTGACGCGATGGAAGGCCCCACCCCTGTATCCGCCCTCATCCACGCCGCCACGATGGTAACGGCGGGTGTGTACATGGTGGCGCGGTCGTCTTCGCTCTTCCTGAAGGCGCCGCTGGCGATGGATGCGGTGGCCATCATCGGTCTGGTGACCGCGGTGCTGGCCGCTATCATCGGCCTCGCGCAAAACGATATTAAAAAGGTCTTCGCCTATTCAACGGTGTCGCAGTTGGGCTATATGTTCCTCGCTTTGGGTGTGGGCGCATTTTCGGCCGGCATCTTCCATGTGGTGACGCATGCGTTCTTCAAGGCGCTGCTCTTCCTCGGCGCCGGTAGCGTGATTCACGCGCTGGAAGGCGAGCAGGACATGCGGCACATGGGTGGGCTGATGAAGAAGACACCGGTGACTTTCGCCGTGTTGCTTTGCGCAGCAGTGGCAATTGCCGGTGTTCCTCCGTTTTCGGGCTTCCATAGTAAGGATGCGATTCTGCTGGCGGCTTACGCACGTGCCCCTTGGATGTATTGGGTGGGTGTGGTAACGGCCGGCATGACAGCGTTCTATGTCTTCCGCGCCATCTTCATGACGTTCTTCGGCAAGCCGCGCGGACATCACCATCCGCATGAATCCCCGTGGATCATGTTGGGTCCGCTGGTGGTGCTGGCAGCGCTGTCTCTGGGCGGCGGCTACATTCCGGTGCCTGAGTACCTGGAGCCGGTGTTGGGACCGTTGCACGAAGGTCATGACACCATGCTGGTGGCGACATCGGTGATAGCCGGATTGGTCGGAATTGGCTTGTCGTTCCTGTTCTACGTCATGGCTCCGAGGATTCCGGAGAGCATCGGGCGCGCCATGGGTGGCGTTTATACCTTGGTCTACAACAAGTTCTTCGTGGACGAGTTTTACGACGCAACCATCATCGACCCAATCAAGGACGGTTCCACCTCTGTGCTGTGGCATGTTGTGGATCAGGGCATGATTGATGGAACGGTGAACGGCGTGGGCCATCGCGCCCGCGGCATCGGAGGGGTGCTAAAGCGGCTTCAGTCCGGCTACATCCGCAGCTACGCGGCGTGGGTGGTGCTGGGCGCCCTGGTTGTGATCGCGGCGATCAGCTTTGCGGGAGGGTTGCACTAATGATGTTGAATCTGGTCCTCTTCCTTCCGCTGCTTGGCTTCCTGGCCGTGTTGCTGTTGCCGAAAGAAACCGCTCGCCTGGGTTCGCTGCTGGTTTCGCTTGCTGTCTTCGTGTTGTCCCTCGGCCTGATCGGGCCCGTGCTGGACTCACCCGCCGCGTACTCGTTCGTCACCGACAACATTTGGATCTCCAGCCCGCAAATCCACTATCACCTCGGCATCGACGGCTTGAGTTTGTGGCTGGTGATCCTGAGCACATTCCTCACGCCCATCTGCATTCTCGCCAGTTGGAACTCCATTCAGAAGCGTGTGAAAGAGTTCTTCGCGCTGCTGCTGTTGTTGGAATTCGGTGTCATCGGCGTCTTCATTTCGCTCGATCTGTTCCTGTTCTACGTTTTCTTTGAAGTCTCTCTGGTCCCGATGTTCCTGTTGATCGGGGTGTGGGGTCACGACAAGCGCATCTATGCCGCGGTGAAGTTCTTCCTCTATACCCTAACCGGATCGCTGCTCATGCTGGGAGCGATGATTTTCCTTTACAACCGGGGCGGCACGTTCGATTACGTCATGCTGCTGGAGATGCTGCGCAACGGCAAATTGGCCCTCAGTTCCACCGAACAGTTCTGGCTCTTCATGGCCTTCTTCCTCGCCTTTGCGATCAAGGTGCCGTTGTTCCCTCTGCATACTTGGCTGCCCGACGCACATGGTGAAGCGCCCACGGCCGGCTCCATCATGCTGGCCTCCGTCATGCTGAAGATGGGGACTTACGGCCTCGTACGTTTCAATCTTCCGATGTTCCCCAGCGCTTCGCGCGCCAATGCGGGATGGATTGTGGCGCTGGCGATTATCGGCATCATCTACGGCGCGCTGGTCGCCATGGTGCAGCCGAACATGAAGCGACTGGTGGCGTATTCGTCAGTCAGCCATCTTGGCTTTGTCGTATTGGGAATCTTCTCGTTCAACCAGATCGGGCTGGACGGCGCGGTATACCAAATGCTGAATCACGGCATCTCCACCGGCGCGCTCTTCCTGATCGTGGGCTTCCTCTATGAGCGGCGGCATTCCCTAGAGATCAAGGACTACGGCGGTGTGGCCACGCTGGCGCCGCAGTTGGCCACCGTCTTTATGGTGGCGATGCTGGCCAGTGTCGGGCTGCCCACGTTGAATAACTTCGTTGGCGAATTTCTCGTACTGCAGGGCGCGGCGCTGGTTGATTTCAAATGGGCCGTGTTTGCCGCTGTCGGCGTTATCCTCTCGGCGGTTTATATGCTCTGGATGTACCAGCGGACGTTCTTCGGCGATGCCAGCGATGAAGTGAAGCACCACATGCCCGACCTTACTGCGCGGGAGTGGGCGATCTCAATTCCGTTGCTCGTGATGATGATATGGATGGGCATGGGCAGTGGTGGATTCCTCGCGCCAATCGGCGCTTCGAATTCCGCAACGCTACTGCAGACCAAGAGAAATGTGGACTTTCAGGTGAAAACGACGCCTTCCGTTCTAGCGCAGTCCGGGGAGATCAAGCATGCCCGTTAACTTCATGCCCTCCGGCACTGACCTGTTTCGCTTCATGCCGGAGATCATCCTGACGCTGGCCGGCACGCTAGTGATGGTGTTAGAACCGTTGCGGCCGCGCGGCAACCGCGGGCTGATCTATGCCTTCTCGCTGGTTGCGCTGTTTGCCGCCATGGCGGCCTCGGTGTTGTCGTTCTCAGATCCCGGCGCGGCGTTCCAGAAGATGCTCATCATTGATGGCTTCGCTACGTTCTTCCGCGTGCTGGTGATCGCCGTAGGCATTTTGACCGTATTAAGCAGCCATCAATATTTGGGGCAGGAGAAAGCGGAGTCGGGCGAATACTATGCGCTGGTGATGTTTTCGATTGTCGGCCAGTGCGTGATGGTAAGCGCCAATGAGTTGATCATGCTCTTCATCGGCCTGGAAGTTTCCTCCATCGCCACCTACATCCTGGCGGGCTACCTGCGCGACGATAAACGCAACAACGAATCGGCACTGAAGTACTTTCTGTTGGGCTCGTTTGCCACGGCGTTTCTGCTCTATGGGATCTCCTGGATCTACGGTCTGACTGGTTATACCAATCTCGATGAGATTCGGCGCGTGTTGTCTACCCCCGAACTGAGACCGTCAGTTGCGATGACCGGCGCCGCAGCAGCGCTCATGTTCGTCGGATTTGCCTTCAAGATTTCTGCCGCGCCTTTCCAGGTATGGGCACCCGATGTGTATCAAGGCGCGCCGGCTCCGGTCAGCGCGTTCATGTCGGCAGGACCAAAGGCCGCCGGCTTCGCGATTTTCCTGCGTGTCTTCATGACCGCCTTCCAACCGATTGCCGATCGCTGGGAACCGATCGTGTGGATTTCGGCCCTGCTGACAATGGTGATCGGCAACTTCGCCGCGCTGCAGCAGACTAATATCAAGAGGCTGCTCGCGTATAGCTCCATCGCGCATGCCGGGTATGTCCTGGTGGCCGTCACGAGCCATTCGGAAGTAGGCACCTCCGCTGCGATGTTCTACCTGGCATCGTACGCCTTCATGAACATCGGCGCTTTCGCCGTGGTCACTTACTTCTCGCGCAAAGGCGAAAAGTATCTCGCGGTGGAAGACCTGGCTGGACTCGGTCAACGCCAGCCGGGGACGGCGCTGCTGTTTACGGTGTTCTTGCTGTCCCTCATCGGCGTGCCGTTGACGGGTGGGTTCTTCGCCAAGTTCTACGTCTTCAAGGCCGCCTTGGATTCGAATCTGATCTGGCTTTCCGTGCTTGCCTTGTTGAACAGCGCCGTAGGCGCTTACTACTATCTGCGGATCATCGTGGTGATGTATATGCATGAGCCCGGCGCCGCGTGCGATAACCTTCCACCGCTACCCGCTGGCATTCGCGCCACTTTGTGGAGCGCGGCCGTGGTCACCGTGCTGCTCGGCATATTCCCTTCGCTGGTGCTTGATTTCGCCGGCCGGTCTGTCGGATTCGTCAGGTAGTGCCTGAGCGGCCCTGAATTTTCTTCACGTCTTCGGCCAGCCCTAGGTTCCGTACCAGGCGCAGCAGGTAATTAGGGTGGAGCTTCAGTAGCTCCGCCGCTCCTTTGTAGCTCCCCGCTGCCTGCCGGTAGGCTTGCAGGATCGAATCCTTCTTCGCATCCCCCAGAACGCCTTGATACGTGCCCTTGCCCTTAACCGGCGCCTGCGACAGCGCCGGCGGCAAGTCCGCCAGTTCCACCAACTCGCTCCGTCCTAAGACCACAGCGCGTTCCATGGCGTTGCGGAGTTCGCGAACATTCCCTGGCCAGCCATAGGCCAGCAGCACTTTCTGCGCGTCCCTGGAAATCCCCGGAGCACGGCGTTTGTTAGCTGTGGCAGTCATCTCCAGGAAATGACGCGCCAGCGGCAAGATGTCTTCCGGCCGCTCGCGAAGGGCAGGCGTATGGATGGGCACTACGTTCAGACGATGATACAGATCCTGCCTAAACTTGCCGCCGGCCACAGCGGTTGGCAGGTCGTGATGCGTGGCCGCCACAAAGCGGATATCCAGCGGAATCGCCTTCGTGCCGCCCACGCGTTCAAACTCCCGCTGCTCCAGCACCCGCAGCAACTTCGCTTGTAGCGGAGGCTGCAGGTCTCCAATCTCATCTAGGAACACGGTGCCACCCTGGGCCACTTCCAACTTCCCGCGCTTCAGCGCGACGGCGCCCGTAAATGCGCCACGCTCGTAGCCAAAGAGTTCACTCTCCAGCAAGCTGTCCGCGATGGCAGCCGAGTTGATCGCCACAAAGGGCGCCTTCTTGCGGTCGCTTTGATCGTGCAGTGCGCGCGCCACCAGTTCCTTGCCCGTACCGCTCTCCCCCAGAATCAGCACCGTGCTGTCAGTACCCGCCACGCGCCCGATCAAATCGTGAAGTTCGCGAATAGGCCCGCTCTTGCCAATCATGGTGGGTGACACAGCGGCGTCTTTTCGC
>JBDTMC010000028.1:0-30445 GCA_039934475.1 Bryobacteraceae bacterium | reverse complement strand
CGATAGACTGAAACTGCCGGCAGATGCTCGATCGCGGCGAGGAGGCGAAGATGGCCCGCGCCATGCTCTTTGACAGCACGATGTGTGTGGGATGCCGCCAGTGTGAGCAAGCCTGTGCCGCCAAGTGGGGCAATACCTACAACGATGGCATCGCCCAGCAGGAGAAGCTCTCGGCCGGCAAGTTGACTACCATCCAGACCAAAGGCGACAAGTTTGTTCGCCGTATGTGCATGCACTGCGTCGACCCAGCCTGCGTCTCCGTCTGTCCCGTTGGAGCCCTTGAGAAGACAAAGCTTGGTCCCGTTGTCTACCACGAGGACCGCTGTATGGGCTGCCGCTACTGCATGGTGGCCTGCCCGTTTCAGGTACCCACCTACACGTGGAATGAACGTATTCCGCGTGTGAGGAAATGTGACGGCTGCTTTGAGCTTCAGTCCGGCGGCAAGATTAATGCCTGCGCCGAAGCGTGTCCGACGGGCGCCACGACGGCTGGGACGCGAGAGGAATTGATTGCCGAAGCCCATAAGCGCCTGGCGGAAAAGCCCGGCGATTATTATCAGCGCATCTATGGCGTTCAGGAAGTGGGCGGCACCTCAGTGTTCATTCTCTCCGCCGTACCCTTTGAGCAACTGGGCTTAAGGACCGATCTGCCTACCAGCTCGCTGCCGGAGAATACGTGGCGCGTGTTGTCGCATATCCCCGACGTTGGCGTCATGGGCTCGGTCCTGCTGGGTGGAGTCTATTGGATCACGAATCGCCGGCATGCCGTCGCCGCAGAAGAGCGCCGCAACCAGGGTGGTGGCCGATGAACGCGCTGCGGAAACTCGGTGTCTGGCACTGGATCTTTTGGATCACGATGGCGTTTGCCGGTTACGCCACTTTCATTCGCTTTTGGTATGGTTTGGGAGCTGTCTCCAACATGAGCGACCAGTTCCCGTGGGGAGTCTGGGTCGGCTTCGACGTCATGTGCGGCGTCGCCCTGGCCGCCGGTGGCTTCACCATTGCCGCGGTCGTACACGTCTTCAATATCAAGAAGTACAAACCCATCGCGCGCCCGGCTATTCTTACTGCATTTCTCGGCTATTCATTAGTCGTTCTCGCCCTCATGTTCGACCTTGGCAAACCCTATAACATCTGGCATCCGTTGGTAATGTGGAACCCGCGCTCAGTGATGTTTGAGGTGGGTTGGTGCGTCACTCTTTACTCAATCGTGTTGGGCTTGGAGTTTCTACCCGCCGTTCTGGAGCGCTTCCATCTGGAACTACCCCTGCGGTTGCTCAAGAAGATCATGATCCCTTTGGTCATTGCCGGTTGCATTTTATCCACGCTGCACCAGTCTTCTCTCGGCAGCCTATTCCTCATCCTGCCTCATAAGCTTCATCCCCTGTGGTATACCGATATGCTTCCGGTCCAGTTCCTGTTCAGCGCTATTTGTGTGGGGCTGGCCATGACCATCTTCGAATCGTGGCACAGCGCGAAAGCCTTCGGCCATCATCTGGAAATGGATCTGCTGAATGGTTTGGCACGTGTACTGGCAGTAGCTCTTTCCGGCTATCTCGCCCTCCGATTTCTTGATCTGTATCACCGCGGTGTGCTGCCACTTCTCACTCAGCCGACGCGGGAAGTCTGGTTTTTCAGTTTGGAAATTCTGCTGTTGGCCGTTCCCGCCGCATTGCTCTACCGCGATCACGTTCGCAGCTATCCACCCGCACTCTACGGGTGCTCCGTGTCGGTTGTCTTCGGAGTCATTACCAATCGGT
The DNA here is from genome assembly GCA_039934475.1 of Bryobacteraceae bacterium. Lineage (GTDB taxonomy): Bacteria > Acidobacteriota > Terriglobia > Bryobacterales > Bryobacteraceae > JBDTMC01. The sequence goes on along the minus strand of JBDTMC010000028.1, from coordinate 28,685 downwards.
TGAATGTCGGTATCACCGGTATGGAGCGCGCTTCGGGCGTCTCTTATACCCCGCGCTGGACGGAGATCGCGATCACTCTTGGAATTGTGGCTCTTGGCTTTGCTATCTTTCGTTTCGCCGCGCGCAACCTGCCCATTCTCGGTGAGGAGCAGCAGACGGCTGTGCCGGCAAGTACAGTAACTCGCGAAATGGCGCCGTCGTTCGCTCAAGGAGATTGACGTGACCGGGGCTCGCAGCCCTGTTACCGGCAACGTACGCATTGGTCTCGCCTGGAAATTGGCGGTGTGCCTGGCAGGCAGCACGGCGGTCATCTTTTCTATCTCCGGTTATCTGCACTTACGCCAGCAGCGCCAACAAGCAGAACAGTTGATCCTCATCAGTGCGGAACGAGTGAGTGATCTGATTCGTTCCAGCGCGCAGCACATGATGCTGCAGAACGACCGCGAGGGGATGCACAGCTTTATACGGAACTTCGGAGCCGAACCAGGCATTCGGCGCGTCCGGCTATTCAACGAAGAGGGCCGCATCCAGTTTTCCAGCGAAGACGGCGAGGTCGGCACCCTGGTCGATAAGTCCGCCGAGCAATGTTACGCCTGCCATGCCCAGCAAGCGCCTCTGGTGCATTTGAACCGGCCGGACCGGGCGCGCATATTCACGTCCGTCGAAGGGCGCCGCACGCTTGCTGTGATTCGTCCGATTGAGAACAAGCCAGAGTGTTCAGACGCTGCCTGTCATGCGCATCCTCGTTCGCGCCGGATCCTCGGCGTAATTGACGCGCAATTGGCGCTGGACTCAGTGGACGATCAACTCGCCGCCGGCCAGCGGCGTATTGAGGCATCCACGATCCTCGCCCTGGTCGCCATGCTCCTCATCAGCCTTGTCTTCATATGGGTCGTGCTTCACAAGCCGATTAAGGATCTGATGAAGGGCATTCACGCGGTAACCCGAGGCGATCTACAGCGCCGTTTACCGGTCCGCTCCAGCGACGAACTGGGTGAGCTGGCTGGTTCGTTCAATCAGATGGCGAGCGAACTCGATCAGGCTCACAACGAGCTTACTTCATGGGCCAAGACACTGGAGGAGCGCGTACAGACCAAGTCCGCGGAATTGGAGAACGCCTACTCCTCTCTGGTGACCAGTGAGAAGATGGCATCGCTCGGCAAACTCGCCGCCACCGTCGCCCATGAGGTCAACAATCCACTCTTTGGAATGTTGACGTATGCGCGCCTGGGCCTGAAAGAACTCGACCGCGGACCCATCGACGAAAAACCCAAGGCCGCGCTCACTGAATACCTGCGCATTATTGAGCGCGAAAGCAAACGCTGCGGCGAGATCATGAAGAACCTGCTTGCCTTTGCCCGGCAATCAGCGCCGCAGCGCGCGATGAACGATGTCAACGTGCTGGTGGAGCGTGCCGCCACGTTGATCCGACACCAGTTGGAACTCAATGAGATCAAGTACAGCGTGCATCTGGACGCGTCGATCCCCGAAGTGTTTTGCGATGCCGGTCAGATCCAGCAGGTGTTGCTGGTGCTGATGGCGAACGCCGCCGAAGCGATGCAATCGGGCGGCTCGCTCGCCATTTCAACCGATTGGAACGCCGCAACCCGCAGCGTCCAGCTTCACGTGCGTGACACGGGAGGCGGCATCCCCGTTGACGTTCAGTCCCAGATCTTCGAGCCCTTCTTCACCACGAAAGAGAACCAGCACCGCACGGGCCTGGGCCTTGCCATTGCCAAAGGAATTCTCGAACAGCATGCCGGTTCCATCGCTTTCCTATCAACGCCCGGTAAAGGCACTGAGTTCACGGTGTCTCTCCCTGCGTCTGCAGAAAACCAGTTACTACCAGCCGGCGTCGCATCCGCTCCAGCAGCGGCGCAGAAACGAGATTCGTCATGACGACTACCACACCTGAGGCTGCTCCGATGAAAGACCACGCTATGCCAACTTCAAAGACCAAAGGGCGGATTCTGATTGTCGACGATGACCCGTTGGTCCGCGACTCTCTAGGTAAGTGGTTTGAGAGCGAAGCCTTCGACGTCGGTCTGGCGGCTTCTGCGCGTGATGCTCTGGAAATTCTTGCCCAGGGCAGGTGGGACGTCGCCCTCCTCGATATCAAGATGCCTGGTGTGGACGGCGTTGAATTGCAGGGCCGCATCCATACCATCGACGCTGACCTGCCAGTGATTATGATGACCGGCTACGCCTCTGTGGAAACCGCGGTGAAGGCTCTGAAGCAGGGCGCCTACGATTACATAACGAAGCCATTTGACCCTGACGAGCTTGTTCACCTGGTCACCAAGGCCATGGAACACCGCAAGGTGAAACAGGAAGTGGTCCGCCTGCGTGAGAACCTGCAGGAGGTCTTTCCCCAAACCGCGCTCATCGGCCAGAGCCCAGCCATGAAGCGTGTGATCGAACTGGTGGAAACCGTGGCTCCCACCGATGCGACCGTTTTGATTACCGGGGAGAGCGGCACCGGAAAAGAGATTGTCGCCCGCGCCCTTCATGCGCACAGCCCGCGCCGGTATATGCCGATGGTGGTGATCCACTGTGGCGCACTCACCGAATCGCTATTGGAGAGCGAACTCTTTGGCCACGAAAAGGGCGCCTTCACCGGAGCGCAGTTTCGGAAAAAAGGGAAGTTCGAAGTCGCTGACGGCGGCACAGTTTTTCTAGATGAAATCGCGGACATCAGCCTGCGGACCCAGACCGATCTGCTGCGTGTTCTTCAGGAGAAGGAAATCGTTCGCGTAGGCAGCAGTCAGTCCGTTGCCGTCGACTTCCGCTGTGTAGCGGCCACAAACAAGCGCTTGGAGACGTTGGTAAAAGAAGGCACTTTCCGGCCGGATCTCTACTACCGTCTCAACGTCTTCACCATCGAGCTGCCTCCGCTGCGCGACCGCCGCGAGGACATTCCACTGCTGGCCGCGCACTTTCTGGAGAAATTCGCGGCCGCGATGAATCGGCCTCTTCCACGCGTAACGCCCGCCGCGATGGAAGTCCTGCTTAACTACGGATGGCCCGGCAACGTTCGAGAGCTTGAAAACGCCATTGAACGAGCGATGGTAATTACACGAGACGCTGAGATACAACCGACCGGCTTTCCCTTTCAGACGACGCCAGATGCCACCACCGGACGGACTCTGGAAGACATGGAACGCGCCCACATCGCCAGGGTACTGGAAGAAACGAAGTGGAATCTTTCACGCACCGCGCGCGTACTGGACATTGATCGCACGACGCTCTATAACAAATTGAAGCGATATAGCCTTCGCTAGGCTTGCATGTCCGAACCGATTCAGCTTGTAGCAGTTGGTGACCAGGTTCGCCGGCCGTTGCTGGAAACCCTGGCTGCGGACGTCAGCGGCGCCCTGGGTTTGCCCTGCGTTGCCGCCGACCGCTACCTGAATCCCGTGAACGCCTTGGATCCGGTTCGGCGCCAGTACCACTCGACGAAGATCCTCCGCGACATGGCAGCTCTCGGCAACGGCTCCCGCGTTCTTGGCGTCACCGAGTACGATCTGTTCGTCCCCATCCTCACCTATGTCTTCGGCGAAGCGCAGCTGCCTGGCCGCTATGCTGTTGTTTCGCTTCATCGCCTTCACGACGAGTTTTATGGACTACCGCCTGACGAGGCCGTGCTGCGGCAGCGCCTGCTGAAGGAAGCGCTGCATGAGATCGGCCACACTTTTGGCCTCCGGCACTGCGCCGATTGGCGTTGCGCCATGGCCTCAGCACATGCCGTAGAACTTCTAGACGTTAAGGAGCCTCAGTTTTGCAGCTCCTGCCGCTCGTTCATCCGCTAGTTCCACGAACGGTTGATTATGTTTCAGGAACTATGCTATCCCTATCTGTAGTCTGGGACATATTTCGGCTTCGGAGCATCCATGGCAAGCACCGTCTGGAAAGGTCACATCACGTTTGGGCTGGTCTCTTTCCCCGTGAAGATGTTTACGGCGGCCCGCGGCGAAACTGTCAGCTTCAATCAGCTCCACAAAACCGATCATTCCCGTGTCAAACAGGTGCTTTTCTGCGCCACCGAGGACAAACCGATCCAGCGTTCCGAGATCGTTAAAGGGTTCGAGTATGAGAAGGACCGCTACGTCATTGTCGACGACGAGGATTTGAAGAAGATTCAGCCGCCCTCGGCCAAGGTGATGGAGATTCTAGAATTCGTAAAGGTGGACCAGGTAGATCCTGTATTCTTCGAGAGTTCGTATTATCTCGCGCCGGACGAAGCAGGGGAGAAGCCCTACTCGCTCTTTTTTACGGCTCTGCAGAAGAGCGGGTATGTCGGTGTGGCAAAGATCACGATGCACAGCCGCGAGCACATCGTGGTCCTGCGGCCTGGTAAGTTTGGCCTGCTGATGCATACGATGTATTTCGCCGACGAAGTGCGCCGCACGGATGAGTTCCGCACGGACCTGACGCTGGTGAAGGACAAAGAGATGACGCTGGCGATGACGTTGATCGATACGCTGGCAGCGGACTTCGAACCGGAGAAGTATAAAGACACGTATCGAGAAAGCGTCCGCGCCATGATCGATGCGAAGGTGAAGGGTGAGGAGATAGTGGCGCCGGCGGCGTACACACCGTCCAAGGTTGTGGATATACTGACTGCCCTGCAGCAGAGTCTGGATCGCATCAAGAAGCCTGCCAGCACGGCCACGACGGCCACCGGCGAGGCTATGGCTTCTGAGGCTCCGGCCAAGCCGAAGCGGCGTTCCAAGGCCGGCTAGTTTAAGAACGTCCCAGCTTAGAACGGAAGATCGTCTTCCGCGGCGTCTTCAGGTCCCTCAATTCGGTTTTCGAAATAGACGTCCACCCACTCGCCGTTGGTTTTCTTCACTACTTCCAAATGAAGACCCTTCAACTCCTCGAGGTGCTGGGGGAGGTCTGAGAACGCTCTCAGCTCTAGCCCGCATACCTTTAGTTCGGTCTTCAGGAAGCGAATTGTCTTGTCGGTAATCACCCGGCGCTTGAACAGGACCCGGTCGGCATGGTCGCCGCCGCTGATGCGCAGCGTCCACTTCAACATCGGGTTACCTGTGGTTGATGTCTCGCCGAGTTCGACATCGTCGACTTCGACGTGGTACCGCCCGTCGGGGATGGGCGTAAAGGCGGGTGCCTCCGCCTCACGGTGGTAGGCGTCATTGAATCTGGAGAGATCGACGTTGTTGGGTTTAGTTGCCGTTTCCTGGTCCCACATAAAACTGGTGTCCTGTGGGTGTAGTTGCGGTGGGTCTGAAAAGTCTCAGAATTTGTCCTGTGGCGAACGCGCTGACGCTAGCCCTTTTTGCGCCGTCGCGGCCGCTGCTCATCGACGAGAGAAAACTGCAGCTTCCTCTCCACGGCATCTACACGATCCAGACAGACACGTACGGCATCGCCGATCGAGAACTCGCGCCGCGACCGTTCTCCGATGATTTTGCGCGTATTTTCGTGGTACACGTAGCGGTCTCCCGGTAGGGTATCTAGAGGGACCAGTCCCTCAATGAACAGGTTCGCCAGTTCCACCCAAAAGCCGTAGCGCGCCGTACTGATGATCAGGGCAGGGAACTCCTCGCCCACCCGATCGATCATGAATTTCGCCTTCTTCCACTCCATCAACTCGCGTTCCGCATCCGAGGCCCGGCGCTCGGTTTGCGAACAGTCTTCGGCGATGGAATGCAGTTGGTCGAGGGAAGGAAAGCGCGTGCTCTCATCGATCTTCATTCCCATAATCCGGTGCACTACTAAGTCGGGATACCGGCGAATGGGGGACGTAAAATGGGTATAGTTTGGCGCAGCCAGCGCGAAATGGCCACTGTTCTTCTCGCTGTAACGAGCCTGTTTCAGCGACCGCAGCATAAGGTAGGAAAGGATTCTTTCCTCAGGCTTGCCTTCTAACTTCGCGACTAACTTTTGATAGTGCCGCGAGGTAATCTCAAACCGTTCATCCGCGATGACAATTTCCTTGCGGACCTTGGTTCCGTCGCGGCGCCGCGTCATCATCGGGAACTTCTTCACCGGAATCGCACCCATGCCCATCGTGTAGCCGAAATGCTTCGCCACTTCTTCGAATTCCAGAACGCGCTTCGGATCGGGTGTCTCGTGGATGCGGTAGATGGAGGGGGTGTCGGTGGCCTGTAGCGCCGAAGCAACACTCTCATTCGCCGCCAGCATGAACTCCTCGATGATGCGATGGGCGAAATTGCGCGAAGCGCGCGAAACACCGGTCATCTCGCCGGCTTCATCGAAGGTGATGGACGCCTCAGGCATGTCGAAATCGATCGACCCGCGCTTCACTCGCTTACGATTCAGAATCAACGCCAGCTCGCGCATCAGTTCGAAACGCGGTAACAGGCCCGCATACCGTTCCCGGATGCCCGGATCGCCCTCCAGCGCCAGATGCACGTTGGTGTACGTCATCCGTTCCACGCTGCGGATGACGCCGCGCACAAACTCTTGCGACAGGAGGTCACCGGCGTGGTCGATCTCCATCAACACCGACATTACCAGGCGGTCCACCTGCGGCTTCAAGGAACAGATCTCGGTCGATAGTTCCAGCGGCAGCATCGGCACCGCGCGGTCGGGAAAGTAGACGCTTGTGCCGCGCAGCGCCGCCTCCACATCGATCGGCGAGCCGGGCCGAACGTAGTGGCTGACGTCGGCAATGTGGACGTGCAGCGCGTAGTTTCCGTTGGGCAGGCGATCTACCCAAACGGCGTCATCAAAGTCGCGCGCGGTCTCGCCGTCGATGGTGACGATATCCATTCCGCGGAAGTCGCGGCGCGTCGCAATCTCATCGGCTCGCAGGGTGGGAGGAATGCCCTGCGCCTCTTCCAGCACCGGCGCGGGAAAGCGGTGCGGGATATGGTGCTTGCGGATCACGATCTCCACGTCCACCCCGAAGTCGTCGGGAAAGCCAAGGATCTCGATGACGCGTCCCACCGCGTTGTCGCCGCTTTCGGGAAACTCGAGGATCTCGACATTGACGATCATGCCGTCCATGTCTTCGGGGCCGGTGATTGCGCGCTGGGCCACGCCGATGCGATCCACGCTACCGCCACGCGGCGGCCGCTCCATGCCTTCCGGAATGTCAACCCACTGCCTCAGGCGCTCATCATGCGGTTCCACGACATTCCCGTGCTTGCGCACGTGGAACTCGCCGACCACGGTTTGGTGGGCACGCTTGAGGATGCGGACGATCTCGCCCTCGGCACGGGCATCGCTGGCCACGTGCCCGATGCGAACAACCACGCGGTCTCCGTGCATCGCTTTCGACGCCGTGGAGGCGGGTAAAAAGATATCGCCCTTGATCCACTCAATGGGATAGTCGGGAATCAGGAAGCCGTAGCCGTCGCGGTGCATGTTGATGCGTCCGACGGCAAACTCACGGCTGCGCCGCGCCAGCACAAAATGCCCGTTGCGCAACTCAATCAATTCGCCGCGATCGGTCAATCGTTCCAGCGCCGCTTCCACCTCGCCACGCTGTTCGCCTTTAACGCCGAGCTCGCGCAGCAGATGCTTGTAAGAGGTGCGAGCATGTGGGACTGAAGCGATCTGTTCCAGCAACAGCCGGTCACTGATTTCGTGGGAGGACTTAGGCACAACTCCTCCCAGTATAGTGGCATACTACAGGCGTTATGGATTTGAAGGCGATTCGCATGGAGATCCCCGAAGACGGCAACATCATCATCGGGCAAAGCCACTTTATCAAGACCGTCGAAGACATCTACGAAGCTATCGTAAACACCGTGCCAGGCATGAAGTTCGGGGTCGCATTCAACGAAGCCTCCGGTCCCTGTCTGACGCGCGTGGAAGGCAACGACGACGCACTGAAAGCGTTGGCGACGCGGAATGCCACGGCCATCGCCGCCGGTCACATCTTCGTGGTGGCCATGCGCGAGGGCTATCCCATCAACATTCTGGGACGGATCAAGGATGTCCCCGAAGTCTGCGCTATCTTTTGCGCTACCGCTAATCCTGTGGAAGTGATCGTTGCCCAATCCGAACAGGGCCGCGGCATCCTGGGTGTCATTGACGGCTCCTCGCCCAAGGGCGTGGAGACGGAAGTTGATGCGCAGGCGCGCCATTCGTTCCTCCGCATGATCGGTTACAAACGCTAAATTGTGAGTGCCAGATCCGCCGACTGTGTTTAAATTTGAGGGAAGACTATGAAAGTCAAGCAGATCGAAAAACCCCTTGGGTTCAATACCCGCGCTTTGCATACGGGCTACGATCCCGATCCAACCACCGGCGCCCGCGCCGTCCCCATTTACGCCACCACGTCGTTCGTGTTTGAGGATTCCGATCATGCCGCTGCGCTGTTTGCGCTGCAACAGTTCGGAAATATCTACACACGCATCATGAACCCCACAACGGGCGTTCTGGAGGAACGTGTGGCCGCACTGGAGAACGGAGCCGCGGGGCTTGCCATGTCCAGCGGGCAATCCGCGCAATTCATCGCCATCACCAGCCTTTGCGAAGCAGGCGATGAAATTGTCTCAGCCAGCACTCTTTACGGCGGCACTTATACTCAGTTTGATGTCACCCTCCGTAAGCTTGGCATTAGCACAACGTTTGTGGAACCCGACGATCCGGAGAACTTCCGCAAGGCGATTACGCCGAAAACGAAGTGTATCTACGGCGAAACCATCAGCAACCCGCGCGGCAATGTCCTCGACATTGAAGCGGTCGCTAAAATTGCCCATGAAGCCGGACTGCCGTTGGTGATCGACAATACGTTTGCTACTCCATACCTCTGCCGCCCGATCGACCACGGGGCCGACATCGTCGTCCACTCGCTAACCAAGTTCATGGGAGGGCATGGCAATAGCATCGGCGGCATCATTGTGGATGGCGGCAAATTTCCGTGGAACAACGGGAACTTCCCTCAACTGACGGAGCCCTCGCGCGCTTACCATGGGATGAAATTCTGGGATACTTTCGGGGCCATTTCCTTCATCATCAAAGCACGCGTGGAAGGTCTTCGCGACATTGGCACTTGCCTCAGTCCGTTCAACGCGTTCCTCTTTCTGCAAGGTATTGAGACCCTCGGGATGCGCATGGACCGCCATGTCTCCAACGCGCTCGCCGTCGCGCAGCACCTTGAAAAGCACCCCTCGGTTTCGTGGGTGAAGCATCCTGGGCTGCCTTCCAGTCCATATCACACACTCGCCGAGAAGTATCTGCCCAAAGGCGCGGGTTCGGTATTCTCATTTGGCATTAAGGGTGGCTACGACGCCGGCAAGAAATTCATCGACAGCCTGATGTTGTTTTCTCACCTCGCGAATGTCGGCGATTCCCGCAGCCTGGTGATCCATCCCGCGTCAACCACACATCAGCAACTCAGCGCTCCGGAGCAACTCGCCGCCGGAGTGACGCCCGACCTGGTTCGCCTCTCGGTGGGCCTCGAAGATTTAGAAGATATTCTGTGGGATCTCGACCAGGCGTTGGCAAAAGTATAGCGTTCGCAAGTGAATCGCCTTTTCAACGCCCTGTTTCGTGTAAAATCGCGAGGTGCATCGCGCCATTCTCACCTCTCTTCTGCTGGCAGTCTCCGGAGCCGCATTCGTCTCCGGAGCCGCCACCTGTGACATCAAAGACTATGGCGCCACGGGCCGCAAGTCTGAACTCGCTACCGGTTCCATTGCCAGAGCGATCGACGACTGCGCTTCCAAGGGAGGCGGCACTGTTGTTGTTCCTCCAGGCGAATACACGTCGGGCACTATCCGCCTCAAGAGTCACATTACCCTGCGCTTGGAACCCGGGGCCACCATCTTCGCTTCACTCGAAGATAGAGACTTCGAACCGGGTCTGAAGACAGCCCTGATCTTCGGCGAGAACCTGGAAAACATCGGTATCGAAGGCCGCGGCACACTGGATGGCCAAGCCTCCTACGATTGGCGTCTGATGGATTTCGACGACGCCTTCATTCGCGAGAACATGCTGCTCTGGAAGTCGATGGGCAAGCCGTTGCTGCGTTCGTTTCCGAAACGGATCGCAGAGAAAGGGGCGCTTTATCCGAAGCTGGTGCTCTTACTGCGATGCAAAGACGTTCGCATCACGGGCGTCTCCATGCTCCATTCCCGCAGTTGGACACTCAACCCCTATGGTTGCGAACGCGTCGTCATCGACGGCATCCATATCGTCTCTAGTTTGAAAGACGCTGTTTGGGCCGACGGCATCGATCCAGACGGCTGCAAGGACGTTCGAATCTCCAATAGCACCGTCGAGACGGGCGACGACGCCCTTGTTTTTTACTCGATGGATTGGTTCGGTCCCGCCCTGCCCTGCGAGAACATTACGGTGACCAACTGCCGTCTCTCATCGGCCTCCAGCGCCATCAAGTTTTGTGACGGCATCAAGAACTCCGTGCGCCGGGTGACGATCAGCAATGTAGTCATCACCGACAGCAACCGCGGCATCGCCTTCATGAACTTCGACGGAGGTACGGTGAGCGACGTGGTGATGTCGAACATCACGATCGACACCACGCGCCACGACTGGTTCTGGTGGGGCGATGGCGACCCCATTCACTTCAACATCAAACGGCGCAGTCAAATCGACGGCCACCCGGTCGAAAACGAACCCGCGGCTGGGAAGATCCGCAATGTCATCCTCCGTGACATCGTCGCTCACGGGCAAGGTATGTCGCAGATCCACGGCCATCCCGACAGCTGGCTTGAAAATGTAACCATCGAAAACTTGAAGCTCTTCCTTACAAATGCACCCGATAACGCTATGGAGAAGGCAACCAGCGCCCTGCATGTCCGCTGGGCTAGGAACCTTCGGATGCGCGACGTGGAAGTGCACTGGGGTGAGCCTGCATCGAAGAAATGGAGCACCGCCATCGACGCCGAAGACGTCACTGATTCGGAATGGGAGAACCTGGCGGTTCGTCCCGCCAAGGACGCCGCGACAACCCCGGCCATACGGCTGGCAAAAGCGGAGCGCATCACGATTCGGAATCCCCGCCTGCTACCAGGCGTGCCCATCCTCATCGACATCGAGAAGGCTCATACGAAAGACATCGAAGTCATCGGCGCTCCCGAAAAGCAGGTCCGCCGGCGCTAATGCCCCGCTAAGATCGCCCTGTTTGCATACCCTGAAGGCCGAGCTTGCACTTTCTCCAGTTCGGCCTTCCAATCGCCCTGCATCCGCTTCTCAAAAGCCAGGACATCACGTTCGTACTCCTCCAGCATTCGTTTCTTTAGCGGCGGCTCCGCAAACGAGAAGGCCAGACTATTCCGTCCCAGGCCGACTACTTCGTCCCAGCTCAAATGAAACGTTGAGACCGCAGTCACGTACTCATCGGTAAGATTCGAATCCCAGGCCATGGGATCGTCTGTATTCAGGCAAACCGGAATCCCGGTCCGTAGATACTCGGGAAACGGATGTTTCGATAAGTCCGGCGTGTACTCCAGTAACTTGTTCGAAATGAGCTGGGTTTCCAAGAGAAACTTTCCCGTCCGCGCCAGCAGCATGCCTTCCGGGTCGGTGATCAGGTTCAAGCCATGCCCGATCCGTTCGGCTCCCAGGAGGAGGGTGTCGCGCACTTCGCGTCCGGGCGAATCCTTCTCGCCAGCATGAATCGACAGATGGATCCCCGGATACTGGCGTCTCATCCGCCGGAAGGTATCCAGGAAGCGCAGGGCGTAGCCCTTATCATTGTCCTCGCGGCCAACCAGGTTGATCCCCTTCCACAAATCCCTGTGCCGGTCGACAAAGCGATACGCCCTCTCCAGCGCCAACTCCGCGTCGGGCCGGAATCGAATCAGAGGCGCTTGCAGCCTCACCTGAATCCCGGTGGCTTTCACTTCCGGACGCCCGAGGATCCCTCGCATAACCTCCGCGCCCTCGTCTTCGCTTAAAGTCCGGCCTGTCGCGTCCATCAGATTCACGGGCCAATATTGAGTTTCCACATAGCGCACGCCCTCTGCGGCCGTCCGGCGCAACATCTCCGCCACGGCATCGGCCAGCACTTTCGGATCGCGGTTGATCTCTCCCATCCGCGGCACAATCGCTTCGAAGAACTCGTTCCGGCCTTCGCCGGATTTGTCCAGAACCAACGAAGACATCCATTCCGATTTCTGACTCTCCGTCAACTCGGGCATCGGCGTGTATTCAGCCTGCCGGCAGAGGGGAAGCTTGGCCCAGGTACTGCGCTGAATGGTGAGAAATCGGAGAAAAGGTGCATCGTCGCCGGCGCACGAGGCCGTCCGCAATCGCGTATAAAACAGATTGCCGCGCGCCTCAATCACTGACCGTAACCACACATCCGCCGGAACAGCCAGGCTGAAGTGATGATGCAGGTCGCCGCCCTTTGGCAGCGCCCAAAACAAGCGATATAACTGCTCGCGATCCGCCTCTTTCACAATCTGCTGGAAGCGGTCTTCAAAAGATTGGGCAGGGGACTGGCCCCACGCCGCACCGATCAGTAGGAGCAAAACGACGAGAGTTCGTGGAAGCATCGGAAGGCCTCCAGTGTAACCGCTCTATTGGCCGGGATGCCAGAAGGCCGAATCGTTTCCAGCGAACTCGGGCGACACAAAACTCGCTCGAGGTTCCACACGGAAAATCAATTGTTCACGGCTCAATAAAGCCTCGTACGCGGTCTGTCTACCAGCTTTGCCGGCACCCTGAAGCGCCTCTTCCGCGTAGGCGGGCATCCGCGCCAGACCGTTGTCCATTAAAGCCAGGCTGGTGAGCGGCGAAAGGAAAATGTAGGTACCCGATGTCGACCCTGAGATCACCTGATAGCCGATCTCCGGCCGGTCCAGGTTGATGCTATCCAATCCTAGCCTCCGAATTCGCATCAGTTCCGCAAACTCGATATCGGTTCCCGGGCGGATGCGAAAGACCGACACCCGGAAGTACCGTGCCAGGGGGAACAGCTTCAGGGCTTCATCGGCTCGATAACTCAGTCCGGGGCGGTAGATGCCCAACAAGGTTAAAGGACGCAATAGCAGCCACTCCTGCACGCCCGAATCTTCGCGACGATGGTCCGGAGCAACGTTCGCCAGCGCCTTATCCAACGCTTCAATACTGGCGAAAGAACCATGCGGTTCCAGCAACCACAGTTGGCTAACTCCCGTCACAGAGCGGATGCCCAGGACGTCAACGTTGCTTTTGGCATTCCGGTAGGCGTCAATGGGCGAGGCATCCAGACCGGGTCCGGACTCAAACTGCTGAATCCGGAGCAGCCAGAACGCTTCACCGAGCGTCTGTGCTTGTGCTGGATAAGACAGAGCTAAGAAGGCCAGACAAACGAAGATCCTCATATTGGTCCACCATCAGCTTATGACGCGCTGCCTACCGGAACCGTGGATCAGATTGTTTCCCGTTCAGCCCCTTGCCGTGCGGGGCGCAAACAAGGTTGCCGGATTGTCGTGCATCAACATCCGAGCGATTTCGACAGCCTCTTCCTCCTTACAGAACCCCGACTGCGTTCTACCGGCCAATACTTGCGCAATGTTGCGGCGGGCAATTTGTAAGTGACCGTAACTTAACTCCGCATTCCGGTAGTCGCCTCCAAATCCGGAAATCTTGTTCAACGGAACCATATCGAGAAACTCATCCAACGTTCGGCGCGCTGCGGCGGGTCCAACGATGTGCGCCCAACAGAAATCCACATAAACATTGGGGAATACCTTGGCCATCGCGGAAAGCTCGCCCTGATACGGATAGCTGATATGGAAGAGGTCGAATTTTACCCGCGGATACAGGAAGAAGAGATTGTTCAGCAACGTTGGATTGGAATTCGCAATGAAGTTACCGTTTCCCGCGTGAATCCCGGTGTGAATCTGGAATGGAATTCCGGCCGCATCGGCTAGGCCGACCACGTGATGGAACATGTGGTCTTCCAGATTCCGGAACGGCCGCACCTGTTTCCGCCGAAACCCTTCCGGCAGCCGTTCATTTCCTCGCATCAGACGCTCGAAGTCCGCCGCGGCGTCGGCCTCTTCCACTTCATGGAACAGGAGTTCACGGTCATAAGCAAGCGTTGTCTTCACTGTCACCATACCAGCCTCAAGACACTGTTTGAAGTTCTTCTCCAGCGCTGCCTTCAGGCCGCGCAACGTGGTAATGGAAACTCCCGTCAGGGTCTCCAGGTCGTGAACGGCGGCAGGCGTCCAGGGTTGCACAAACCGGTCGAATTTATGCGCCAGGACGAAGAATTCCGGGTCTGGCCGGACGGCCGCCGCATTCCAGTAGTCATCGACGACACCAAACCGGACCCTCGATCGCTCCTTCAACACATAGCGGTAGAGGCCGGGTTTGTTTCGCTCCGCGATGGCGGTATTGATCCGGCCAAGCGTTCCCCCTGAGATCTCATCGACACCGTAGATTTCACGAATCGTGATGCGGAGGACCTCCCCGTAACCGGTCAACCGGGCCATTTTCCAGAAGGGTTCAAAAGCGCGCCAACGATCGGACATCGACGCGTTCGGGTTGGCCACCAGTTTCTGGTCATCCCGTGAGAGGCCCGCGGAAATCACGTCGCTCATCAGATAGTGATCCGCCAGCGCGAAGAAATCGACGTGCAGGGAGAGGCGCTGTTGCTCGGGAATAATATGCTCGTGCGTGCTGATCGTCTCCATGCGCTCCAAGGCTGTCAGGAGGCGTTTTTCCAGCGACTCCGAGCGCGCCGTTTGGCCGAATGCGGAAACTCCCCCTAACAGTGGCAACCTGGCCAACAGACTGCGTCGTCCTGAATTCATACGATCCTCTTTCTATCCGCGCGCCGCGGGCGTTGTTCCGACATTGTACTTCGGCTACACGCTGCAGGCGCGACGCCCGCCGTACTAAGATGAACTTTCGCCAGGGAGCTTATGAGCATGTCCTTTTTACCGGATCACCGCCGAACGTTCCTCAAGTGGATGGCCGCCGCCCCCGTGTTCGGACTCGCTGCCGCGCAGGCTGCGTCGAAGAAACTCACTACCGCCACGGGTGCCGCCGCCTCGGCTACGGATATTTATCGCCGCATCGGAGTGCGGCCGTTCATCAACGCGCGCGGAACCTGGACCTACCTCAGCGGATCTTTGGAACTTCCCGAAGTGCGGCGCGCGGTGGACGCGGCGGCACATCAGTTTGTGGACATGTTTGAGTTGCAGCGCGGAGCCGGCAGGAAATTGGCACAGCTCTCGGGCGCTGAGTCAGGGATGGTGACTTCAGGCTCCGCCGGAGCTATGGCCGCAGCGACCGCGGCTTGTGTCGCGGGAAAAGATCCGGCGCGGATTTGGGCATTGCCCGACACCACAGGCATGAAGAATGAAGTGGTGATGGTGGGAGGGCGCACGCCGTTCGACAGCGCCATCCGTCTGGTCGGCGTCAAACTCGTGCTGACACACGGAGTAGACGATCTGCAGCCGGCGATCACCTCCCAAACAGCGATGATCTACACCACGTTGCGCGATGAACGCCTGGAAAAGATCGTTGCCATCGCCAAGGCTGCCCAGGTGCCGGTGCTATTGGATGATGCCGCCGGAATCCCGCCGCTCGAGAACCTGTCCCGGCCGGCGAAACTCGGAGTGGACCTCTATTGCTTCAGCGGCGGCAAAGGATTGCGCGGACCGCAGTGCGCGGGAGTTTTACTCGGCCGCGCGGACCTCATTGAAGCTGCGCTGGCCAACTGTAGTCCTTGGGAAGGCGCCGTTTGCCGAGCCATGAAGGTAGGCAAGGAAGAAATAATGGGGATGCTGGCTGCTATTGAAGCCTGGCAGCATCTGGATTTGGCCGCGTTGAATCGCGAGTGGAATCGCAAGGTGGAGCGCATCGCCCGAATGGTGGAAACGGTCTCCGGAGTCAGCACCAAGATCGACATCCCAACCGACGGCAACAGCTACCCGACGCTTACCGTGAACTGGGATGAAAAGGCTTTTGCTTTTACTGTGGCGCAATGCGACGAGGAGTTACGGGCGGGTGAGCCGCGGATTGAAGTATTGACCAACACTAACCCGAGCCTGGTATCGGCCGTCCATGAAGGCGATCCGAAACACCACGAACCACCTCCCGGCGAAGGTCGGCGCAACCGCCTGCAGATCGTATCGATGACGCTCCAGGATGGAGAAGAATTGATCATCGGCCGCCGTCTGCGCGAGGTTCTGGGCGCCGCGCGAAAGAAAGCGGGTGCGTGAGTGCGCTTGCTCCTGCTGTGTCTGATTCCGTTATTGGCTTGGCCCGCCGATAACTACCTCTATCTGCCCGGCCAGGGTGCAAAGACTACGGCCGGGACCCTTCCCGGCACCGTGGATGGGCAGATGCGCCAGACGCTGCAGAACGTGAAGACCGCTCTCGAATCGGCGGGTCTCACGCTTGACCATGTAGTCTACGCCCAAGTTTATTTAACCGACATGGGCCAGCTCAATTCCTTTGATCGCGCTTGGCGGGAGCATTTTCCTAAGAATCCCCCGGCGCGTGCCGTTTTAGGCGTGGCGAAGCTCGCCGGAACTCCAGTAGAGGTGACCGCAGTTGCCGTCCGCGATGTCGCTCAGAAGAAGGTAGTCAGCGTTCCTGGTTATGAGCCTGCCTCCGCCGGAATCCTCACGGCCGATCGCTTGTTCATTTCCGGGACTCCGAAAACGCAAGCCGGTCCGGCGCTGGACGCGCTTAAAAGTGTTGCGGAGGCCGCCGGCCTTTCCATGGCTCATCTCGTCTTCGTCAACCCATTTTTGACGTCTGCCAGCAACCCATTCTTGACATCTGCCAGCCCAATGCGCGCCATGAACGAAGAGTACGCGCGCCGCTTTGAGTTCGGCAACACTCCGGCTCGCGCCACCATCGAAGTAGCGAGCCTGCCCAACGGCGCGACCATCGAATTTACCGGCGTGGCCGTACGCGATCTCTCCCAGCGCCGCGCCGTCCGGCCCAAGAACATGCCGCCCAGCCCAACGGCGAGCCCCTGCGTTTTCGCCGGCGACACGTTCTATTGTTCCGCCAAGAGCGGTTTCATCCCTGGATTGAATGGCGGCATCTTTGCGGCGAGCGTCGAAAACCAACTCCGCCAGACCATGCGTAATTTGCTCGACAATCTGGAAGAGGCGGGCCTCTCGTTCAACGACGTTGTCTCAACTACCGTCTATCTAGACGACATATCCGAGGCAGGGAAGATCGACGGCATCTACGCTAAGTACTTCCCGGCGGGACTCCCGTCACGTACCACCGTTCAGCAACTGTCCCCGCAACCCCGTTCGGCCAACGCCGAGGGCGTTTATCCGACTCTGGAGCAAATCTCCCTGATTGCGGTCCGACATAATTAGCACGTGGCCAGTCTGATCTGCACCGTTCGCGATTGCCGTCTACCACTGGCGCGCCAGGACCGCCGCATGCATTGCGCCAATGGCCATTCCTTCGACGTGGCGTCGGCAGGTTATGTCAACTTACTGCAGCCCCAGGAACGCCGCTCCAAGCAGCCGGGTGATAGTGCTGTTGCGGTGGCCGCGCGGCGGCGTCTGCACGATCGCGGCGTTAGCGCGCCGTCACTTCGCGCCATTGCGAAGATGATCCAGGCCTCGGCGGACGACATCGTAGCCGATGCGGGCTGTGGGGATGGATTCTATCTTGGCAGCCTCGCGCAGGAGACTGGGTTCTCGGCTCACGGAATCGATATTTCAGTCCCGGCGATCACAGCGGCCGCCCGCCGTTATCCGGCGTGCCAGTGGGTGGTGGCGAACGCCGACCGCTTCGTGCCTTATGCGGATGGTTCGTTCTCGATCGTTCTCTCGGTCACGGCGCGGATGAACGGGCCTGAGTTCGCTCGTATCTTGCGCCCCGACGGACGGCTGTTAGTGGCGATCCCGGCGCCTGACGATCTGATCGAAGTCCGCGGTACTGGCCGCGATCGAGTTGCAAGCACAATAGAGACGTTCTCCGGGCACTTCAAGTTGTTAGAGCATAAGCGGGTAACTTCCGCGTCCGATCTTGACGCCGAAGCTATACAGGATATCCGTCACTCGATTTACCGTCCGTTGGGAAGGGAAGTCGACGTAGTCACGCAAGTTACTTTCAGCCTCGATCTGTTGCTATTTGCGCCAGAGCCTGTGATTAAAGGCCCTGGCGCAATCATTGTCTAGAACGTGCCGGTCAACACGGGCTGCAAGTTACCGTCGACGATGGCAACACTATGTACGCTGCAGAAAGGATCGGTCTTGGCAGGGTCAGAGTTACCATTGTTGTTAGTAATCTTCAATTCGACCGATCCGAGCTCCACAGTTATCGTTCCGAGAACCTTCGGGCCGGCGCTTGTCTTGGTGATGACTGCAAACTTAGTACCGTCGTTCACGGCTAAATCGGCCTTCACTTGAATCCGCTGCGTGGTTCCAGAAGCTTTAACCTCAATCGTTCCGGCGGCGTTCGGAATGGTGCCGGTCGAAACGAGGGTACCCTTGTGCTCGCAATCGGCAAGAGCAAGTGTGGTGGTAGAGAGAGCGGCGCAGGCGGCGAATGCCACGAGTGCGAATTTACGGGCTAGAATATTCATTTGTCTTTCCTCCATGTCATCCCGTTTTGGGGTGCATGCCAGATGAGACTGGTGGGTTCAAGCGTGCGGAACAGGAAAGATGGAGTCTCGAATAGTCAGGGGGGTGATGTGGTCATTCCGCTCAGCGTGCGGGATCGTTAGATATGCGTAGATATGCGCATCGCACTGGCGACAGCAGCATTATCTGATTCGTTCGACGGTTTCTTGCACAATGTCGCCATGCTCGTTGTACGCAAATGTGCGGCGCTCGCGGCCAGCGTACCCCAAGCCATTACGGTTTAGAACCCGGGATTGGGCGCGAGGCATCAGGCAATGCCATTCTACCGACCCGCTGTCGGAAGCGAAAACGGTCTCGTGCAACGCGGGAGCGTCGGCCCGCCACTCACCATCAATCTTCAGTGCTCCACACCGCCAACGGAGCATCCCATGGTCGAGAGTTGGTTCGGCCTGCGGGCGTAGGGATTGCTTCACACTTACTACCTCGGAGGTGCTCTGTAGGAGACTCGTGTAGTGAAGTCGAATTGGTCCCCAGCAGACCGCACCTGTATAAGCGATTGAGGCGTCTCCCGAATCGGTGACGCAGTCCAGGTACCACTTGGACAACTGGAACGCAGCCTTCATGTATAGCCATCATCCTATCTGGTTCCGATGGCTGGCGAGATCCCCTCATCCGAACTGCTAAAATTCACCCACAAGGACACGTCATTGATAGACCGTCGATCATTCCTCTTCGCCGCCATTACCGCCCCCGCCCTCGCCGCCGGCAAGTCATTCGACTACGGCCGCATCGCCGTCCTCACTGACGAAGTGGCAAAGAGTCCCGCCGACGCCATCTCCTTCGCCCGGCAGTACAACCTCAACTGGGTAGAACTTCGAAGCGTCCCCGGTGGCAAAGGATCTTACAGTTCCCTCGACGAGCCCGAACTACGCCAAACCGCCGCGGCTCTAAAAGCAGCAGGCCTGCGGGTATCGTTCCTCAATACCGGTCTCCTGAAGTTTCAGTTGCCGGGTACGGAACGTGTGAATCCGCGCCAGGAATCGCCCGCGCAAAGCGCCGCCCGCCTCGCCGCCGAGCAAACCCGCTTCGATCGCCGTATCGACGATCTCAAACTCGCCATCCGCTCTGCCCACATCTTCGAAGTGGACAAAATCCGCGTATTCGCCTTCTCCAGGGCGCTCCACCCTGCCTCGACTTATCAGCGCGTGGCAACCATCATCGGCGAAATGGCCGAAGTCGCCCGCAAGGAAGGCATTCACCTCCTCCTCGAAAACGAGGAGTCCTGCAACGTCGCCACCACTTCTGAAGCCGTCGAACTCCTGAAACTCCTCCCGCCTTCGGTCGGCCTCAACTGGGATCCGGGAAACACCCTCGAGTTCGATGAGAAGCCCTTCCCGGAGGGGTATCGCCTCCTGCCGAAAGACCGGTTGATGAATGTGCAGATTAAGGCCAGGAACCTCCTGCCTCAGTACAACCAGCCCATCGATTGGACGGGCATCTTCAGCGCACTCGCTGCCGATGGATATACCGGCAAGGTTGGCCTGGAAACACACATCTTCGACGGTTCGTTGATTGAGGCCGCGCACAAGTGCCTGGTTGAGATCCGGCGCATCCTTAACGTCACCTGATTCGTGTCAGAATCGAAGGCATGGCACGTGAAGGCGACGAATCCTCTATTTGGACCAGGCAGTTCTTGGGTTTCGTCGGTGTGGGCTTGGTCGTGGCGGCCATTGGCGTGGGCTTCCTTCTCGTCGGCACTCGAAAAGCGCACCTCACGCTGGATGGAAAAATTCAGAAGGTGCGCATCCAGGCCACCGACGACAATTCCGCGGTGGTCATCCTCGACTACCGGCTCACCAATCCCTCCAATGTTCAGTTCGTTGTCAAACAGGTGGACGTCTTGTTCAAGGACAACGATGGCAGCGAACTTGAGGGAACCGTCGCCGCCGACGTGGACGCCAAGCGCGTCCTCGAGTACTACACCGCACTTGGTCCCAAGTACAACAAGTCCCTCGTCGTCAAAGATACGGTTGCCCCAAATCAGACCGGTGATTGGATGACGATGGTCAGCTTTCCATTGCCCGAAGCCCGGCTTTCCGCGCGCAAGAACCTCATCCTGCGAATTACCGATTTGGACGGCGCGGTCATCGAAATTCCCGAAAAGCTACTTGTAAATAACGCCCATTAGTCTCAAAAATAGCTCTTGCTCGCAGTGCCCGCCTATAGTATCGTGAATCCACCGTGGTGCTGGAACTGGTCTAGATCCCAAGAATCACCGGATCTCCAATCCGGGTGTGGAATGTTCCGCACAACTGTGCAATAGTTCGCTGAGAGTTAGGAAAGGACTACGATGTCAGAACCATTTGTCGCTGAAATCCGAATGTTTGCGGGGAATTTTGCTCCCCAAGGCTGGGCATTCTGTGATGGATCCATACTGCCAATTGCCCAGAATACCGCGCTATTCTCACTCCTCGGAACCACATACGGTGGAAACGGTCAAACTACCTTTGCTCTGCCCGACCTTCGGGGCCGCTACGCAATGAATGCGGGCAACGGTCCCGGCCTCACGCCTCGCGTTCTGGGAGAGGCGAGCGGCGAGGAAAATCACACCCTTATTACCACCGAAACCCCCGCCCACTCTCATTCGGTCGGATGCGTTGTGGACGCGGGCGCCGATTCCGGTCGTCCCAACGGTAACTTGCCTAGCGTCTCCGCCAGCACAATCTATGCCACCACGCCTGCTGACCAGACAATGAATTCCGCCATGATTGGCATCTCCGGAGGCAGCCAGCCTCACAACAATATGCCGCCCTATCTCTGCGTGAATTTCATCATCGCGCTGAACGGCATCTACCCGTCCCGCAGCTAATATCCAGGCGGGGTGCCCTCGGCCCCGCTTCTTCTTGTGTTATCTCCCTCAATCTCCCTAATTCCCGCTTCTCCCCATGACAAGGAGTTCCTCTATGAGTTGTTCGCCTCCTCGCGTCCAACACTGCCGCCAGCCATGTTCTCCCCCGGGTCGCCTCTTGAACAACTAGGCCGCCACCAGTTCTCCCTCCGCGATGCCGACTATGCGGAGCGCTTCGGCTATTCCCGCTCTATCATCGTTGTCGCAGGCCGCAACGCCGGTGTGATTTGGCTGCACCGTGAAGCAAACCGCATTCACATCGTCGATCTTGCCATCGTCCCCGACCTGCGGGGCGGCGGCATCGCGTCCCAAGTCCTCACCGGCGTTCTCCGCGAAGCCATGGCATCAAATGCCCCCGTCACACTCACCGTCGAACGCGTCAACGTCGATGCCCTCCGCTTGTACCTTCGGTTCGGATTCCGCATCATAGAAGAGTCCGACGCCCGGGATGTCCTCGATCTACAGATGGAATGGCTCCCGCCGCGCGACAGCAAGCCCATTTAGTGAAACATCGCAATCTCATCTTTTACAAACCCTACGGCGTCCTCAGCCAGTTCACTGACCCGGACGGCACAGGGCATCCCACGCTCAGCTCCTACATCGACGTCCCCGGCGTCTATACCGCCGGCCGTCTCGATCACGACAGCGAAGGACTCCTCCTGCTCACCACTGACGGTGTCATGCAGCACAAACTCACCGATCCGAAGTTTGAACACCCGCGCACCTACCTCGCTCAGGTGGAGGGTATTCCTACTAAGGAGGCGCTCGCCCGCCTTCTCTCGGGCGTTGACATCAAAGGCTATCGAGCCCGCGCCGTCAGCGCCGAATTACTCACCGAAGAGCCGTCCTTCCCGCCCCGCACTCCCCCCATCCGCGTGCGCAAGGAAATCCCTACCGCGTGGCTCCAACTTACCCTCACCGAGGGTCGCAACCGCCAGGTTCGTCGCATGACCGCCGCCGTCGGTTTCCCTACGCTTCGCCTCATCCGCATCGCCATCGGACGCCTTGGTCTCGACAATCTAAAGCCCGGCGAATGGCGCGATGTCCCAGCCCGCTCCATCCGTGTATAGTGTCTGAGAATGAGCACCGCATCCATCCGCACCACCACCGTCGGGTCCTATCCCATCCCCGGGTGGCTGGCCGCCCTCCCCAGTGAGCAGGCTCTTGTCGATGCCACCCGTGTGGTCTTCGATATCCAGCGCCAAGCTGGCATCGACCTCCCGACCGACGGCGAACTCTACCGCTTCGACGTTAATCATCCCGACACCAACGGCATGATCGACTACTTCATCGCCCCAATGGCCGGCGTCCGCACGCAGCTTGGGCGCACCGATGGCGAGGCCTTCGCCCGCAAGCAGGCCATGGGTTTCCGCCGCAAGCCCGCCGGAGTGGTCTCTTCTGAACTTGGCGAGGGCGGCCTCAACCTCCTTGCCGATTGCCAGCGTGCCGCCGCCGTCTCCGGTGGACCTTTCAAGTTCACCGTCACCAGCCCCTACATGCTCGCCCGCACTCTCCTCGACAATCATTACCCTGATTTCGAAGCGCTCACCCTCGCCATCGCCGCTGTTCTCGCCAAACAGGTGGCCGGCCTTCCCTGCGCTTGTGTGCAGGTGGATGAAGCCAACATTCCCGGCAATCCCGAAGACGCACCACTCGCCGCCAAGGCGATGAACATTGTTCTCGACGCCATCGAAGTCGAACGCGCCGTCCACCTCTGCTTCGGCAACTACGGCGGCCAAACCATCCAAAAAGGCCACTGGCGCGCCCTAACCGATTTCCTGAATAGCCTGCACACGGATCACCTCGTGCTCGAGCTGGCTCACCGTCCGCCCCAGGATCTGGAAGCGCTGCGCGAAGTGGCGCCCTGCATCAAACTCGGCATCGGCGTCGTCGATGTCAAAGTGAATCACATTGAAACTGCCGACGAGATCGCCCGTCGCATTGAAGCTGCGGACGAGGCCGTTGGCAAAGGACGGGTCGGCTTCATCCACCCCGATTGCGGCTTCTGGATGCTCCAGCGTTCCGTCGCCGATCGTAAAATCGAAGCCCTAGTCAAAGGTCGCGACCTTTACCTCGCCCGGTAAGACTCGGACTACCTGTAAACTAGAAGGTGAGGCAATCGGAACAGTGCATCAGCACCATCACCCGCAGAGCACCGGCAAAATCCTTCGCTGGAGTTTCGCCGCCACCACGCTATTCGTCGTCGTGGAAGGTTTCGCGGGTTTTCAATCCGGCAGTTTGGCTTTGCTCTCCGATGCCGGTCACAATTTCACTGATGCCCTCGCTCTTCTTTTGGCACTGCTTGGCTTCTACCTCCAGTCCAAACCGGCAGACGCTACCAAGACCTACGGCTACCAGCGCGCCGGAGTCCTCGCCGCCTTCGTCAACGCCCTTGCGCTAGTCCTGCTCTCTGTCTTCATTTTCATCGAAAGCATCAATCGCTTTAGCAATCCACATGCGGTGAATGAGACCACGATGTTCGTCATCGCCGGTCTCGGACTCATCCTCAATGTCTCCATCATGTGGGGTCTCCACCGCGATCAGAAGGATGACTTGAACATTCGCGCCGCCTTCCTCCACATGGCAGGCGACGCCTTCGGTTCGGTCGGCATCATCGCAGGCGCCGCCATCATCCACTACACGAATTGGCTCTGGGTGGATGCCGTTCTGTCGATACTCATCGGCGTCCTGATCCTCTGGTCCGCCTGGGACGTCATCCGCGATTCCCTCAATATCCTGCTCGAAGGACTGCCTCGCGGCATGCAACTCAACTCCGTCGTCGATGAAATGAAAACGGTGGATGGCGTTCTCGATGTCCACGACCTCCATATCTGGAGCATCGGCACCGTCACCCACGCCCTCAGTTGCCACGTCGTCATCGACGACATTCCGCCCTCGGCCAGTGAGAACGTCCTCATGCGCCTAAATGGCGTCCTCTGCGACAAGTTCCACATCCACCACACCACGATCCAGTTCGAACATCAAACCTGTCCACTCGCTATCAGCGGTTGCGTCCTCGAAGCTGCCCCGCACCACCATTAACATGAAACGGGCCGTTTGCCTTTTGAGCGGTGGCTTGGATTCCACCACCTGCCTCGCTTTCGCCTTACGCGAAGGTTGGGATTGTTACGCCATCTCTTTTGACTACGGTCAGCGTCATCATGCGGAACTCGCCGCCGCCGCCCGTGTCGCCGAGACGCTGGGAGCTACGCGCCACATCGTGGTGAAAGTGGATCTGCGCCAGTTCGGTGGCTCTGCCCTTACCGCGGAAATCGACGTGCCCAAGGACCGCAACGCCGCGGAGATGGGCCACGGCATCCCCATCACTTACGTTCCCGCGCGTAACACCGTGTTCCTCTCGCTCTCTCTCGCCTGGGCCGAGGTACTCGGAGCCTCCGCCATCTTCCTCGGCGTCAATGCCATCGACTATTCCGGCTACCCCGATTGCCGTCCCGAATACATTGAAGCCTTCGAGAAGATGGCGAACCTTGCCACCCGCACCGGCGTCGAAGGGCATACCATCCTCAAGATCCACACGCCCCTGATTCATCTCACCAAGGCGGAAATCGTTCGCCTCGGGCACAGCCTCAACGTGGACTTCTCGCTCACTCACAGTTGCTACGATCCCCTGCCCGACGGCCACCCCTGCGGCGCCTGCGACTCCTGCATCCTCCGCGCCAAGGGCTTCGAGCAGGCAGGCGAATCGGACCCCCTCATCCCGTGAGCACCATGGCGACTTCCTTAGCCACCCTTCCCGGAGCCGGTTTCGCCCGCACTCTCTTCGCCCGCCGCACCCTCCTCTATCAAATGGTGCGCCGCGACTTTGAGCAGCGCTTCGTCGGTTCCGCCGCCGGATGGCTATGGGGGATCATCCATCCGCTCGTCCTCCTCGCCAGTTGGACCTTTGTCTTCCAGATCTGCCTGAAGATACCGCCGCCCGCCGGAGCCCTTACGCAGAACTACACCGTCTTCCTCTTCTGCGGCTACCTCCCCTGGATGCTGTTTCAGGAGACTGTCCAGCGCTCCACCAGCGCCGTCCTGGAGCAATCGAACCTCATCACCAAGACTCTATTCCCATCCGAACTCGTACCGGTCTCTGTCTTTCTCTCCGCCATGGTCAGCCATTTCATGGCGCTCGCTCTCGTTCTCGTGATGACCATTTTCTGGGTCCACACGTTCAGCCCGATGGTTTTCTTCCTCCCCGTTTATATGCTCCTGTTGGGAATGCTCGCCGTAGGCCTCGGCTGGATCTTCTCCGCCATCCAGGTCTACATCCGCGACACGGCACAAGTGGTAATCGTCATCCTCACCGCCTGGTTCTGGGCCACGCCCATCTTCATCGGCGAACGCCAGTTTCCCGAACGCGTCCGCTTCCTGCTCACCATCAATCCAATGGCCTACATCGTCCGCGCCTATCGTGAGCGGCTCCTCTCTGACCGCCTTCCCGACCCTCGCGAACTAGCCATTCTCGCCCTCTTCTGCATAGTCACGTTTATCGCCGGCGGTCTCCTCTTCCGCCACCTCAAGAGCGGCTTCGCCGACGTCCTCTGATCCTCCACTGCTATCCTGAGAAGCGTAAGCGCCATGAATTTTTCACGCCGTCATTTCCTGATGGGCACCGCCATGCCCCTGCTTGCCCAGAAGAGCCGCCCCGTGGGGCCGCGTCCCAACATCCTCGTCATCATGGCCGATGACCTCGCCGACTTCACCCTCGGCTGTTACGGAAACAAGGAAATCCGCACCCCCAACATCGACCTCCTGGCGAAAGCCGGAGTCCGTTTCCAGACCAGCGTTGTTTGCACGCCCAGTTCCTCTGCCAGTCGCGCCACCTTCTTCACCGGTCGCACCCCGCGCCAGCACGGCATCGTCGAATCCGCAACGCCTGACTCGCTGGGCAAGGAAGTATTACTCTCCGACCTGCTTTCCCGCGCCGGATATCAGTGCGGCTACGTCGGTAAATGGGACATTGGCGGCGACGCCAAACCCGGCCACGGCTTCAACTACACCTGTACGCTCACCGGAGCGTCTCCCACCTACGTCGATCCCGAAATGAGCCTCAATGGCGAGACTGTGAAAGAACAGGGCTACTTGGCCGAAATCACCACCCGCCGCGCTGTAGACTTCTTCGACCGCCAGACCGCCGACAAACCCTTCTTCCTCACCGCGGCTTATCTCAACGCCCATACGCCCTACCAGGGGCAGCCGCAGAAGTATTACGACATGTACGCCAAGACCAGCTTCGATGGCATCGGCTGGGAGCGCCCCGCCAAGAACGCCGCTGCGGAAAAAGAGATGCTCGGCGACACGGTTGCCAACATCCGCCGCTACGCCGCCTCCGTCACCGCGCTCGACGATCAACTGCCCGTGCTGTTTCGCAAACTCCTCGACAAAAAGCTCTGGGAGAATACGCTCGTCATCTTCACCGCCGACAATGGCTACTTACTCGGCCGCCACGGCCTCTGGAGCGACGGTCTCGCCTCCGATCCCATCAACATGTACGAGGAAGTGGTCCAGGTGCCCTTCATCTGGAGCTGGCCCGGCCGTTCCCCCGTCGACACCATGCGTCCGGAAATGATGGCCTCTTACGATGTGCTTCCCACCCTCTGCGAAGCCGTCGGAATCGAGAATCCGGGACGCAACCTCTGTGGTCGCAGCTACCTGCCCTTAGTCACTGGCAAGACATTTCCAAAGAAGGAACCCTGGAAGAATCTTGTCTTCGGACATCTCCGCAACACGGAGATGGTGCGCGACACGCGTTACAAGCTGGTACTCCGCGACGAGGGCAAGAGCCCCAGCGAGCTCTTCGACCTTCAGACCGACGCCGGCGAACGCGTGAACCAATACGAGAACCTCTCCTACGTCCAAACCCGCCAGCGTCTGGAACAGGAACTCGCCAATTGGCGCAAGACCTACTCCTGAGATGACCGCCGTCTTCACGAACGAACTTAAACTCATCCTAAGGCGCTTCGGCCCCATGGGCTGGACCGTCTTCGCCGCGATTGCGGTGTTACTGGTCTACGGCGTGCCCCGTTACTACAGTTACCAGTTCTTAGATCCCAAAATCACCCTGATCTACGCATCTCTGTCTCTCTTATTTGCCCTTTCCCTGGCCGTCCAGGCCTTCGCGGAATCGGAATCGGTAAACATCTCCGCTGCCCAATTCGTAGCGGGAAAACTAGCCGCAGTCGTCGCCTTCGCCTGGACCACCCCGGTACTGTTTCTGGCGCTGGCGCTCCTCAGTCTCAATCTCATCAAGCACGCCGCAGGCCGCCTCATGCCCCAAACCCCGTTCCTGGCCTCGGTTCTCCTACTCAGCCTGCTTCTAACTCTCCTCGTCTCCGAAGTAGCCATCCTCCTGACGCTCCAACTAGGCAGCCCCGACATCGCGAAACGGCTGCTCCGCATTGCCATGTTCATCGTAGTAGCCACCCTGCTCTTCGGCTCCAACTGGACCCCCCAACTCCGCCTCTCCGCCCTCGACGGCTCCTTCGCCCATACAGCGTTCCTCACCGCCCCGGTCATCGCCCTAATGGACGTCCTCCTCTACCGGGCCATAGTCCGCTCCCTCAGCCACTAGCCGTGCCCTCGCTCGCCCATTCCAATCCCCCGTCCAGTTGACACGCCGCATAGTCGATATGAATCACCCGACGATGCTTGGATAGGGACGCAGCGGATGACGCATGGAGCAACGTCTTATCGGCCTTGAGCCGCGCTTATCCGGTGAACCAATCTACTCCCTCACCCTCTGTCATCCGACGGTGTTACTAACCCTCGCAAACTCTCCGTCGATGGAACAAAGTAGTAGGCGCCAGTAAGTGGCCGTGTATAGTTCGTCAGCGCGTCGCGAACGCCGCTCACCAGCCCGGCCATACTCTCCAGCATTCTCGACAAGCGTCTCTGGTCGGCGCTGAAGCCAACGAACATCGTGCCGTGATTAGTTACCGTCCCGTACGGCATATTGCGCCGGAAGATCTTCCCAAACTGATCTTGATCCGTGCTCGCGACATGCGAGTCTGCGGGCTTGTTGTCCAATTCCACGCTGTCCAGCTTCATTCGCCCAATTACTGCCTCTTGATCGCTTGTCGAAATCGCCTCCCACTTCGTCGTATCGTGCATCCATTTCTGTAACAGCAGAATAGTTCCCCCCGCACCCGGCTCTCCGTCTGGTATAAGTGCGACTTGCGCGGCGTCCATCCGAGCGCACGGGACGCACGATCGTAACTGCATACCGAACGCATCTGTTCACCGGACATCGGTGGCCCATGTCGATGTTCGAACGCGTTGCCGAACATCGAATTCAGCGTGTCGAA
>JBDTMC010000027.1:0-30499 GCA_039934475.1 Bryobacteraceae bacterium | reverse complement strand
GTCAACGCACGCCGCGCAATGGTAGCGGCCGCCAGCGCCGCCGTCGGACTGGAAGCAGAATACGCTTTAGCGTTATACATGCTTTGAGTCTAGCGAGCGGTATGCCAGGGTGTTATGTAAAACACGCCAACGAATATGCAGAACGCGCCAGCGTCAGGCCGATAAGAAACCTGTCCGGCTCCGGCGCTCAGAGGTCGCTTCAAGGATCTTCCTGGCTACATCGCGCGCGATCTCCAGAGTTTCGGCTACCGTTCGCCCTTGCGCGACCAGCCCCTGCAACTCGTCGGACGTTGCCAGATACAAACCTTCTGGAAGCTCTTCAATCTGAATACGAATGGCGAGTTCCATACGATTCGCTGGTAGCACCCGGCCGCGCTCGTCCTATCGCAGGCGCGCCAACAGCGCCATCGCGCTGCGGATGTCGAGCATCCTCTGCACTGGATCCGACGATTCTCGCTCAATGATGAGCGGATTCTTGTAGCCGATCTCTTTCAGCTTGGCCACAAAGCGCTCCATGCCCACTGACCCTTCTCCCAAGGGCCGCTCTGTACCGAGCGCGCCGGCGACATCCTTCGGCGGCCAATCGCCGTCCTTGCAATGCACCGTCAACACATAAGGCGCCAACACGCCGAGCGCTTCAATCGGGTCGCCAGTCCCGTAGAGAATCATGTTCGCCGGGTCGAAGTTGATCCCGAGATTGGGGCGGTCAACATCGTGAAGGAATTCCAAGAGCACTTGTGCCGGCTCCTGGCCTGTCTCTAAAACAAATGTCTGCCCGCGCTCGGCCGTGTAGTCGCAAATGCGGCGGACGTCCTCTCGCACCGCCACGTAAAGCGGCGCGGTGGGATCGTGAGGCACGAATCCGACGTGGCACCCAATGCCGGGAATTCCCAACTCAACGGCCAGGTCACTCAATCGCAGCGTCCTCTCCACACGCTCCGCGCGCGTGGATTCTGGAATGAAGCCAACCGTGCGCTCCACCGTCGGCATGTCCGCGTAATCCTCTCCCGTGTACGAGGCGACAATCGTGAACGCGCGAAACTCAGCGGCCTCCATCGCGGGCTTCCACTTCGCGGCCGCGCCTTCCAGGGGATAGTCGCCGGGCACGCCCAACTGGCCGCAGCGCAGGCCGATATCGGTATAAGGCGCGAGCGTGGCCGCTGCGTCCGGGCCCGCCCAGAAGATCACACCCAATTCACGGTCGTTTAGAGTTTGCATGGGATCGGTTCTCCGTTTCGTTTTCTTGCGTCCGTCATCAGGCGCGCGATTTTCACACCCGCCGCGGACTGCTCCGGCGGGCAAATCTCCGGCTTGCGCCCGCTCACACAGCACTCCAGGAAGTATTCAATTTCGGCCTGATAGCCGTCTTTTTCCGGCTGCGCCAGCGCTTCCTCTTCGCCGCTCGCTTTATACAGCGTCGGCGCCCGGTAGGCGGAGCTGTAGTCGAAAGTCCCGTTCTCAGTCACCACCGTGTACTCCATTGAGAACGGATACGACTTCGGATGGTGCCACCCTCCGGTGATGACCACATCGGCGATGTTGGGGTAGTGCAGGCGCGCCGTGATGACGTCAATGCCGCGCGGCAGATCGGCATATCCTGTCGCCGAAACAGCTTCGGGATAGCCGAACAGGTGCAGCGCCATGTCCACGTCGTGGATCAGTAGGTCGAACACGCCGCCGCCGCTTGCTTCCGGATTCTTCAGCCACGCATTCCATGTGGGCGCCGCGCAGCGGCGGCGGAAGAGAGCCGAACGTACGGGGCCAAACGAGCCGCCCTTAACGGCATCGATCAGCGGCACATAGGCCGGAAAGAATCGCAACACCTGCGCCGCCATCAGCACACGTCCGCTCTCCTTCGCCTCGGCAATCATCTGATCGGCGTCGGCGCCCGTTAGCGCCATGGGCTTCTCCACCAACACGTGCTTGCCCGCGCGCAGCGCCTCTATGGCAACGGGAGAGTGCAAGTGCGTCGGCAGGCACAGGTCGACGGCTTCGATGTCTTTGTCTCGCAGGGCGTCGTGGTGATTCCGGTACTTGCGGACGTTGTCGAAGTCGAACTTCAATCCCGGCCCGCCCAGGTTTCCCTGAATGGAACTGAGATCTCCGGTGAGCTTTTCCGGAACGTCGCTCACCACGGCCACCAACTCGGCGCCGGGGATATCGCGGAGCGCCTTGAGATGGGTGCTGCCCATGAACCCAAGGCCGAACACGGCAATGCGCATAAGTACAAAATGTATCACGCGCGCGGCGGGCGCCGGTTGTGCTAGCGGCGCCCGCCCACGGCACTACATCGACATGTTCACAACCTGGAAGCTGAACCGCTCGGGCGGTAAGGACGAAACAGGGTCCGGGCTCATCCGAGCCCAGGTTTCGTAGGCGGTCGTGGCCACAGAGTTGTTTAGGTAGAACAGGAACTGATTGGAAAAGCACGAAATCGGAGGCGGTTGCCGGAACGTCAAACGAAGTCCCACCGCGCCCTGTAACGTCACGCCGGCCGGAGACACCGCCTTGTCGGAGAGCAGCGTCACAAAGCTGCTTCGCCCCGCATGCGGCCACACATCCGGACGCAGCAGCCGTCGTAGCTGCGTGCGCGTCCCAAACGTCGTCTCGCACTGCCGGATCCACTCAGTAATCCCGTCACCCCATTGCCAGTGAGAGATAAACTGCAAATACTGCTCCACGAGGTTAATGGCCAGGTCCATCTTCCTCCGCTCCACCGCATTCGGATCGACTACATCGTCGATCGCCAGATGCGGGATCATCTCCTCGGATTCGATCAGTTCGTTCGCCATCTGCATCACCCGGTCAAGCCGGTTGACCTCAGGCGCTGTACGAACCAGCAGCGGTGGAAGCTCGTGTGTATCGCTCCCGGGAATTTCTACGAACTTGCGATTGCCTATGATGTCCACGGCCCCCGCCTTTTCAATCCCTATATCGGTCGCAGTCTGGAAAAACTGTATCCCCGCACTATAGCGGACGGCTACGGGCTCGGGCAAGTTTCACTGCGGGACCGGCCGGACTTCCGGATACGCCTGATACAACGCATCAAAAAGGCTGGCCGGCGCCTTCTTCAGATGAACGTCGAAGAATGTATGGACGTAGGAGGTGGTGATGGCGAGTCCGCGGCGCGCCTCCACTCCTCCTTGCAGGAACTGCAACAGCCGG
Source organism: Bryobacteraceae bacterium (assembly GCA_039934475.1). GTDB lineage: Bacteria > Acidobacteriota > Terriglobia > Bryobacterales > Bryobacteraceae > JBDTMC01. The sequence goes on along the minus strand of JBDTMC010000027.1, from coordinate 27,334 downwards.
ACGAAAACGCGGCTCTTCAACAGAATCTGATCGCTGAAGCTGAAATGGTTTGCTCCGCTAATCGTCAGGAGGAGGCTGCCGTTCGGTAGGCGGTCGTAAATCGAGTGAATGTCGTCTAGGATCGCGCGAGCTTCCGGCGCGGTTAGGTCGCCATGATCGCTCAACAGGAACAGTTGCGTATCTAAATGTCCCGTCAGCCGCCCCGCCGGATCGGCTTGATTCAGTGCTCCAACTGTTCCACCACAAACCGCACATCACTGCTCCACATACGTAGCAGTTTATCGATGAGGCGCTCCTGTTCAGCGATGGACAGTCCTTCCGGATCAGCCGAGCGCGGCCGCACAACGCGCGCCCGTCAGGGAATACCACCACCCCGGTTCTGTACGGCGCCTCGAAGCCAACGACGACATACCCGTGACTCGCCAGGCGACATGCCGCTAGTTTGGTGCGAAGTATTTTATGTTGTCAAGTGAAATTAGATATCGATGAGTTCCAGCACGCCGTCTGCCCGCTATCCGATCTTCTCCGGTATGTCCGTCATCGGCCCGCGCCAGCGCAACTCCCGTTCGATGTCCCCATGCATCCGGTAACTCCTCCGAACGCCCGCCAGTGGCTCCCCGCGCAGTGCAATTTTCGCCAAGTCATACTGCCCAATGCCCGCCGCCGAACAGTATTGTAAATACGCCAGCCACGACGCATCAATCCCCATCGCCTCCACGCCCACACGATCCGCCGCGATGAAGTCGGTTGACGCAATCGCTACCCGCGATGGCACCGGGGTCCCTGACGCCGGACCGTTCCCTTCCATTCCTTCATACCCGTCAATCACCGTCGCGCCCCAGAACGGAGCCATCTTCTGCGCCGTCACCATCATGTTGTAGTGCGTCTGGCGAAGCCCTGTGTGGAACTTCCGCTTGTCGTTCCAGCGCTTCGTTTCCTTCGGCGCCTGATGCAGCGGCGCGCCCAACACCATGTTCTTTACCGAAAGTGTCGCCACCACGGTGTTGTGCGTCTTTAAGATCGCCGGACACAATACGAACGCATCCGGATCCAGCAGCCGGGCTGCCAGCCGCACCGGAATGATGTGCAGATTCTCATCCAGCACTTGGACCAGTTCGTACTTGGCCTCTTCGTTCAGATCGGTCAGCGTGACGTGCTGGCTCCTGAACTCTCTCGCCAACTGCCCATAACGGAAGTTCTCAAATCCCTCCATCGTATTTCCCGCCGACGACTCCGCAATCACCACCGGACCCTTGAAGCGCGGAGCCAGGTAGTCCAGAATCCCCCGCAGCGCGTCCAAATGGGTTGCCGCCAGCTGGTTCACCGTACTCACATTGTTCGGCTTCAGCACAACGTACTTCTTCTGCTGGAGTACCGGCTTGATCTGATCGTCAATTGCCAGCAGCGCGTCATGGACGATTTTGCGCCGCTCCTCGCCCTTTACCACCGCCACCACCGGCCGGCGGTCGTTGGCAGTCTGCTGTTGACCCATGCTGCGCTGGGCGGCCACACCCAGCCCCACGGCCGTATTCATAAATCCGCGTCGTGAAAATCGGGGTTCCATTGTGGCTCCTTCTTCTTTATAATAGATCTTAAGGTCTTATTATATTCGGAGGCTCGCTAGATGAAATCCTCTTCCCGCAGAAATTTTCTCGCCGCAGGCGCTGCCCTGCCGGCCGTCGCGCTCGCCAACGCTCCCTTGGACAAACGCAAAACCACCACCCTCCCGGAACTGAACGCGGCTCCATCCCTCACGTACCGCACCATCGGCAAGACCGGCCTTAAGGTCACCAGCGTCGGCTTCGGCTGCATGATCACCTCCGATGCCAGCGTCATTGAGAAAGCGGCCGACTCCGGTATCACCTACTTCGATACAGCCCGTGGCTATCAAGGCGGCAACAATGAGCGCATGGTAGGCGCGGCGTTAAAGAACTACCGCAAGAACCTCGTTCTGTCGAGCAAATCGCATGCTTCCACCAAACAACAGGCTCTCGACGATCTCGACACCAGCCTCACAGAACTGGGAACCGATCACCTTGACATCTGGTACCTTCACGCCAAAACCCGTCCCGACGAAGTCACTCCCGAACTATTGGAAGCCCAGCAAATCGCCAAGAAAGCCGGCAAAATCCGCTTCGCCGGTGTAAGTACCCACGGCGGCCAACCGGAACTGATGCCCGCGCTGACGGCGAACCCCAACGTGGATGTGATCCTCACTTCTTACAACTTTTCCATGGACCCGCAAATGGAGAAGCTCATCGCCAACGCAGCCGCCGCCGGCAAAGGCATCGTCGCGATGAAGGTAATGGCAGGCGGCTTCCGCCGCATGAAGCCCGCTGATCCTCTGTACGGCAAGCTGAAGCAGGACGGAGCCCTCTTCGCTGCTCTTAAGTGGGTGCTGAAAAATCCAAACGTCCACACCACAATTCCCAGCATGACCGACATGGATCAGCTCGATGAGAACCTGCGCGCCATGTCCACCGGCTTCACCAAAAGCGATGAGCAAATGCTGACGGCGCGGCTGGAAGCCATCGGTCCGTTCTATTGCCGCATGTGCGGTGGGTGCACTGGCACGTGCCGCCAGGGTATCCCGGTTGCCAACGTCCTGCGGTATCTCACGTACGCCGACGGCTACGGACAGTTCTCCCTCGGCCGCGAACAGTTCCGCACCCTGCCTGCCGAAATACAAGCCGTCCGCTGCGGCGATTGCGGTGAATGCACCGTGCAGTGCCGCAACGGAGTCCGGGTTGTCCAACGGCTAATGCGCGCGCAGGAGTGGTTTGCATGATCTTGCCTGTGCTGTTACTGCTCGCCGTCCAGGCGCCTGATTGCAGCGTGGAACCCGGCTGGGTAGAACACGGGAAGGCTCGCGTTTACGAAGCCGATAGCCTGTTTGAGTACATGGACGGCAATGCCGAAGGCTACCTCATCTACGGCTACACGCAGTTGCGCGGCGTCACCTGCCGCAAGGACGGCGAGACAGTGCTCATCGACGTCCACGAAATGGCCAATCCGGAAGCGGCGTGGGGAATCTACGCCGCCACCCATTCGCCCGATATCCCGGATGAGCCGATTGGAACCGTCGGCCAGATAGGTCCACGCAAGGCCGTCTTCGCGAAGGACAAGTTCCTCGTCGAAATCACTGCCGAATCCGAAAAAGACCACTCGGCATTGCTGCGCCGCATGGCCCTGGTGATCGAGAAGCGCATTGACGGCAGCGTGGCGCTGCCCGCGGAACTGAAGTGGTTCCCGCCCAATGCCAAGTCGGTTCGATTGGTTCCGGAGAGCGTCCTTGGCATCCGCGCACTGAAGCGCGGGTTCGTCGCGCAGTACGCAGCTGCGCAGGCGTTTCTCATCACCGAAGCCACGCCTGAAGCGGCTGCAGGCGTCCTAGCCAAACTGCGCGCCAGGTTCGGCCAAACAGGCGACGGAGGCATCGTAGCCACGGACCAATACCTCGGCAGCATCGCCATCTTTTCTAAAGGCTGCTACATCGCCGGTGCCGTCAGCAAGACCGATCAACAGGTCGCAGTCGCCCTCGCCGCGACATTCGAGAAACGCTTGCCTTAGTCCCGGCTCAGCGCCTTCACGCGCCACAGGCCCTTCGCCTTCTCGGCGTCGTCCTGCACATACTCCTGCCCCGTCTTGTCCGCGTCGTAGTCACGCCACAACCACGTCATCGCCGTGGGCAGTTCCGCATTTCCCTGACCGGTGCTATGAGTTCCCACACCCCAATGAAAGCGGTAATCGAAACCCATCCGTTTGAGTGAATTGGCCATCTGAACGTTTTGCAGCGGCCAGCTGCCATGTTCGTTTTCCAAATCCTCGGCGCCGTCTGAGAGCCACACACGGATGTTGCGCTTCGGCTCCTTCCGGATCTTGTTCGGGTACGATTGGCCGCCATCCAGCACGTTCGGTTTCCATTGAATGCTCGTAAACGAGCCAATCCGCGAGAGTACCCGGCTGAATTGCTCCGGCATGAACCAGGCGGCGTTGAACGAGCAGATTCCGCCTGACGATTCACCCCCAATGCCACGGCTGTAAGAGTCCTTGCGGATCTTGTACTTCGCTTCCACCTCGGCCAGTAACTCGTCTCGCAGAAACCGCGGGTAGGTATCGTTCACCGTGTCGTATTCGATGCTCCGCATTTTCGTCTCTCCCACCGTCCCGGGCGAAATCAAGACCAGGATCATGGGCGGAATCTTCTTTTGGGCAATCAGGTTATCCACTACGATTCCCATGCGTCCGGCGCCGTTGCGGTCGACATATTTTTCGCCGTCCTGCCAAACCATCAACGCCACAGGCCTGGTTCCGTCATACTGCGCCGGAACGTAGACCCAATAATTCGTGTCCATGCCCGGGTATATCTTGCTCTTGTGGACCAGCTTGTCGGTGACCTTTCCTTGTGGCACACCTGCCATCTCGTAACTTTCGGGCAAATACGCCGGGACATCGTTCCGGCCGCCGAACTCCTTGCCGCCGACCAGATAGTGAAACTTGTGCGAGTCTCCCTGTTCCAGCTTCCCCACCGCGATCCACAGGTTGCTCCCCTCACTGTGCCGCATCCCGCCCCGTGCCTCGCCGTCAACCACCAGCACCGGTTGCGTTTCGCTTTCCACCACCCACAGGAAATTGGAAAGTTCGCCGATCACGGCCTTACCCGCCTTCACGTCCTCCGGCTTCACCGATGCCAGCAGACCCTGGCGTAACGTCTCTGAGTCGGGCGTCGTCGCCGCCATCGCCAACAATTCCTTCACCGCTGGCTTGTCGGCCGCCAGCAGAACTCCCGCCGTCAGCAGAAGCAGTCCCAGGTTCCACGTCTTCATAGCCTTGGAGTGTATCGTCTTCAGAGACCTCCGTGCGATGTTACATTTCGAATCTCCTGGTCGGAGAGCCCCTGTGATACCTTTATGGTCAAGATCCGGAGGTCCCATGAATCGGCGTAGATTTCTCACAACAGGAGCTACTTCGGCCGGAGCGGCCGTTTCCCTCAGTTCCTTCCCGCACCACCTCTTCGCGGGAACCACCAAGAAAAGCGCCAATGACCGCGTTCAGCTTGGGCCGATGAAGGTAGAACTCAGCCGGTTGGCCATGGGTACCGGCACCAACGGCGCCGGCGGCAGTTCCAATCAAACCAAGAAACTCGGAGTGGGCGGCGTCGCTGACCTCTTCCAGTCCGGCTTTGACCAGGGTGTGACGTTTTGGGATTCCGCCGATCAGTACGGTTCGCATCCCCACCTCAAGGAAGCTCTCAAACGCGTGAAGCGCGAAAAGGTCACCATCCTCTCCAAGACCCATGCCAATACCTATGAGGAAGCGAAGGCGGACATCGACCGGTTCCGCCGCGAAATCGGGACCGATTATCTCGACATCCTACTTCTGCATTGCATGATGGATGGCAACTGGGACCAACGCAAGAAAGGCGCGATGGAATACATCGCCGAAGCGCGCGAAAAGGGACTCGTTCGCACGCACGGCGTCTCCTGTCACACCCTGGAAGCGCTGAAGACGGCCGCCAAGACTCCCTGGGTTCAGGTGGATCTGGCTCGCATCAATCCAGCCGGCGTGGCCATGGACGCCGATCCGCAAACTGTGATTTCCGTATTGCGCCAGATGAAGGCCGCCGGCAAGGGCGTCATCGGCATGAAGATCCTCGGCGCCGGCAAACTGCGCAACAAAGTGGATGAGAGCTTGCAGTTCGCCCTCTCACTGGATTGCGTGGACTGCTTCACCATCGGCTCCGAAAGCCGCACCGAACTAGCCGACCTCGTGAAGAAGATCCCGACGGCCAGCGTCCGCGGCTAAAGCCCTACCCTTTACCGGGACGGAATTTGATCGAATAAAGCACGCCGGCCACAAGCATAAACACCCCCAGCCATAGCCCTGCGTGCAATTCGGAAAGCACCACCGGGTGATCATATGGCACCGACAAGTGGTAGATCTCCGAGGCCGTGATCAACACGCCGTAAATGGCCATTAACGCCCCAATGAAGAACCAGATCGAGATGACACGTTTATGCTCGCTCACGTCCACTCCTCGCGACTCGTATTCTACACTAAGGGCCGTTGACCGTCCCAGATAGGCAATCTGACGGCCGCTCCCTGGTACATCATCTGGGATTCCACCACTATCGCCAATGCGTCTCACACCGCCCCAACCCGCTATACTTCGAAAATGCTCTCGCTCTCCCGGAGGCGCCTGCTGGCGCTGCTTGCCACCACCGCCCCCGCCTGCCGCCGCGCCGGAAAGAAAGTCATAGGTGTGATCCCCCAGGGTCTATCGCACCTTTTTTGGCAATCCATCCATGCCGGAGCAGAGGCCGCGGCGCGCGAGACCGGTGTTGAGATTATCTGGAACGGACCAGCGTCTGAGACCGACTACAACGGCCAACTCCAGATCATCGATGCCATGATCAATCGCCGCGTGGATGCCATCGCCGTCTCCCCCATCGACCGCAAAGCGATGGTCAGCGCCGTCGAACGGGCAGCTCGCGAAAACATCCCGGTCATTATCTTCGACTCCGCCATCGACACCGAACTGTACACAGCCCGCGTCGCCACCGACAACTATCAGGCCGGCCGCCTTGCCGCAAAGCGAATGGGCGAAATCCTTCATGGCCAGGGCGAAGTTGCCGTTGTCGCCGTTCGCCCCGGCGGCGGTTCCACACTGCTTCGCGAAGGAGGCTTTGAGGACGGCATCCGTCAGGACTTCCCCCGCATGACCATCGTCGATAAACGCTTCGGCCTGGCCGATTTCGCCAAGTCCCTCGAAGTCGCCGAAAACATGCTCACCGCCCACCCGAATCTGAAGGCACTCTTCGCCTCGAATGAATCGAGCACAGTCGGCGCCGCCCGCGCCTTGATGAGCAGAAAGAGCGCCGTTCAGTTAGTCGGTTTCGATTCCAGTCCGTCCCTCTTGGACGATGTCAAAGCCGGCCGCATCGATTCGTTGGTAGTTCAGGACCCGTTCCGCATGGGCCATGAATCCGTCATGACCGCGGTCAGGAAATTCAAAGGCGAGCCGGTGGTGAAGATCACAGCCTTGCCGCCCGTGTTAGTGACCCGGGAAAACCTGAATGACCCGGCGATCCAGAAACTGCTAAACCCCGATCTGAAGTCCTACTTATAGCCCCCACCCGCTAAAATTCCCCCTACTCCCGACACGGAAGCCGCGACCGTAAGGAACCGTACTTAAAGCTTCGCCTCTCCCCCCACTAAGGAACAGAAATCCGGCGCATCACCGTAATCGGGATGGAACCGTCGGGCCGGGCAGGAACTCTCCAGCTGAGAATGTCGCCCTTCAGTTCGTACGCGCGCACTTGAGTGGTGTCGTCATTATTTGGAAAGGTTGATCGATCGATCTTCATCGTGACCCTGCTCGTTGCAGGGTCCACGGTATAGGTGCCGAACAGGCAGCTAGCGCTCAGGGCCGCATCTTTGTACTCCTCGAGTGTGCCCTTGGCGCGGTCATTGCCAGAGAATTTCACGCGGACATCGCGAAAGACTTCGATCATGTAGTACCCATCGGCAGTGAAGATTGCCATACCGTGCGGTTGTGCTCCATAGTCGGCGACCCGAGCGCCGTCTGGCAATATCTTGTCCGCAGCGACCAGCTTCCAATGGCCGACAAACGGATTAGATGTACTCGCTTCGGATTCCGCGGAGGAAGCCGCCAATGTCATGGTTACGAGGAGTAGAAGGATGCGGACCGTCATGAGTGCACCGTACCAATTCCGTAACCGCCGCACAATTTGATTCTTTTTATTGATGGAATGAGCGGCGCTCACGCTTTCCGCAAGATGCGCGAGCGCTGCGGATGTGTGAGTTCGGCAAGCGCGCTCTGTGTGGCCGTACTAAGTAGAGAATGCAAAGCGTCGAGCGCGGGTGTAGTGGTCTACTGGCCGCGGTGCAGTACAACGGGGAATGCGGGCAGGACAGGAAGGCGATGCACTGATCGATTCGCCACCAGAGCCGTTGGTAGTTGCATGGCGGTGCGCGCGGTAATGCCAAGCCCCGCCTGCAGCGCCGCCCATAGGCCATCCAGACTTGGGCTGGTGGCCGCGATACGGTACGGGATGCCGGCGGCTTCCAGCTGTTGGATCGCCGCCTTGCGGAAAGCGCATTGCGGGCCGAGTACAGCAAGCGGAAGTGAAGCGTCCTGCATGCGGAAGGCCCGGCTGGATATCCAGAGCACAGGGAGTTCGCCGAGCAGCAGCGCGTCCTTCCGGTCCGCGAAACCGATTGTAAGGGCAAGGTCAAGCTGCCCTTTGTCCAGGGCTTCGATCAGTGCGCCGTTTCCTTCAACACGAAGTTCTACCTGCGTGCGCGGATAGATCGCGGTGAACTGCCGCAAGACATCAGGCAGCAGAGATGCGAAATCCTGCGGAGCACCGACGCGAGCGGTCCCAGACAATGTCACGCCTTGCATGGTTTGCAGCAACTCGTCGTTCAGGGCAAGCATGCGGCGAGCGTATCCGAGCGCTGTGTGTCCGGCCTCCGTCAGCTTGAGGACCCGGCCGTGCTTGCGAAAGAGCGGTGTTGCCAGTTCCTGTTGCAGGCGCTCCATCTGCAGACTAATGGCAGATGGTGTTCGCCCCAGGCGCTCTGCCGCCTGCGCGAAACCACCAACATCATGTGTCGTGACGAGGGTCCGCAGGGTATCGAGATCGAGATTACGCAGGACCATCTGCCGGTGAGATTACACGAACGTCAGCAAGACGCGTCACAAAATTGAGACTAGGTCGGCTCACTTGCCCTTCTTGAGCAACTCCGGAAACTCGTGGTGCAGTTTCGCCAGCTTTGGACGAGCGTTAACGACAACATAGGGATGGTCGGGGTTGTTCTTGACGAAATCCTGGTGATACGCCTCCGCCGGATAGAAGCCGTTCAGCGGCACCACCTGAGTCACAATCGCCTTCGGCAATACCTTCGCCTCGGTCAATTGGCGGATATACGCCTCGGCAACTTTCTTCTGTTCCTCACCCTGATAGAAAATCGCTGACCGGTATTGCTTGCCCCAATCCGGTCCCTGCCGGTCTAATGACGTGGGGTCGTGCGCGACGCTGAAAAACACTTGCAGGATCTTGCCATAACTGATATCCGCAGGCCGGAACGTGATCTGAATCGATTCCGCGTGCCCGGTGGCGCCGCTACTCACCATCTCATAATGGGCATCGGCGGCCTTGCCTCCGGCATAGCCGCTGACCACGCCTGTCACGCCTTTCAACTCTTCAAAGACAGCCTCAGTACACCAGAAACAGCCGCCCGCCAGCACGACCGTTTGCGTACCTGTAGCAGGCGCCGCATCTAAGGCCGGCGCAGGTAATCGCACACCACCCGCGCAGGCCACGGCAGCGCTCAGCAGCGCCGCCGTGAATACCGTTCTAAGTTCCGCCACTTACTTACGTGCCTCGCTTGAAGGCGGCACAATGCCCTTGATGCGAAGATAGGTAACCATGTTGCCGTAGTGCTCGTCGCTGTGTGCCGTGTTAATAGTAAGCACCGTGATCTTTGCCATGTCGCGGCCCAGAGCCTTCACAACCTGCGCTGCTTGTTCGTCGGTCAGGCCGTCATAAGCCTTATCGCAGAAGGCCACCGCATCTTTCAGCGCCGCCACCAGATCCGCCTTGGAAGTCTTGCTCTTCTCAATGCCGAGCATCGGATTCTTCTCGCCCAGCACAGGCGCGCAGAACAGATACTGCGCATCGGCGACATGGCCTACCAACTGTCCGAAGCTTCGCACATCGTCACTAGGCTTAAAGGAGTAATTCTCCTCCGGCATCTTCTCCGCGGCCTTAACGATGTTGTTCTTCACGCTGCCGTAGAACACCTTTTGTCCCATGCTCATCGGGTTCGCCGGAGCCTGCGCAAATGCCGCAGTCAGCGACAGAACCGAAACAAATGTAACACCCAGAATTGTTTGAGAGGTCATGCGACAAATGATCTCACACTGGCTCAACTTAGGCGAGTGCCTCGCGATCCCGCACGCCCAGCAGGAACAGAATGCCATCAAGACCCATGGTCGAGATCGCCTGCCGAGCACTTCGCCGCACTAACGGTTTGGCGCGGAATGCGATCCCCAAGCCCGCCAGCCGCAGCATCGGCAAGTCGTTCGCCCCATCGCCGACCGCGATCACCTGCTCCATGCTCAGGTTTTCCTTCGCCGCAATCGCCGTCAACAGCGCCGCCTTCCGAGCGCCGTCCACAATTTCCCCCTTCACCTCGCCCGTCACTATGCCATCGCGAATATCCAACTCATTGGCGTGCAGGTAATCGATGCCCAAGCGCCGTTGTAACTCGCGTCCCACAAAGGTGAAGCCGCCCGACAGGATCGCCGTCTTATAACCGAGCCGCCGCAGAGTCCCCGTCAACCGTTCCGCGCCGTCCATAAGTTGCACCGAATCCACTACCTGCGCCAAGGCCGCTTCCGGCAGCCCCTTCAATAGGGACACCCTTTGCCGGAAGCTCGCCTGAAAATCCAACTCACCACGCATTGCCGCTTCCGTGATTGCCGCCACCTGCTCGCCCACTCCCGCCAGCTTCGCCAGTTCGTCAATTACCTCGGCTTGAATCAAGGTGCTGTCCATATCGAACGCCACCAGCCGCCGGTTCCGTCGGTACACATTGTCATGTTGGAAGGCGATGTCGATGTCGTACTGCGCGGTCAGTTCCAGTAACTCCGCGCGGACGGTATCTTCATCGGTAGCTTCACCGGAAACCGAAAGCTCTACGCTAACCCGGCGCGGTCCGTCTCCCGGAGACAATGGTGTTCGCCCTGAGAGCCGGTCAATCCGTTCGATGTTCAACTTGGCCCGCGCCAGAATGCCACTGACGTCCGCCAGGTGGCTTGCCGTGATCTCCGGCGCCAGAACGGTCACCAGAAAGCGCCTCTTGGTCTGGCTCGACACCCACGCCTCATACTCCTCTCCTGAGATGGCATTGAACCGGATCTGAATCCCCATCTGATGGGCCTTCAAAAGCAGCTCTGTCAGCACCGCGCTCGACTTCATTTCGTCCGTGAATTCAACCAGCATGCCCAGCGCCAGCGCGTCATGAATCACCGCCTGCCCAATATCCAGGATGCGCGCGCCCGATTGCGCCAGGATGGAAGTCAGCGAGTGCGTTACCCCGGAACGGTCGTGGCCTGTGATGTCGATATGCAGGACCCGCGACCCCGATAAAAGTGCCATCCTTCCATCTTAAGGGGCGATCAACTGGCGGGACGCGCCTGCACCCTCTTCGCCACGCGGACCGTCACGAAATCCGGATAGACATGCTCCACAATCACGCTCGGCGGGATGTTCAGTGTCTGCGAGGAGACATGCAACTGATGCGCCCCTTCCTGCGCGCCGGTCATATCGAAACGGGCAACAATCGAACTCGGGCTCAGCGAATCCATCAGCCACGGACTAGCGCGCAACTGCACGTCAACCCGCGATGCCGAAGGATCGTAGAGTTCCATGCCTCTCGGCACGTTGCGAAACTCCACCGGAACGCTCACGGTTCTCACCGTTGTCCGCGTGCTCAACATCGAGGCGCCCCAGAGGAAGGCCGCCAGCCCCGCCGCCGCAAGCCGGTAGTTGAGGTTAGTCACCAGCAGTTGCTTCAACCTCGTTGACAAACTGTAGCGCTGCACAGATTGCGCCTGTATCAGGGAGTTCACCAGTTGTTGCGGATTGTCGATGGTCCGGAGGTCGCGCCCGTTCGCCAGCGACACGACACCTCGCTCCTCAGAGACCACAATCACCAGCGCGTCGCTGTGCTCGGCCAGGCCCATCGCCGCGCGGTGCCGCGTGCCGTATTCATCGGGTACGTCTTCGCGCTCTGTCAACGGAAGTACCACGCCGACGCGCGTAATCAGTTTCCCCTCAATGATTGCCGCTCCGTCGTGCAGTGGAGAGTTCTTCTCAAATACCGATTCGATCACCGGCTTTGAGACTTCGGCGCCGTAGTACAACCCGCCCTTCAGCATCTCCTGGATGGAGTTCCGTCGCGGCAGCACCATCAGGGCGCCTACCCTCCTCGCGGCCATATAGAATGCCGCCTCCGCCAGTGGCTGAAAGATCTGCGGCTTACTCCGCGGAACCAGCCCCAGTCGCAGCACATCGTCCAAATGAAGCAGCGCATGACGGATCTCACCTTGGAATAGGATCAGCAGCAGCGCGATACCGCCGATGCTGACTCCCTCCAGCACCCAGCCCGTGATCACGAGTTCAAACTGACGCGCCACCAGCGACAGGCCATGCAGCGAGACAATCGCCAGTGCCAACCGCAACGCGCGGGTCTGGCGCGCCCACAGCAAGAGAAAATAGAACGCCACAGCCAGGACTGCGAAGTCCACGACGCTTTGCCAGCGCAGAAAAAAGAAGGACACCAGTACCAGAATCGCATAGCGCGCTACTCTAAAATGCATGTCGTCTGGCGCCATCCTCGAATTCCGCGACATCACCTACCGCATCGCCGGCCGCGCTATCCTTAGCGGTATCAACCTCGACGTCCATGGGGGCGAGACGGTGGTCCTGCTCGGCCGCAGCGGCTCAGGCAAGACGACTCTGCTTAAGACTGCCAACGGTTTGGTGCAGCCTTCCTCCGGCGAACTCCGCTTCGAAGGCCGCGCCACGCGCGATTGGGACCTCGTCCGCCTCCGCCGCCGCATGGGCTACGCCATCCAGGATTCCGGACTCTTTCCGCACTTCACCGTTGAGGCCAATGTGGGCCTCTTGCCGCGACTGGAAGGCTGGCAGCCGGCTGCCATTCGCGAGCGCGTGGAACTCATGATGAACAAGGTGAACCTGCCCTACGCCGACTACGCTGCCCGATACCCGCGCCAGCTCTCCGGAGGTCAGAAGCAGCGCGTCGGCATCGCCCGCGCACTCGCCGCCGACCCCCCACTACTGCTGATGGACGAGCCTTTCGGCGCGCTCGATCCGGTGACACGCTTCGAACTCCAGCGCCAGTTCCTCAATCTCAGCCGCGACCTCAACAAAACCGCGCTCTTCGTCACCCACGACATCCGCGAAGCCTTAATGCTCGCCACGCGCATCGTGCTCCTCAAAGACGGAGCCATCGAAACCATCGCCACTCCGGACGAGTTTCTAAAAGCCGAGGGCGCCGAAGCCCGAGCCTTCCTGGGGACCCTATGACAGAAGAGATCCTTACACTCTCACTGGAGCATCTGTGGCTGGTGTTACTCTCGGTGGGCATTGCCATCGCCGCCGCCGTGCCCTCGGCCATCTGGGCCGCGCGCCGGCCCTCCTTGCGTGGCTGGGTGATCGGTTTCAGTAACCTCGTCCAGACCATCCCCAGCCTCGCGCTGTTTGGCTTCCTGCTGCCCTTGCCCTTGATTGGGGGCATCGGCAAGCAGACCGCGATCATCGCCTTGGTGCTCTACGCGCTGCTGCCCATCCTCAAGAACACCACCCTCGGCATTCTCGGCGTCGATGCCGGTGTCCGCGAATCCGCCGAAGCGATGGGCATGAGCCGCCGCCAGATCCTGCTGCAAGTCGAGTTGCCCTTAGCTGCGCCGGCAATATTGGCCGGCATACGCATCGCCACCGTAGCGACTATCGGCGGAGCCACCATCGCCGCGGCCATCGGCGGCGGAGGCCTCGGCGTCTTCATCTTTCGCGGCATTGCCATGGTGGATACTAATACGATTCTGGCGGGTGCCGTGCCGGCCGCGGCCATGGCGTTGCTCGCCGATGGGGGACTCGGATGGATCGAACGAAAACTCTCGCCAGCCTGATTGCGCTGCTCTTCTGCGCCTCCTGCGGCGGACCGAAGAAGATCGTCGTAGGCTCGAAGAACTTCACGGAGAGCGTGCTGCTGGGCGAGATCGTGGCGCAGCACATTGAGCGCCGGCTGCACGTCACCGTGGACCGCAAACTGAACCTTGGAGGAACGCTGCTCGCCCATCAGGCACTAATCAGCGGCGGAATCGACCTCTATCCCGAATATACGGGGACCGCGCTCACCGCAGTCTTAAAGCGCCAACCCGTCAGCGATGCCGCCAAAGTGCTGGAGCAGGTGCGCGCCGGTTACGCCATGTATGGCCTCGTCTGGCTACCCCCGTTAGGCTTCAACAATACGTTCGCGATGGTGGTTCGTTCCGCTGACGCGAGTTACGGCACCATGTCCAAGGCCGCCCAGTCCCGCACCTGGCGTCTCGGCGTTGGCTATGAATTTCTCCAGCGTCCCGATGGCCTTCCCGGCTTGGTGAAAGCGTACAGTCTGAAGGGGGAAGGCGCGCCAGTGTCCATGGATCTGGGTCTGCTCTATTCGGCCCTGCAATCGAACAAGGTGGATATGGTGGCCGCCAGTTCGACGGATGGGATGCTGTCGGTGCTCGACGTGAAGACGCTGCAGGACGACAGGCACTACTTCCCACCGTACGAATGCGCCGTTGTCGCGCGCAACGAATCCCTGGGGCGGCACCCTCAGCTTGGCGAGGCTTTAAAAGAACTCTCAGGGAAGTTGAACGATCAGACGATGCAGAAGCTGAACTACGCCGTGGACGGGAAACATCGGCAGGTGAAAGACGTGGCGGCCGAATTCCTTCAGTCGAGCTTCTCAGGCTCGATCTGAATATTCGTTTCGCCTGCGGCTTTCTTCTCGAAGTACTTCTTCACCCACGCTTCCCAACTCTTGCCGGCGGCGGTATCGCGCCCGGTGAACTCCACCGCGGCGATCTCGGCGTAGGAAACCCTGATCCTATCCGCGCTGTCCTTGGGCATGATGCGGACCACGGAGTCTTGCAGCGTGGCAGCGGTCCGGCGATCGAAGAGATAGCCTTCCAGCTTCGTGCCGTCTTTCTTCGTAATGGTGACGTCGCCGCGGTAATCGAAAGCTTTTTCCAAGCCCTGGCGCAGTTGTTCGTCGTCACTCACGGCGGTCATGCGTTGACTTCTTCTTCGGCTTTGCGCGGGCTCGCCAGGCTCACCTGCACCAACTCGGCGTGCGTTGGCCGCGACGGCTTGCGCAGGTTCTCCGCCTCTATCGGATCGGCATGCTTCCAGCCAACCATTGAGCGAACGGTCCGCAGCAGCCCGCCCCAGGAACTGAAAGTATCGTCCACCGCAGCCGCCTCGTAGCCGCTATGCACCATGCAGTTGGCGCACTTCGGATTGCCCGATTCCGCCCCGTAGTTGTCCCACTCCGTGGATTGCATCAGCTCTTCGAACGTATCGGCGTAGCCGTCCTGCAGCAGATAGCAAGGCTTCTGCCAGCCGAAGAGGTTGTACGTCGGCATGCCCCACGGCTTGCAGTTGTAGTCGATATTTCCCATCAGGAACTCGAGGAACAAGGCCGATTGATTGAAGTCCCAGTTCTTCTTGCGGTTCGAAAGGATGGTGCGGAACAACTGCCGCGTCACATCCTTGCCCAGGAAGTGGCCCTGGTCGGGAGCCTTGTCGTAGCTATAGCCCGGCGAGAGCATCATGCCCTCTACACCCAGTTCCATCATCTCGTCGAAGAACGCGCGCACGCGCTTCGGGTCCGCGCCATCGAAGAGCGTTGTGTTTGTGGTGACGCGAAAGCCCTTCTTCACGGCCTCGCGAACCGCGTCGAGAGCGATCTCAAAACCACCCTCGCGGCACACCGCAAAGTCGTGGTCGTCCTTCTGCCCGTCCACATGCACGCTGAAGCTCAAGTACTTGCTCGGCTTAAACAGGTGCAGCTTCTCTTTCAATAGCAGTGCGTTGGTGCAGAGGTAAATGTACTTCTTACGGGCCACCAGGCCTTCCACAATCTCATGAATCTGCGGGTGCATCAGCGGCTCGCCGCCGGGGATGGCGACGGTGGGTGCGCCGGCTTCGTCTACCGCCTTGAAGCACTGCTCCGGCGAGAGATTCATCTTCAACACGTGTGCCGGATACTGGATCTTGCCGCACCCCGCGCAGGCCAGGTTGCAGCGGAACAGCGGCTCCAGCATTACCACAAACGGGTACCTCTTCCGTCCTTTCAGCTTCTGCTTTAGGACGTAAGTGGCGACCGTCCACATCTGGGAAACGGGTACAGGCATAGTGAGGTTAGAAAACCAGGGCTTATAACAAGTATACGACTACTTTGGCAGTGCGAATGCCACCACGGAATCGCCCCGTTTTGTTCCCAGTTTGCCGTGCCCTCCGGCACAGATCACAACGTACTGGCGGCCCTGCCATTCGTAGGTCATGGGCGTGGCCTGGGCACTGGCGGGCAGCGCGCCTTTCCAAATCTCCTTTCCGGTTTCGAGGTCGAAGGCGCGGATGGCGGTGTCCACGGTCGCCGCCGTGATCACCAGTTTTCCGGCAGTGACGATCGGCCCGCCGAGGTTCAGCGTTCCTCGGCCCGCACCCCAGGAATCGCCCAGCGGCG
This sequence comes from Bryobacteraceae bacterium, assembly GCA_039934475.1. Taxonomy (GTDB): domain Bacteria; phylum Acidobacteriota; class Terriglobia; order Bryobacterales; family Bryobacteraceae; genus JBDTMC01. The sequence goes on along the minus strand of JBDTMC010000027.1, from coordinate 10,984 downwards.
TCTCCCACTTCTTCTTGCCGGTCTTCAGATCGAGCGCGGTCACTGTGCCCCACGGTGGCGCGTTGCACAGGCCGCGGCTCTTCGCTAACAGCGGTTCGCGGTACACGGCGTAGGGCGCGCCGGTCTGCCGTCCGAATTCGCCCGCCAGCCGGTTCTCACCCGTATTCTTTCGTGCTGCCTCCAGGTCCGCCCGCGGGATCAGGCGCACCATCGTCGCCAGACGGTTGGTATTCGCCACCAGGATGCCGGCCTTCTCGTCCACCGCCGCTGAACCCCAGTTCACGCCTCCAACGTTACCCGGGAAGAAGAGACTGCCCCCGATGCTAGGCGGAGTGAACGTACCTTCGTTGCGCAGTTTGGCGATGTAGGCCCGGCACCATTCCTTGTCCTCGGCATTCTTGCCCCATGCTTCCTCCGCCTTCAACGACATCGGCGAGAGCGGTTCAAATGCGGGAAACGGCTGCGTGGGTGATGTCGTTTCACCCTCCATGTCACTCTTGGGAACTGGTCGTTCCTCCACCGGGACCAAAGGTTTGCCAGTGAGCCGGTCGAGCACAAAGACAAATCCCATCTTGGTGCTCACGGCCACCGCCGGCTTGCCCTTGTATGTGAACAACGTGGGCTGCGACGCTACGTCGTAGTCCCAAAGGTCATGGTGCACAACCTGGAAGGCCCACAACTGCTCGCCCGTCGAAGCGCGCAAAGCAACCACCGAGTTGGCGTTGCGATTATCGCCGGGCCGCACACCTCCATAGAAATCGGGGCTCGCACTGCCGGTTGGGATGAAGACCATATCGCGCTGCGAGTCGGCGGCCAGCACACCCCAGGCGTTGGCCGCGCCCGTGCGCAGTTTGGCTTCCTCAGCCCACGGGATGGGGTCCCATTTCCAACTCAGCTTGCCGCTGCGGACATCGTAGGCGCGCACCGTGCCGCGCTCCACATTCACGGCGCGGTTGTCGCCGATCGACGAGCCCGTGATGACGCGATCGCCGACGATGGCCGGAGGCGAGGTGACCTGATAGTCGCCACGCGAATGGATCTCGACGCCTTCGCTGAGGTCCACGGCCCCGGCTCTGCCGAAATCGTCGCACGGCTTCCCGGTTGCGGCGTCGAGGGCGATGAGACGGGCGTCAAGCGTACCGACGAAGATGCGCCCGCCGCCCTGCGGATTGCGCCAATAGGAGACACCGCGCGAGGTCTCCTCCGAATGGCTGGTCTTCTTGCTGATCTCCGGGTTATAACGCCACTTCTGTTGGCCCGTAGCCGCATCGAGCGCGATCACCTGGTTGAACGGCGTACTCAAGTAGAGCACGCCATCGACAAACAGTGGCGTGGCTTCAAACGCCGATTTCGCAGTGGTCGCTTCCTCGGTGTGGAACTCCCACGCCTGTTTGAGTTTTTCGACATTGCCGCGGTTAATTTGTTTTAGCGGCGAATACCGGGTGCCGCCCGCGTCGTGTCCCCAGCTAGTCCAGTTGCCGTCAGCCCCCAGCAACACGAGGGGCGCCAGAAGCAATAGCAGTTTGGGCATGAGGCAAGGTTGACACGAATCGGACCGGCTTTCAATACGCGGGGAGTTCTTCGTATCATGGTTGGCCTATGTCCTCCCGATCCCGCAGGCATCGCCTTATCGAAATCGACTGGCCTCAGTTCGGCGTGGCTGCCTGTCCACCGCGTCCCCCCGCGTCGGAACTGCAGGCGCGCATCGATAACCTTCGCGCCAAGATGGAAGAACGCGGCTTCACCCACGCCGTTGTCTATGGCGATCGCGAGCACTTCGCCAACCTGGCGTACCTCACGGGGTTCGATCCACGCTTCGAAGAATCGCTTCTCATCGTCGGCAAGTCGGGCACGCCGCTCATCCTCGTCGGAAACGAGTGCGAGGCCTACCTCGGCATCAGCTCTCTGCACAGTACGGGACTGATGCGCCATGAGCTTTTCCAGACGTTCTCCCTTTTGGGTCAGCCGCGAGAACGGAGCCGCGCCTTGCGCGAGATTCTCGCCGAGGAAGGCATCGGTCCGGCCGCGACCGTCGGCGCCATCGGATACAAATATTTCGCTGAACCCGGCCATCTCGACATCCCCTCATACATCGCCGATACACTCCGCAATCTGGCAGGTCCGGACAAAGTGCTCAACGCCGCTGATTTGTTGATGCACCCCGGTTATGGCCTCCGCGCCAAGTGCTCGCCTTTTGAAATCGCCGCGTTCGAGTACACCAATTGCCAGGCCGCCGAAGCCGCAACCCGCATGATCTTTGCCCTGCGCGAGGGCATGACCGACCATGCGGCGGTGGAGGCCGCCCGGCTGAATGGAGAACCGCTCAGTTGCCACCTCACCTTCGTCACCGGCGGCAACGTCCCTTACGGCCTGTGCGGACCGAGCGGCGAAATCGTCCGTCGCGGCCAACCGCTAGCCTTCAATATTGCCTACTGGGGTAGTAACATCTGCCGCGCCGGTTGGATCGCCGAGAGCGCCGCGGACCTTCCACCTGCGGCCTCGGATTACGTTTCGTCCTTTGCCGGACCGTACTTTGAAGCGTTGGGCGAATGGTTCGGAATGATGAAGCTCGGTACTCCGGGACACGCCGTTCACAGTCTGATTCAGGCCCGCCTGCCGTTCGAGAAGTTCGGCATCTACCTCAACCCTGGCCACTTGATCCACCTGGACGAATGGATGAGTTCCCCGTTCTATGCGGGCTCCGAAATTCCGGTGGCGTCGGGCATGGCGATCCAGGTAGACGTCATCCCGTCATCCCCGCAGTACTTCTCGACGCGCATGGAAGACGGCATTGTGATCGCCGATGCGGAATTGCGAAGACAGCTGAAAGAATGCGCTCCAGACTGTTATGACCGCTGCCAAAAGAGGCGGTCGTTTATGACCGATGTACTCGGAATCGAGTTGCCAGAGGAGGTTCTGCCGCTGTCGAATACGTGCGCGATTGTGCCGCCGTTTTTTCTGAAGCCCAATACGGTACTGGCGTTGGACAAATGAGCGCGACAACCACACATCCCGATCCTCAACTGCGGCGTAATTCGCTCGGTCTGCCCGAACTGGTGCTCCACGGCATAACGCACATCGCACCTGCCACCAACATTGCGCTTACATTTCCGATCATCGCCCTGCACGCGGGACCGGTGATGCCGCTCTCATTCTTGCTCGCAACGATTATCTGCTTCTTCATCGGGAACACCGTGGCCCAGTTCTCTCGCTACGTGCCGTCGAGTGGAGGCTACTACTCCTTTGCCACGCGTGGGCTTGGCAGCCGCACTGGCTTCATGGCGACTTGGAGCTACTTGCTCTATGAAGTCCTCGGCCCCGCCGGAAGTACAGGTTACCTCGGCTACCTGCTATCCGAGATGCTCAAAACCCAGTTCCAGGTAAACATCCCATGGTGGGTCTTCGTGCTGGTGACCATTGCCCTGGTCTGGGCGCTGACGCACCACGGCATCCAGCTTTCGGCTCATGTCACGGCGGTCTTGGGAGGTCTGGAACTCCTCATCATGTTGGCCCTTGCCATCACCTTCCTCATCCATCCCGGACCTGGCTCGTCTTACGTTGCCCCACTGACGCCATCCGCTGCCCCGCATCACTTTTCGGGCGTCCTCGCCGGAATGGTCTTCTCCATCCTCGCGTTAAGCGGATTCGAAGCGCCGGCGCCTCTGGCGCAGGAGGCAAAGCTTCCCGGCAAGTTCATCGGCCAGGCGATTATGCTTTCGCTCGGCAGCATTGGCGTCTTCTACATCTTCACGTCTTATGCCAGCGCCATCGGTTGGGGCACCGGCAACATGGCGGCTTTCGCGTCCAACGCCAATCCGTATTATGTCTTGGGCCATACGCTGTGGGGTGCTGGATGGTGGTTGGTTGTCCTTGCCATCATCAACAGCGCCGTTGGTGTTGGCCTGGCCTGCACCAACTCGGCGTCCCGCGTGATGTACACCATGGGCCGCGCGGGCACGCTCCCTGCGAGTTTCGGTCGCATTCATCCTGTCCATCGGACGCCCACGTTCGCGATTGGAGTGGTGCAAGTCGCCAGCGTCGTGGCAATCTTTCTCGTCGGTTTCCTGCTGCAACCCGATACCATCCTCGGTTCGCTTGGCACCATCGCCACTCTCGCCGTGATCATCCTATACGTCATGGCGAACCTCGCTCTGACTCGCTATATGAAGCGCGAACAGCAGGCACACTACACCCTTTTGCAACACGTCATAGTCCCGTGGGTCGGCACCCTCGCCCTGCTGCCCGTGCTGTTTGTCACCGTCTACCCGGAACCCGGTTGGCCATATAGCCTCATGCCCTACCTGTTTGTCGCGTCACTCGCCATTGGCTTTGGCTACATGCAATGGCGCGAATGGCGTAACCCCGGCGCGCTTCAGCGGGGCGCGGCTTTGATCACACAGGGCGAAGGCGAGGCAGTGCGTGACGCAGAGTAACTACGTACACGTTGTCAAAGCGGGCCGCACTCCCTGTGTTGGTGACCCGGCAATTCAGAAATTGCTCAACCCCGACCTAAAGTCGTACTTATAGCCCCCACCCGCTGAAATTTCGCCTACTCCCGACACGGAGCCGCGACCGTAAGGGAGCGTACCTAAAGCTTCGCCCCTCCCCTCACTAAGGAACAGCAATCCGGCACATCGCAGTAATCGAGATGGATCCGTAGGGCCGGGCCGGGACTCTCCAACTGAGGATGTCGCCCTTCCTCTCGTACGGCCACACTTGAGTGGTGTCGTCATTATTTGGAAAGGTTGATCGATCGATCATCATCCTGCATGAACCCAAGCGGTGTACGTCGTCATCCATTTGGCATGCCTGGCAATGAAGAATCGAATTACGACGTCGTGATTCTTGGCAGCGGCGAGGGGTCAAAATACCTTGCCTGGAGTCTGGGCCGGCAGGGGCAACGAATTGCCGTGATTGAGCGCAAGTACATCGGCGGCTCCTGCCCGAATATCGCGTGTCTGCCCAGCAAGAACATCATCCACAGCGCCAAGGTCGCCTCCTACTTCCGCCGTAGCCAGGAGTTCGGAATCGGGAAGACTGGCTTCGTCATCGACATGGCGGCGGTGCGTGATCGTAAGCGCAAGATGGTGAAAGATCTTGTAGACATCCACCTCGCGAATTTCGAGAACAGCGGAACGGAACTGATTCTCGGTTCAGGCAAGTTCGTCGGTCCAAGGACCATCAAAGTTGCGTTAAACGGTGGGGGAACCCGCCGCGTGACCGGTACGAATGTCGTGATCGGCACGGGAACGCGCGCAACGTTGGACCCCATTCCCGGGCTGGCTGAGTCGAAGCCTCTGACACACATTGAGGCGCTGGAACTCGACGTAGTACCTATGCACCTCATTGTCATGGGCGGCGGTTACATCGGCCTGGAACTCGCGCAGGCAATGGGCCGCTTCGGCAGCAAGGTGACGATCATTGAACGGAATGCCCGGCTAGTGCACAACGAAGACGAGGATATCTCGGAGGGTCTTCGTAGCCTGTTTGAACAGGAAGGCGCGGAAGTGATCTGTAATGCGAATGCGGAGGGCGTATCCGGTGAGTCCGGCGAGACGGTGGAACTCACGATTCGGCAGGGTGGCGCTAAGAAGACAGTGAAGGGTACGCACCTGCTGGTGGCCACCGGGCGGACTCCCCATACGGAAGGTCTTGGCTTGGCGGATGCAGGTGTGAAACTGACGGCCTCGGGCTATATCCAGGTGAATGCGCGTTTGGAAACAACGGCGCCTGGCATTTGGGCGATCGGCGAATCGGCGGGAAGCCCGCAGTTTACCCACATCGCCTTCGACGATTTCCGCGTGATTCGCGACAACCTGGCGGGCGGCAATCGCGTGACAACCGGCAGGCAGGTCCCGTTCTGCTTGTTTACAGATCCGGAGTTTGCCCGCATCGGACTTAACGAAACGGAAGCAAAAGCGCAGGGCATCCCTTACCGCGTGTTTAAGATACCAATGGCGGCCGTGTTACGAGCCCGCACACTCGCAGAGACGCGTGGCTTTCTGAAGGCCGTGGTTGCCGCCGATAGCGATCAGATTCTGGGCTTCGCCGCGTTCGGAGTGGGCGCGGGCGAGACTATGGCATCGGTGCAGATAGCCATGCTGGCGGGTTTGCCCTACACGGCGCTGCGAGACGCGATTCTCACCCACCCGACGCTGTCTGAGGGCTTGATCGTGCTCTTCTCGTCGACTCCGTCTAAGTAAAAGGAGGATGTGATGCGAGCTTACATAGTGGAACGGCCGGAGGGTGCCTTTACGCTTGTGGACCTTCCTCGCCCAAAGCCGCCGAAGGGTCACGTTCTGGTGCGGGTTCAGGCGAGCGGAGTCAACCCGCTCGACACCAAGATTCGCGCTGGCAAGGCAGACCACGCCAAACAACCCCTGCCGGCTGTACTGGGTTTGGACCTGGCCGGGGTTGTGGAGGAGGTGGGTGCAGGTGTCACCGCCTTCGTCGCCGGTGACCAAGTCTACGGTATGGTAGGCGGCGTGGGAGGCTTGCAGGGCACGTTAGCTGAGTTCGTGGTTGCCAGCGCCGACTTACTTGCCAAGAAGCCGGCTTCGTTGTCGATGCGCGAGGCGGCGGCGCTTCCGTTGATCACCATCACGGCATGGGAAGGCATTGTCGATCGCGCCAAGGTGCACAGAGGCCAGAGGGTCCTGGTTCATGCTGGCGCGGGCGGTGTAGGGCATATCGCCGTACAACTGGCGAAAGCGTTGGGCGCCGAGGTTTTTGCCACCGTCTCGCCAGGCAAGCGGGAGCTGATAGAACAGTTCGGCGCAACGCCCATCGACTATCGCTCCCTAACACCCGAACAGTATGTGGCGGCGCACACCGGGGGCGACGGGTTCGACGTGATCTACGATACGGTCGGCGGAGCCACTATCGATGCCTCGTTCGTTGCGGTGAAGCGCTACACGGGCCACGTGGTGAGCTGTTTGGGATGGAGCACACACTCGCTGGCGCCACTTTCGTTACGCGGCGCGACATACTCGGGCGTATTCACCCTCATGCCGTTACTCACCGGCTTAGGCCAGGCTCATCACGGCGAGATCCTGCGCGAGGCGGCCGCCCTGGCGGATGCCGGCAGGCTACGCGTGCTGATGAATGACCGCAGCTTTTCCGCTGAGGAGATCGCTGAGGCTCATGCGGCGGTGGAATCCGGTGCGACGGGCAAGGTGGTTGTCGAACTGTGAAGGGAGCGGCGGATCATGAGAGCCACCTTCCGAAAACCTCGCTCGGCGGCCAGTCGCAGAACGCCGACTGTTTCGTTGATTCGAATGCCGAGCTATTCTGCCTCGCGGCACCCTGCTGCCTCATCGACCAGTAGCAGGTCGGCATCGCGGTCAAGCGCCAAGGCCAAGGCTGGCCGCTCACCGGGATCAAGATAGGCCGCCGACGGTTGCGAGTGTTTGTTCGCTGGGTTCATCGTGGCAAGGAGATCCGCGCACCTGGTCACCGAAAGATAGCGCAGGGGACTGGTATCCGCGATGACCAGCATTCGCTAACGAAATCCGAGTTCCGAGAGATTAGCGAGATCGCGTTCTAGATCCGCTTCGGTATACCGGTAGGGAATCTGGCGATCGCTCAACCATTGATGGACGGCGAAACGCGACGGAAACTCCAGAAGTCTCATTAGTTGAGATTCAGACAGTGTTCCCGAGCGGTAGGCCTCCGCTGCCAATCCCTCGAGTGCCACACGCTGTAGCGGAACATCAGTCAGCGCGAGCGCACGGCCGATGTCTTCGGGGATAGTGACGGTGACTTCCATTTAAACCTGTTAACCCTGCTCTTAACCATTGTCCAACAAAAGCACCGGCGTTGCCGATGGTGATGGTCTTAGACGCACCGCCCTTGGCGGGTTACTGATATAATTAGAGCTAACCCCTCGTGATTTCCGTAAACAATGTTTCGATGCGCTACGGCGCTAAAGTCCTGTTTGACGACGTCAATGTGACGTTTACCCCCGGGCGGCGCTATGCGCTCACCGGGCCGAACGGTTCCGGTAAGTCGACCTTTATGAAGGTGCTGACGGGCGAGATTGATGCCCAAAAGGGCAACGTCGTTAAGCCGAAGAAACTGGGCGTGCTGCGCCAGGATCAGTTTGCTTTTGACCAGTATCGCGTGATCGATGCCGTGATCATGGGCAACGCTCCCTTGTGGACCGCGATGATCGAACGCGAGGCGCTCTACGAGAAGGCCGACTTGACCGACGAAGACGGCATGCGGCTGGGCGAGCTAGAAGGCGTCTTCGGCGAAGAGGGCGGGTACGAGGCGGAAAGCGACGCGGCGGTCCTGCTGGAAGGCCTCGACGTGCCCATCGATCTGCATGAGCGCAAGATGGGCGAGTTGCAAGGCGGCCAGAAGGTTCGCGTGCTGCTGGCGCAAGCTCTGTTTGGCACTCCGCCGGCCCTGCTGCTGGATGAGCCGACGAACTATCTCGATTTGGAGTCAGTGCACTGGCTGCAGGATTACCTGCGGCGCTACGAAGGCACGCTCATCGTCATCAGCCACGATCGCCATTTCCTGAACGAAGTTTGCACCCACACCGCCGATATCGATTACCAAACGATCATCACCTACAACGGCGGCTATGACGATATGGTGCTGGCGAAGACTCATATCCGGACGCGTATCGAATCGGAGAACGCCCAGCGCGAGAAGAAAATTTCGCAGTTGAACGAGTTCATCCAGCGATTTTCGGCCGGGACGCGATCAAGCCAAGTGACGTCGCGCAAGAAGGAAGTGGAGCGCCTGCAAACGTCTGAGCTGGCGCGCTCCAACATTCAACGCCCATTTATCCGCTTCGAGATGAAGGCCCCTTCCGGCCGTCATCCCATCGAAATTAAAGGTCTCACCAAGACCTACGGCGATAAGACGGTCATTGAAGGGTTCACGGCGTCTGTCGCGCGTGGCGAAAAGATTGCCTTGATGGGACGCAACGGCACCGGTAAGACGACCATGCTGAAGAGCCTCTTGCGCAATGCCCCTGGGGCTGAGGACGATTTGGAGCCAGAATTTACTGTCGATGGCGGCACGGTGAACTGGGGTCATGGCGTGGCCGCGGGATACTTTGCGCAGGATCACAAAGAGTCCATCGCGCTGGGAATGACCGCTGTGTCGTGGCTGCACCAGTTCAATCCGATGGCGTCGCAGGAAGAGTTGCGCGGGCTGCTTGGACAGATGCTCTTCACCGGTGAGGAAGGCTTGAAGCCTACCGATGCGCTTTCGGGCGGCGAGGCCGCACGGTTGATTTTTTGCCGGCTGATGCTGCAAAAGCCGAACGTGCTGGTGCTGGACGAACCCACTAACCACTTGGACCTGGAAGCGATTAACGCCCTGAACATCGCCCTTCAGAAGTATGACGGGACCGTGCTGATGGTAACCCACGATCACGACTTGATCGATGAAACGGCAACGCGCATCTGGAACTTCGATCACGGCCATATCGAGGACTTCAAGGGTCCTTACGAAGAGTTTGTTAACGCGCTGAAGTCTCAGGGCCAGAGCCGCTAAGGGCCCGCCGGAACGCTGCCGCTTTAGCTTCGGATTCCGCGAGTTCGGCCTGTGGGTCGGACTCGGCGGTGATTCCGCAACCTGCCAGATAGTGCACCTTACCCTCCGCCGCCACTGCTGTGCGAATGGCAACGGAGAGTTCCATCCTTCCATCCAACGACAGCCAGCCGATGCTGCCCATGCAGGGTCCGCGGCGGAAGCCTTCTTCCTCAGCGGCGACTTCCATGGCGTGAATCTTGGGTGCTCCGCTGATGGAGGCGGGCGGGCAGGTCGCTCGGAGCAGGTCCGCCAGCGTGGCATCGGTGCGGAGTTGTCCCACTACCTTCGATACGGTGTGGTGGAGCGTGGGCAGCGTGATCAATTCAGCGTGGCTTCCGACGCGAACGCTTCCTGGCTGGCAGACACGGCCGAGGTCGTTACGAGTGACATCAACGATCATGGCCAACTCGGCACGGTCCTTTTCGGAATTGGTAAGGTCCAACCGCAGCGCCTCGTCCCCTTCTTCGGTTGCGCCGCGCGGGCGAGTGCCTTTGATGGGATAAGACCGCACTTCGCCGTCCTCTACGCGCAGAAATAGCTCAGGACTGGTGGACAGGATGGCCGTGTCTTTATCGATGCGAAGGAAGGCGCCGTGATCGGCAGGGCTGATGTCGCGAAGCCTCAAGTAAAGTGGCCACACGCATTCCGGAGGCAGTGTCGTTTCCAGCTTCCGGCACAGGTTGACCTGGTAGATTTCGCCTTCGTGGATGCGGCGTATTGTGCGCTCGACGGCCCGTAGGAAGGCTTCGTCCGTGGGCGTGGCCGTGGGCTCGGGAACCGGCGGAAACGGCGCGCCTGTTGCTGCTTCTGGAAACGAATCGGGAACACTGATGTCGCGCCAGGCATCCGTTCCCGCCAGCAGCCAACCCTCGCTGTCCCAGACCATGTACTGATCGTAGAGAGCAAGGTGCAAGTCCGGCAGCGGGCCCGGCACGGACCGCAAGCCTTCCGCTTCCGATCCTAATTCGTAGCCGAGGTAGCCGCACAGGATGGCTCCGGGAATGCCCTCCCAGGCCTTGCAGGCCGCTTCGATGAGATCGAAGGCGTTTGCCTGCGAGGTGAGTGTCAATAGCGGCGTGTGGAAGATCTTGTGACTACCCGGACTGTCCAGCCACACGAAGCCCGGGCGGGACTCCAGCGCGGCGGCGACTTCAACGGGACTGGCGGCGCTCTCCAGCGCGCGCATGAACGGACCCTCCGCTTCGGGGCGCAACGGAGTGGCCTCGCGAAGGGCCGCGACCAGTTTCTCGAGTTCTTCGGAAGAGCAGCGATCAGACCACATCGTGGAGGAAGTTTCGGAACAACGGCGCCGCGGGAATCGTGAGGAATGATTCAGGGTGGAACATCACGCCTTCGGTTCGCGTTCCTCGCAGGCGGCAGGCCATGATCACTCCATCAGCTGTCCAAGCGGTGACTTCAAGCGCCTCGGGTA
>JBDTMC010000026.1:0-30783 GCA_039934475.1 Bryobacteraceae bacterium | reverse complement strand
GGTTGGCGGGTTCGACATTTCTACGCCTGTCAGGACGTCAACTTCGACCGCGCGGGGCAGTATCTGGCTTGCGCCGGCGGCGAGGGAGATATCTCCGTGTGGCGCGTGGATGGTTCTGAGAAAGTAGCGTCGGCGGTGATGGCGGGGACGGTGACTTCGGTCTGTTTCTCGCCGGATGGCAGTAAGGTGGCCGCTGCGTGCGTCACCGGCGAGGCACAGGTGTACAGTTGGCCTGGCCTGGCGCCCGTCAACCAGCTAAAGCATGCCAACAACTGCTCGTCGGTGGCCTTCTCGCCGGACGGCAAACGATTGATAACGGCAAGCTGGGATCGCACAGTGCGCGTGACTGACCTCACTGCGTGGTCCAAAGTGCTGGAGTTGGCACACGACAACACGGTCTGGCACGCGGTGATGGATGCCACCGGCGCCAGCATCGCGACTGCGTCCGAAGACGGCGCTGCCCGCATTTGGGACGCAGCGTCGGGGATGTGCTTGCAGCGGTTCGAACACGGGAAGCCTGTGCGCGCCGTGGCCTTCGATCCGCAGGGCGAGTTCCTCGCGGCGGCTTGCCAGGACGGCACAGCGACACTCCATTCACTGACTGGCGGTAACGACGTAGTGCTGGCTCATGGTAGCCCGTTGACGTGCGTCGCCTACTCTCCCGATGGCAACTACCTCGTCACAACGGGCAGCGACGACACAGCGCGCATCTGGCCGCGTGGAGAGACCACCTGCACCGCCGAGGTCCGCCATGAGGGCGAAATCCTATGGGCTGCGTTCTCGCCGGATGGGCGTCTGCTGGCCACCGCGGGAGCAGACAACATGGCGCGGGTGTGGCTATGGCGAACCGCGGATCTGGTACAGGAGGCATGCCGCCGGGTGCAGCGTAACCTGTCGCCGGCAGAATGGTCGCAAGCCGCGCCAGGCGTTCCGTACCGCGCGACGTGCGAGGGCAAGAGAGTGCCAGTGTTATCCTGAGTTTTGTGCCCTCCTCTTTCCGCCTCACCATTCTGGGGTTGGCCCTCAGTCTTAGTCTTCCAGCGCAATCTCTGCTCGACGTGATGAGAGAGGAGTTGGACCGGAACTTCGCCGTTTTGAAAGAGAAGTCCGATCCGCCTGCGTATTTCGCTGCCTACACAATCACCGACGAGGAAAGCCGCGGTGTCTCCTCCACCATGGGCACGCTGCAAGCAAGTTCCAACAATCGCTCCCGGCTGCTTGACGTCACGGTGCGAGTGGGGACTCCCAAGCTGGATAACTACCACAAGCTTCCCGGCGAGAATCCCCGCTTTACCTCCGCTTCCCAGGTGACGGTGGAGGATACGGTTCCGGCCCTGCGGCGGGCCCTCTGGCTTGAGACGGACCGGACCTATCGCGCCGGCGCCCAGCGTCTGATCAAGATCAAAACCAATGCCAGCGTGAACGTCGCGCAGCAGGATAATTCGGACGACTTCTCTACAGAAACTGCGACCAAAGCATCAATCGAAGTCCCCCTATTGAAGTGGGACGCCGCGCACTGGGAAGGTGTGGCGAGGAAAATGTCCGCGGGCTTTCAAAAGTATCCGGGCGTCCTCGCATCGTCTGTCGGCATCACGGTGCAACGCGAAGTGAAATACTTCGTCAACACCGAAGGGACGAAGCTGCGTCATGGACGGACGTTCGCGCGCGTGGTTCTGGTGGCGCGCGGCAAAGCGAGCGACGGCATGGATCTGGCCACCAGTGAGACGTTCGAATCGCAGGACACCGAAGGATTACCCGCGGAAGAGACGCTGCTGGAAGCAGTGGCACATGCGGGCAAGAACCTCGAGGCTTTGCTAAAGGCACCCGTGGTGGATCCCTATATCGGTCCAGCGATCCTTTCCGGCCGCGCCAGCGGCGTGTTCTTTCATGAGATCTTCGGCCACCGTATTGAAGGGCACCGGCAGAAGGACGAAAGCGAAGGCCAAACTTTCACCAAGAGCTTGAACGAGGCGATTCTGCCGCCGTTTCTCTCCGTTGTGTTCGATCCCACAAAGCATCGCATCGGCGGCGTGGATTTGAACGGCTGGTACGATTACGACGACGAAGGCGTGAAAGCGCGGCGAGTGCCACTGGTGGAGAACGGCATTCTGAAGACGTTCCTGTTATCGCGCGCACCGGTAAAGGGATTCCCCCAATCGAACGGGCACGGCCGCAAGTCGCCGGGTTTAGAAGTAGTTTCAAGGCAAAGTAATCTGCTGGTGGAATCGACGCGCACCGTAACCAATGCGAAGCTGCGGCAGATGCTGATCGATGAAGTGAAGAGGCAAGGGAAGCCATACGGACTGTACTTCGATGCCATCACCGGTGGGTACACCACTACCTCGCGGCGCGGCTTGCAGGCATTCAAGGTGATCCCGCTGGTTGTCTACCGGGTGTATGCAGACGGCCGCCCCGATGAACTGGTGCGCGGCGCGGACATCGTGGGCACACCTCTAGCGAGCTTCGCCAAGATCCTCGCCACTTCCGACAAAGCAGAAGTCTTCAACGGGTACTGCGGGGCGGAGTCGGGCAACGTTCCGGTGGCGGCGGTATCGCCGGCCATTCTGGTTTCGGAGCTGGAGATACAAAAGACCGACCAGTCGCAGGATCGGCCGCCGCTGCTGCCCCGGCCGGTAGAGGAGAGCGCAAAGTGAAGCGTACGCTCGCTTGCCTGTTGCTGGTAGCCGCCGTGGCGGCTGCACAAAAGGACGAAAAGAAGCCACCCGAGGATGTGATTCTGCAGGCGATGCAGGACGAAATCGCGCGCTCTCGATCGATCAAGATCCCTAATCTGACTGACGCTCCTTACTACATCGAATACGGACTCGACGACTTCGAGGGCCTGACGTTGTCGGCGACTCTCGGTGGCTTGATGCAAGTACAGCGCACGCATGTTCGCATTCCGCGAGTGGAAGTTCGGGTTGGCGATTACAAGTTTGACAACACCAACTACCTGTTTTCCGATATGTTCCGTCATTCGGGGATGGAAGGGGACCGCATGCCGCTGGATGACGATCCACTCGCCATCCGGACCCACTTCTGGCTGGCTACCGACGGAGCGTTTAAAGGCGCGGTGGATTCGATCTCCCGCAAGCGGTCGGCATTGAAGAACGTGGCTGCCCCGGAAACGTTGAATGACTTCGCCCGCGCGCAGCCGGTTAAAATACTGTTACCGGTGAAAAGAATTCCGGCCGACGAAGCCGCATGGACGAAAAAAGCAAAGACGTTATCAGCCGCGTTTCTGGATTATCCGGCGGTGCTGAATTCGGGAGTTGAGTTTCAATGGAGTCAGGTGGCAAGCTACTATGCCAACTCGGAAGGCACGTCCCTCCGTTACCCTGACAACCTGGTGGACGTGCGGATACGCGCCACGGGACAAGCTCCGGATGGCACGCCTATCCACGACCACGCCGAGTTCTTCGGGCACGTGTTTCTTGACCTCGCCAGCGAAGACCGCATGATGAAATCCGCCCAGCAGGTGGGTGCAAACGTTACCGCCCTGGCGGCGGCGCCTGTCGCGGAGACCTATGCCGGCCCGGTATTGTTTGAGGCTCAGGCGGCGGCACAGTTGCTCGCCCAGATGCTGCGCGGCCTGGCGCCGGTGCGCAAGCCGGTGAACGAGCCAGGACGCAATATTCCCATACCTGCCAGTGAGTTCGAGGGCCGCGAAGGTTCGCGAATTCTTCCCGAATTCCTCGACGTCGTGGATGACCCGACGCAGACCGAGTGGCGCGGCCAGTCTTTGTTTGGTAACTATCTGGTGGATATGGAAGGCGTAAAGCCGACGCCACTGCCGTTGGTGGAAAAAGGCGTTCTGAAGAACTTCCTGATGACGCGCCAGCCGGTGCGTGGCCATGAAGGGTCAAACGGGAGGGCGAGGCTGCCAGGCAATTTCGGCGCCGGAACCGCGGCGTTTGGCAACCTCTTTGTGAAGGCTGCTGAGACATCCACCGCCCCGGAGTTGAAGAAGAAGCTGCTTGATACGATTTCGAAGCGTGGTAAGCCGTATGGGATGCTCGTCCGAAAGCTGGACTTCCCTTCCTCAGCGAATGTCGAAGAAGTGCGAAAGCTGTACGGCGGCGAGCAGGGGCCTTCCGGCCGGGTGGTGAGTGCGCCGCTGCTGGTGTACCGTGTGTATCCCGACGGCCGGGAAGAGTTGGTGCGTGGGCTGCGGTTCCGCGGGCTGACTGCCCGATCATTGCGCGATATCACGGCCGCCTCCGACGAAGCATTCGTATTCGATTACCTGGAAAATGGGGCGCCTTTGGCCTTGAGCGGCGGAGGCGGCTATGTGGCCAACACCACAGTTGTCGCGCCTTCACTGCTGTTCGACGACCTGGAACTGGAGCGAGTGGACGCCGAATGGGCGCGGCCCCCGGTTGTACCCGCGCCGCCGTTGGTTTCCGTCCGATAACCGATGGGCATCCTGAGCCGGAATACCTTCGCTGAGATCGTCTCCAGCGCGCTGCTGGGTACCACGCTATTCACGTTCGTACTCTTCCTTCGCCAACTCAGCCGGCTCTTCAACTACCTCGTCACCAGTTCGGCGCCACCGTCAACAATCGCCTTTCTGTTTGGCCTTGTGTTTCCGCCCGTGCTGACCTTGACGATACCCATCGGCGTGTTGGTGGGTGTGCTGATTGCCTTGGGCCGCATGTCCACCGATGGCGAGATCATCGCCATGCGTGCAGCCGGCGTTCCCAGCCGTCGCGTCGCTTTCCCCGTGATGACGTTTGCGCTGCTGGGGACTGCGCTGGCCGGCACATGCTCGCTCTGGCTGACGCCTGCCGCCACTCGCGCCACGTACCGGATTCTGAACGATCTGATCGCCTCACAGTTGACTGCGGAGATCCAGCCGCGCGTGTTCAGCGAGCAGTTTCCCAATACCATTCTCTACATCGGCGACGTCATTCCGAGCGACCCGGTACGCTGGCGCAAGGTGTTTATCGCAGACCTTTCGACGCCGGACAAACGCAAGAGCTCGACGTCGAAGGAAGCGGGCGAAGGGCCGCGAATCACCATTGCTTCCGAGGCGCTGGCTCTGCCGGATATCAAGAACAACAACATCCAGCTCTCAATGACCAACGTGCGTACGCACGAGGCTGCGCTTGACCCTCAGCGATACTACAACACGGCGTCTCCGAGGGGCGAACAGCTTCTGGAAGCCATGCAACGGGACGAGGTCGCACCGAAGGATTTCACCGCGATGGGCACGCGCGACTTGATGCGTAACCCGCGAGCGACGGTGGATGCGCAAATTGAATATCACCGCCGCCTGGCCCTGCCGTTGGCGTGCATGCTATTGGCCTTGATCGGGATCCCGCTCGGCGTCTCCTCGCGCAAGGGCGGTAAGTCAATGGCGTTTGTGCTGACAGTGCTGCTGGCGTTCGCCTATTACATGGGCTTGATCAGCCTCATTGGCTTGGCGCAGCGCGGCACACTGCCCGCGTGGTTGGCGGTCTGGACCCCTAACACCCTGTTCTTGTTCGTTGGCCTGGTGATGTACGCGCGGCTGGATCGCCCTGGTGATCGCGACTGGACGGCAGGTTTTCAGCGCGCCTACAGCTTCATTGAGCGGGTGGTAAATGACAAGCTTCAGCGTGTTCAGGCGCCGCATTCGGCCAAGAATGGCAGGATGAGCGGCCGGTGGTTCCTGTTGCCGCAGGTGATTGATGCGTATGTCCTGAAGACGTTTTGGTTTTACTTCGTTGTGCTGCTGGCCAGCTTTGTGATGCTGACTATCGTCTATAACTTCTTTGAGCTGCTCGGCGACATTATTAAGAACCACATCGCGTTCACCCGCGTGCTGACATACTTTTTCTTTCTCACTCCTAAGTTGATGTACGATTCGGCGCCGATGGGCGTGCTGGTAGCGGTGCTGGTGACGTTTGGCATTCTGGCGAAGAATAACGAAGTAACGGCCTTTAAGGCGTGCGGTGTCAGCCTCCACCGGCTCGCCATGCCGGTGCTGGTTTCGAGCATTGCACTGAGTGGAAGTCTCTTCGGGTTCGACCACTACGTGGTGCCGAAGGCCAACCGCATTCAGGACGCGATCCGGGCGGAAATCAAGGGCCGTCCGATTCAAACGTACCTCGATCCGGGGCGGAAGTGGATTCTGAACGACAAGGCGTCTCGGATCTACTATTACAAGTATTTTGACCCCACGGAGCAGGTGATGGGCGGCGTGCAGGTGTTTGATCTCGATCCGCAAACGTTCGAACTGCACCGTCACATTTCCGCTGAGCGGGCGCGCTGGGAACCGAATCTCAACGTGTGGGTTTTCCAGAACGGTTGGGCGCGCCGCATCTGGATGGTCGGCGATGCCTTCCGCGACGACTGGAACGACTTCCGCGGCCGCACGGAAACATTCAAGGAACTGACGGAGCCGCCGAGCTACTTCCTGAAGGAAGTGAAGCAGGATAAGCAGATGAACTTCCAGGAGTTATCGGCTTACATCAAGGACTTACAGCAGAGCGGCTTCGACACGATCAATCTGCAGGTGCAGTATCACAAGAAGTTTGCCGTGCCTCTGTTCGCTTTGATTATGGCGATGCTGTCGGTGCCATTCGCCTTCATGACGGGTAATCGCGGCGCCATGGCGGGAGTGGGCATCAGTTTCGGGATCGCCATCGCTTACTGGTCGGTAAGTTTGCTTTTTGAGCAAGTAGGGCGCGTGAATCAGCTGCCGCCGGTGCTGGCCGCCTGGTCGCCCGACGCCTTATTCTCACTCGCGGGCGCCTACCTGCTGGCCCGGCTGCGCACGTAATCGTATACTCGGGGTATGAGGCCAGCCGATACCAGCCCGGAAGCTTGGCAGGTGTACTTGCGCCTGATCCAGCAGATGACTCCGGGCGAACGGATGGCACGCGCGATCCAGGTTTCCGCTCGCCTGCGTGCCTTCCAGGAAGGTGGACTCCGGGGAAAATTCCCCCAGGCGGACGATCAAGAGATTTTTCTTCGCGCCGCACGGATGCGGCTCGGCGACGACCTCTTCGACAAGGCGTACGGTAATGTCCTCGCTAGGCGGTGACCCCCTCTTCGACGCCGTGCTCGGGGTGGTCAGTGCTCTGGAGCGGCTTCGGATTCGATACTGCGTTGTGGGATCGCTGGCATCGGCAACGCGTGGCATCTTCCGCGGCACGGAAGACGCCGATCTAGTTGTCGCCATGACCCGGCATCAAGTCGCCCGGTTTGTTGAGGAACTGGGCAAGGACTGGTATGCGGATGAGGACACCATCCGCTATGCCCTGGAGGCCGGGCGTTCGTTCAACGTCATCCACATGCCGAACGCGCAGAAGGTGGATGTCTTCCCCCCGGTGACCGAGTTCCAATACTGCGGCCTGAAGAGGGCAACGCCGGTGGAACTCAGGATTGGCGGTGGCACCATCTGCTGTCCCGTCGCATCAGCTGAAGATACAATCCTTGCAAAGCTCGACTGGTACCGTCTCGGCGGACAGACTTCGGAGAGGCAATGGCGAGACATCGCGGGCGTCATCGCCACGAACCCGGACCTCGATTGGGCTTATCTCGATGAATGGGCTCGCGAACTTCGCCTCGGCCCGCTACTGGCGAAAGCCCGCGCTGACGCCGCTGCCTAAAGCGTCTGCGTCACCTTCGTGATGGTGCGTGGCTTGTCGGGATCCAGCCCCTTCAATTGCGCCAGTGCTTCGACGAAAAGCTGCGCCGGAACAATATACGGGATCGGAGTGTAAAGCTCTTCTGGGTTGGCGCTTTTACGCGCCAGTTTCATGGGAAGGACAATGGAGCGGCGCTCCATTGCGCGGGCGTCGGCGTTGCTCGCGTCGGTCACTAGAAGCAACTCTGCTTTCAGCGCATGCAACCGTTCCACCATCGCCTTCACTCCGGGCCAAGTGACTCCCGAAGGCGTCAGCAGGAACGCTGGGAATCCCTGCTCCACCATCGCAATGGGACCGTGAGCGAGATCGGCCGATGAGAAACGCTCGGCCACTACGTAGCACGTCTCCATCATCTTCAGAGCGAACTCAAAGGCATTCGAATAGTTGAGGCCACGTCCAATCACAACGGCATGATCCATAAACCGGAAGCGAACCGCTGCCTCGGCCACGCGCGGTTGCAACTTCAGGGCGGCGTCTGTCCATTCCGGGATGCGACGCAGTTCGTCCAGGGAAATACGCGCGCCCAGTGACCATGCGAGCAGATACAACGCCATCATCTGGCCGGTGTAAGTTTTCGTCGCGGCGACGCTCTTCTCGCGCCCGGCCCGCACCAGGAAAGTGTGTTCCGCAAGGCGCGACATGGCGCTGTCGGCTTCATTGGTGATGCCCACGGTTATCGCACCCGCGGCCCTCGCGGTTTCAAGAACCACATTCGTATCGGTAGACTCGCCCGATTGCGAGATAGCCACCACCAGCGAATCACGCAGATCCACCGGCGCCTTGTACAACGTGTACACGGACGGAGCGCACAGAGAGACCGGAATTCCGGTGGTGATCTCCAGCAGATAGCGCGCAAACTGCGCCGCATTGTCCGACGTGCCGCGCGCCGCCAGCGCGATGAACCGCGGCTTCTTTTTCTCAAACGTCTTCTTCAGTTTTTCGAACTTGCGCAATTCGCCGCGCAACGTACGTTCTAGGGCGACCGGCTGCTGCCGGATCTCTTCCAACATTTTCGATGTCATTTGTTTTCAATCTTACGCCAGTGGACACCGTCCGCCCCTGCGGTTACGATGCCCGGCTGGCCGGTACTTTCAAGCGAGAGCAAGCGCAGAAAAACCACGCCCGCTGTGTGTGCAAGAACTCGCGGCTGGAAGTTACCTTCGCCGCGATTCACAAGAAGAACAAGGCGGGAATCGGGTCCCGCATTTTCCGCTGCCACGATATCAAGGCGCCCGTCGCCGTCCACGTCGGCAGCATCGAGTCCGTGGATGCGCCGCAAATGGAGATCTTCGGCCAGGCGGCGCTGCGTCCATTGCTGGTGGATATCGGCGGCCGGTTCCAGCCATGCCAGCCGCGCGTTGTCCAGATGAGCCTGAGCTTCAATCACGCCGCGGCCGAAATCGGCAATGCGAACAAGCGCCGAATCGGGTTCTTCAAACCACAGATGGATGGCAAAGAGGCGCCAACCCAGTTCGAAGCTCTGTGGATTCCCGATCCAATAGTCGCCGCACAAAACGTCGAGACGTCCGTCGCTGTCCACATCCTTCTGTAGCAAGCCTCCTTGATGCGACGCTGTGTAGAACGAATAGATTTCGGTATAGGGCCACGGCTCGCCGCGCCGCGCCGGAGGCTCATAGAAGCGCATTTGGCCGTAGCGATGGACAACCACGATCCCGTGCCGGCCATGTACGTCAGCCTCCTGGCAATCGTGTGTGTCCATGCCGCTGTCGATCAATTCGGGTCTCCAGCGGGGAGCGCGCAGCCACACCAACCGGCCCAAGCCCTGACCCTGTTGCACGACGATGCCGCGGTCTCCTGAGAGCGTGGCCACACAGCCGCCTTCACCGAAATCGCCACGGGCGAGCGTCCTGGCGTGGCCCGAGGGCAGCGTGTGAATCCGCAACTCCGTGCCCCAGGAGATCACCTCATGTGGCGACCAGAGTGCAGCGCCACGAATCTGCCCGCAAGCCGGCAGCGTAGCCAGCACAAGCATCAGACAGCGAGAGCGCCTCATCCGTTGTTATTGTACGGCAGTGCTATTCTACGCACAGTGAAAGAGCTCATCAGCCTTCTGTGCGGGCGTTCGGAAGAGGTAACGCTCGATGTGGCTGCGTTGCAGATTGCGTCGGTCGAATTCCCCCGCCTCGACCCGGCACACTCATTGCGAACGTTGGATGGCCACGCGGCGGCGCTGGCCGGGCGGTTGGGTAGCAACACGCAGGGGACCGACTTTGTGGCCGCCGCGAATGAGTACTTCTTCGACGAATTAGGTTTCGCGGGCAACAACGCGGACTACTACAACCCTCGCAACAGCTGCCTCAACGAGGTGCTGGAAACCCGGACGGGCATCCCCATTACGCTGGCCGTTATGTACATGGAAGTGGCGCGCCGCCTGGGACGGCCGGTCTATGGTATCGGGTTGCCAGGCCATTTCGTGGTGCGCTACGACGACGGAAAGTTCGCCACCTACATCGATGTCTTCGGGGGCGGAACACTCCTCACGGTGGAGCGATGCCGCGATCTCGCGTTGCAGGCTTCCGGTGTCGATGTGTTCCAGAATCCGGGGCTTTTACATCCCGTGGCGAAGCGCCACATCGCTGTCCGCATGTTGAATAATCTGCGCAATGTCTACTTCTCCCGGCGCACGCATCAGAAAGCAGCGCCGGTGCTGGACCTCCTCATCGCTGCCGCGCCAGACTCCGCGGAAGAGTACCGGCAGCGGGCCCTGCTGAATACGGAACTGAAACGCTACGGCGGCGCGAGGCAGGATTTTGAGACGTACCTGCGGCTGTCCCCGAAAGCGGAGGACCGCGCCGAAGTGGAGCGACAACTGGTATTGCTGCGGTCGCGCCTGGCTTCGCTCAACTAGGCCGCATGGGATAATCGGAACATCATGCGATACATCTTTTCCGTCCTGCTGCTGTTCTCAGTGTGCGCGGCTGCCGAGTTGAAGCTTGGTAAGCCCCTGACGTTGAAGGAGCCGGTAACTGTCACCGCGTTGATGGCCGCTCCCGATCCCTGGGTTGGCAAGACTGTCCAGGTGAAGGGAAAAGTCACTGAGGTGTGCCAGATGATGGGCTGCTGGATGAACCTGGCTGACGAATCATCGGGCAAGTCGATCCGCATCAAAGTCGACGATGGCGATATCGTGTTTCCGAAGGACGCCGCCGGGAAGATGGCGATTGCCGAAGGCACGCTGGCGAAGACCGCACTCACCCGCGAGCAGGTTGTGGCCCAAGCAAAGCATGAGGCCGAAGAACAAGGACGCAAGTTCGATCCGAAGTCGGTGAAGGGCGCCATCACCACCTATCAGTTGAGCGGTAGCGGTGCAGTTCTGCTGTCGGAGTAGCTCCGCGTCGAGACATCCATGAAACGACTCGCGCGACGTTTGAGCCTGCTGTGTGTGATCGCTTGTGCCGTCTTTGCCCAGACGAAAACCGCTGCCCCGCCCGTGCAGCCGAAGCTGGTGCTGATGATTGTCATCGACCAGTTCCGCTACGACTACCTGACGCGCTTTCGCTCAGAATATACCGGCGGCCTGGCGCGTCTGCTCAACCAGGGCGCGGTCTTCACCAATGCCCACTATGAGCACTATCCCACCGTTACGGCCGTTGGCCACTCCACGGTGTTGACCGGTGCGCCTCCGGCGATCAGCGGCATCGTCAGCAACGAGTGGCTGGACCGCGCCACGGGCAAGATGATCACCAGCGTCTCCGACCCCTCAGTGGAGACCTTAGGCGCGCCGGCGCGCCAGGGCGCATCGCCGCATCGCCTGCTGGTAAGCACGCTGTCCGATGAGATCAAAATGGCGGACCGGTCGCCCAACAAGTCCATCGGCATGTCCCTGAAGGATCGCAGCGCCATCCTCCCCGTGGGCCGCATGGCCGACGCCGCGTTCTGGTTCGACAACGACACGGGCAATTTCGTCAGCAGCACCTACTACATGAAAGAACTGCCCGCCTGGATGGCTGAGTTCAACCGCTCCCGCTTCGCGGACAAGTTCGTGGGGGCGGAATGGACTTCGTCATCGCGGTTTGAACGCAGCAGCGGCACCAGACCACGGACTGTATACGCCACGATGCCGGCCTCTCCGGGGAAGGCGTATTGGGAAGCGGTTTACCGCAGCCCCTTTGGCAATGACGTTCTTGCGGAAGCGGCGATGCGCGCCATCGATTCAGAGAAACTGGGAGCCAGCGGCGGCACCGACGTGTTGAGCGTCAGCTTCTCCTCCAACGACGCCATCGGCCATTTCGTGGGACCCGATT
The DNA here is from genome assembly GCA_039934475.1 of Bryobacteraceae bacterium. Classification (GTDB taxonomy): domain Bacteria; phylum Acidobacteriota; class Terriglobia; order Bryobacterales; family Bryobacteraceae; genus JBDTMC01. The sequence continues at coordinate 18,881 of JBDTMC010000026.1, read as the reverse complement.
CGCCTGAGGTGCATGACATGTGCCTGAAAACGGATCGAGTCCTGGAAATGCTGCTGCAGTTCGTAGACAAGAAAGTGGGTCTGGCGAACACCCTTGTTGTGATGACAGCCGATCACGGTGTGGCGCCGTCGCCGGAAGCGAATGAGAAGAGGCATATGGCGGGCGGAAGGCTATCGTCGGCCGCCATTATGAAAGCCGTTACCGATGCTCTCAATGCGAAGTACGGCGTGGAAAAGTGGATTGTCGGACGGGAGGAAGTCGCGCCCTACCTGGACCGGGATTTGATTCGCAAGAAGGGCCTTGATCTGGCCGCGGTGCAAGTTACGGCGGCGGAGGCCATCCGGCCCATTCCCCATATTGCGCGCGTCTACACATCGGAAGACGTGCGGCTAGGCCGCTTGCCTGAGGACTACATCACCCGCCGCATCCGCAATGGATTCTATGAAGGCCGCGTCGCCGATCTGGTGGTGATCGCCGAGCCGTATTACCTGTTCGACGGAAAGACCGGCACATCCCACGGCACGCCGTACAACTACGATTCGCACGTACCCGTGATCTTCCTCGGCCCCTGGGTGCGCACGGGCCAATACCACGGCCGCGTCATGGTTAACGACATCGCGCCAACGCTGGCCACAATGCTGGGTGTAGAGACGCCGGCGGGCTCCATCGGCCGGGTGTTGAATGAGATGCTGCCGGTGCGTTAAATTGACACGGGAAACAGCACAACGCTATAGTGGCGAGCGATGGCACGGGGTGTGCCCGAAATGCGCCGCGCCCTTATCGAAACCGTTCCAACTGTTTAAGGAGATGTGAAATGAACTTGCGTCCGCTACATGATCGCGTACTCGTCCGCCGTATCGACGATGTCGAAACCACACGCGGCGGCATTATCATTCCCGACTCCGCGAAGGAAAAGCCTCACCAGGCGGAAGTGATCGCCATCGGCAGCGGATCGCTGCTTGCTACTGGTGAGCGAGTGGAACTGGATGTGAAGCCGGGTGACCGGATTCTGTTCGGAAAGTATTCGGGAGCGGAAGTAAAGATCGAAGGGCAGGAGTACCTGATCCTGAAGGAGGATGAGATTCTCGGCATTCTTAGTGCCTGAGAACCTCCCCAGGCAGGCCGCACCGCCCGCGTCAGTTTCACAACGAAGGAGTGAGTGATGTTTAGTGCAAAGACTGTTGTTCGCATGCTGATGGTGACCGCCGGGTGTGCCCTTGCATCGCCGATGTTTGGGCAGTTGAAGGTCGGCATTATCAACGTGCAAAAAGCCGTTACCGACACCGCCGAGATTAAGAAGGCGTCCGCGGAACTGGAAGCGAAGTTCAAGCCGCGCCAGGATGAAATGAACCGCTTGCAGGGCCAACTGCAGGACATCCAGAAGAAGCTGGCCACGCCCGACATCAGCCCGCAGGCGCAGGCGGAACTAACGGCCGAAGGGCAGCGGAAGCAGCGTTCCTTGCAGCGTCTGCAGGAGGACGTGCAAGGTGACGTGGACCGTGAGCGCAATGAGATTCTAGGCCGCACCGGTGAACGCATGCGTGAAGTGATCACCAAACTGGCTGAGGCTAAGGGTCTGGACGTGGTGATGGATGCATCGACGGCTCTCTACAGCAAGCCGGCGCTCGACATCACTGCCGATGCGACCACCGAATACAACAAAGCGTATCCGGTAAAATAAGGCGTGTCCGGATATCTGGAAAACTACGGAGCAGGCGAGGAGCGCCGCAACCGCATCGTGCTGTGGTCGGTGCTCGGGCTGCTCTCAGTTCTGGTGCTGTCCACTCTTCTCTATTTCCAATTCCGGTTCTACAGTGAAGAAAAGCGGGTGCAGTCGTTCCTTGCAGCGGTTCGCGCCAAGGACTTCGACAAGGCCTACGCCATCTGGGGCTGCAACGCGCAGCAGCCGTGCCGCGACTACGCCATGAGCAAATTCATGGAGGACTGGGGACCGAGTGGGACGTCCGCAGGCCTCGTCGGTGGCGACTTGAAGTATGTGGAACCATGCGGCGTCGGCCTCATCTACACCGTCGAAACGCCAGGGCGCCAACCGCTTCTCTTGTACACCAGCAAGATCGATCCCACGCTTGGCTACTCACCGTGGGCGATTTGCCCCGAAAAGGGAGTGTCAGGCATTACGTGGCGAAAAATCGGACTCTTCGTAAAGAGACTCTTCAGCGGCGAACAGCCTCAGTGACAGCCCATGCAAGTGAACTTGCGCCCATGGCACACGGCGCAGGTTGGCTTGTCGAGGTTTGCCTTGCCGGAGCTATGCAGGTCAATCCAGTTGGACGTGTGAGTTCCCGGCCGTAGCGCGGCGATGTCGTCGTGGCATGTCTCGCAACTGAATGGCAGTTCGATTTTGTTATGACACACCAGGCAATCGGCCATCCGCGGAAAGTTCGCGTGAGAGACGGCGGTTGATTCTTCCATCCCGCGATGGCAGGCCTGGCAGGCGTTCTTCGTATCGAGGTAACGGCGGATGTCTGCGGCAGGGGAGAGGTAATTGCCGGAGTCGATGGCGGCCGCGATCACCGGCGCAGCATTCCCCATTTTCAAATGTTGCTGGTGATTGAATTTGCTCACCAGCAAAACCGCGGGCTGCTTGATGACCGCCGTCTTGTGGCAATTGAGGCAAACCTTCTCCGCGGGAAGATTGTCGTCTGAGGCCTGCGTGCTGGTGGGCGCGCCGGCGTGACAAGTGACGCATGTCATTTTCAGCTTCAAATGAAGCTGGTGCGAAAAGGACGGCTGCTGGGCCCAAGCCGGGGCCAGTGCCACAACAAGCAAGCAAGCGGCGAGTCTTGCGATCACTGCTTGTAGCTGATCCGCCAAACTTTTTTGCCGCCGTCGTCGGAAACCAGCAGACTACCGTCGGGCATCTGCAGCAGGCCGACGGGGCGTCCCCACACTTCCCGCTTGTCCGGCGACAGCAGCCAGCCGGTAAGAAAGTCTTTCACTTCGCCCGTCGGCTTGCCGTTCTTGAAGGGCACGAATACAACCGACTGGCCAACGCGTTTGGAGCGATTCCATGAGCCGTGTTCGGCAATAAAAGCACCGCCCCGATACTCCTTAGGAAACATCTTGCCGGTGTAGAACCGCGAATCCAAAACCGCCACGTGGGCTTGCAAGGGAAGGTCGGGCGGCAACGTCTTGGCCACAAGCTCGGGCTTTTCGCCCTTCCTCCGCGGATCTTCGTGCGGGCCTGTGTAGGCATACGGCCAACCGTAGAAGGCGCCTTGCTTGATGCTGGTGAAGTAGTCGGGAACCAGGTCGTCTCCCAGCAGGTCGCGCTCCTGAACGGCTGCCCACAGCGTCTCTGTGCCGGGCTGCCACGCCAGGCCGATGGGGTTTCGCGTGCCGGCGGCGAAGATCTCATGGCCGCTGCCGTCAGGGTTGTAACGGTTGATGGCGGCTCGCACTTCCGGTTCGCCCGCATCTACGTTTGAGCCTGAGCCGACGCCGACATACATCTTCTCGCCCTTGCCGTCGAAGAGCACCGTGCGCGTCCAGTGTCCGCGGCCCATGCCGCTGAGGCTAACCACTTCTTCGCCCTTACCAACGGTCATTGTCTTCGCGTCGTACTTGTACCGCTTGATCGAAGTCGGCTCACCCACGTACAAGTAGTCCTTCCAGAAGGCGAGGCCGTAAGGACGGTTCAGCCCATCGATCAGCTTCTTCCGATCCTCCGCTTTGTTGTCGTGATCCTTGTCGAAGAGGATGTAGACGGCGCCACTATCGGCGCTGTCGCTGATCAGCACTTCGTTGTTGGGGCCAAGCGCCATGTAACGCGGCCGTTCCAAGCCGATTGCATACTCGTCGATCTTGAAGCCGGCGGGAACCTGCAATTGCGCCCCATCGGGATGGGTGATGACGCGCGGCCCGTTGTTGACGGAAGGGGTGGCGAAGGGCGCCGGCAGTGGAGTCTGCGCCTTCTGCGCGGTGACAAAACCGGCGACGGAGAGCGAACACAAAACCAGCGTAAGTGGTCTCATCGTTTAATTCCCAGATGCTACCAGTGTATCGCCGCTGCTACTTTCCGTAGCTGATGCGCCAGACTTTGTTGCCGCCGTCGTCTGAGAGCAGGAGGCTACCGTCGGGCAATTGCAGCAGGCCCACGGGCCGGCCCCACACTTCGCGCTTGTCCGCCGCCATCATCCAGCCGGTGAGGAACTCCCGCGGCGGGCCGCTCGGTTTGCCTCCCGAAAAAGGCACGAACAGCACCGAATAGCCGACCCGCTGCGCGCGGTTGGAAGATCCGTGTGTGGCCAGAAACGCGCCGCCCTGATACTCCTCCGGAAATTGCTTGCCGGTGTAGAACTTCACGTCCATCACCGCGATGTGGGACCGCAGCAGGATGTCCGGAGTCTTGGTCTTCTTCACCAGTTCGGTTTGCTGTCCCTTATAGCGTGGATCTTCATTGGGGCCGGCATAGGCATACGGCCAGCCGTAAAACCCATCGGGTTCCACGTGTGTGAAGTAGTCGGGCACCAACTCGTCGCCCATCCCATCGCGCTCCTGCACCGTAGCCCAGAGGGTGCTGGTTCCGGGGGCCCAGGCGATGCCAACCGGATTGCGCAGGCCTGCGGCGAAAATTTGCTGGCCTGTGCCATCGGGATTATACCGGTTGATGGCGGCGCGCATTTCCGAAGCCACTGGACCGGCATCCGACGCCGAGCCAATACCGACGTAGAGATGCTTTCCCTTGCCATCGAACAGCAGCGCGCGCGTCCAATGCCCCTGTCCGAAATCCTTCATGTTCACCACTTCCTGACCCGGACCCAGCGTCAGTGACTTCGCGTTGTACTTATACCGTTTCACGGAAGTGGCCTCCGCGATGTAGAGATATCTCTTCCAGAACGCGAGCCCATAAGGCCGGTCGAGGCTCCCGGCAAGCACTTTGCGCGAACCGTTGATTACGGCGTAGACCGTGCCGTTGACGACGCTGTCACTCACCAGGACAACGTTATTCGGCGCCACCGCCAGCCCGCGCGGCTTCTTGAAATCGGCGGCAAACTCCTCAATATGGAACCCTTGCGGCAGACGCAATTCCACGCCGTCGGGATGCTTGATCACCTGTGGACCATTCTTGGCCGAAGGCGTGGCGAAGGGGGTGGGAAGGGGAGTAGTGGCCTGCTGGGCGAACGCCGCGCAGGCTACGGCAGCGATGAGAAGGAATTTAGGCGTCATGCGGCTGGAGAACCCAGTTTACAGGATGAGCCGCCTATCCGAGGTGGAAATCCTGCGCTGGCGGCTCCAACGGGCCGACACCCTTGAACGCGATGTTCAGCAGCAAAGGCGCCACAAGAGTAGTGGCAACCGCCATGAACACAACCACGCCATAGACGTTGGCGGCGATGACGCCCATCGCCAGCCCGAGTTGGGCGACCACCATTCCGACTTCTCCGCGAGGCACCATGCCGAAGCCCACTCGAAGCATATCCGCCTTGCCCAGTGACCATGCTCCCAACCCGCAACCGATGAGTTTCGAGACGACAGCAGCAGCCAGAATCACAAGCGCCAACAGGATCACCGGCAGCGAAGTGAAGGCGCGGACGTCCAGATGTAAACCGATACCTGCGAGAAAGAACGGAACAAGCAATTCCGTCACGCCGTGCGCCAGGTCGCGAACTCGCTGGTTAACGCCCTCTCCTGTGGCCATTCCCGCCAGGAACGCGCCGATGATGGCGGCAACGCCAGTGAACACGGCCATCAGCGCCAATCCGAAGAGCAGGATCATGGCGAAGTTGAACTGCACTTCGCCCGCGCGCAGCGTCTGCGTCACTCGCGGCAGAACATGATTCATAGCGCGAGTACCCAGCACGGCCACAAGCAACGTGAAGCCAGCCGCCATGACGGTGGTGAAGAGAATTGCCAACAGGTTCACCTGGCCCTTGGCCATGCTGCTAACAACGGCAAGAACAAGAAGGCCAAGAACGTCGTCAATCACTGCCGCCGCCAGAATGATCTGCGCCGCTTTGTGATGCAGCAGACCCTTAGCGGATAGAACCTGCGCTGTGATGCCGACGCTAGTGGCCACCATCGCAGCGCCCACGAAGATGGCTTCAATTTGAGGCGCACCCCAGGCGCGCATGATGGCCCAGCCGAGAAACTGGGGCACAATCACGCCAAGCGTTGCCACCAGCATTGCCGTCCCGCCCACCTTCAGCAACTCCGACGCTTTCACTTCAAGCCCGACGCGAAAGAGGAGAAACATGGCGCCCAGATCGGCGAGGGCAGTGAGGAAGGCACTCGGCTGAATCCAATTGAGGACGCTGGGGCCGATCAGAACTCCGGCCAGGATCTCGCCCACCAGCCCTGGCTGGCCGATCCGCTCGAATAGTTCGGCGAATACTTTCGCTGTGCCGAAGACAATCAACATCGCCAGCGGAATGCGGGCACCCTCTGGCAGTTCCGTCAGCAGCAGAAGTAGGGGGCTAGGCAGCACTGCTATTGCCGTGCGCGCTTAAAGCGCACGAGGTTGACGACCGCGACGGCGGAAGCTCCGGCAACTACAGTCCACAGCGGTGCGCCCGCGGCGACGAATACGAACCCCCCGAAAACCACAGCCGCAAAATAGTGATTCCACTTCATTACGTTACCTCGTCAATATAGTCGCGATGGAGAACAGTACGATCAGGCCAAGCAGTGCAAGGACAGGAGACGTCAACGGTTTTGTCCAGGCAGGTTTTTGAGTTCCGTCGCGGCGCAGGCGCCGGATCTCCTGCAATTGTTTGCGCGCCATGCTGAGCTCCCAGTTGTTGCCGGCAAGGTTAACGGCTTTCAGCGTTTCTTCTTCGGCTCGCTCCAGCGCACGCAAGCGATACAGCAACTCGGAATACTTCAACTGGGCAAAGAAGTGCTGCGGCGCCAGTTCCACCGCCACTTCCAGGCTGTCCATGGATTTGTACACTTCGTAGTTCATGGCGTAAGCCATGCCGAGGCAGGTACGAAGGTCGGCCGACTGCGGGCTCTCTTCTACCGCGCGCTCGAGTGTTGCGATATAGGCAGTGAGTTCCGCCTTCGAGACGGTGGAGGGATCGCGCCACGGGACCAGCGGAACTCTTTCGAGTTCCGCTGGAAGGTTGTTGTTGGTTATGGCAGGGGTCATGGCCGTCTACTTCGTTTTCAGTTCGAATTCCGGATAACCGAGAGCGCCGACTTCAGGGATGTCGAGGCCTTCGAGTTCCGACTTCGCACCAACACGCTGTCCGACGAACATATCAATGCCAACGTTGACTACATACACCAGCGGGAAGATAACGCCGATGAGGGCAGCAACGCCGATCAATTGTGCGACGAACTGACCGGAGTCGCCGTAGAAGAGACCGGTCACATTACCGGGAACGCCATTCCAGGAGCCGCCATAATTGCTCTTGCCGTCGGCAAATAAGCCGAGCGCCAGGACACCCCAGATGCCATTGGCGCCGTGCACCGAAATCGCGCCCACGGGATCGTCGATCTTCATCACCTTTTCGACAAACTCCACAGAGACGCAAACCAGAACACCGGCAATAAGGCCAATGATCACCGAAGCAACGGGATTCACGAATCCGGAGGGCGCCGTGATCGCCACCAATCCGGCAAGAAGGCCGTTGGCGCTCATCGACGAATCCGGCTTGGTGTAGCGAATCCACATATAGAACATCGCGCTGAACCCGCCAGCCATACCGGCGAGCATGGTGTTAACCGCGACAGAACTGATCCGGAGGTTGCCGTTGCCGGACGCACCCAACGTGGAGCCGGGGTTGAAGCCGAACCATCCGAAGGCGAGGATGAAGCAGCCGGCCAGAACGATAACCATGTCATGCCCGGGCATGGCGTGGGGCTTCCCGGCGCGGCTGAATTTGCCGATACGAGGGCCCACGATAATCGCTAACGCCAACGCACTGAGGCCGCCCACGGCATGGACCACGCCGGAGCCGGCGAAATCGCTGTAGCCATGGCCAAGACCAAAATTCACGCCGAGTGTAGACAACCAGCCACCACCCCACGCCCAGTTGGCGAACAGCGGGTAGATGAACGCACCGAGCATGAAGGAACTGACGATGAACGCAGCGAACTTCCAGCGTTCAGCCGCCGAGCCGGTAACAATAGTCAGCGCGGTGTCCATGAAGACCATCTGGAAGAGGAAGATCACCATCACCGCAACATCGTATGTGCCGCTATGCATCAGGAAGTAGCCGGTCTGGCCGAAGAGCCCGAATGGCTTGCCCAACAGGGTGATGCTGAACTCATTGGCAAGAACGGGGGAACTGCCAAGGTTAGCAACTCCTCCCACGCCACCCATCTGTACGGCGAAACCGATCAGCCAGTACGCCAACATACCCACGCCATACACGGTGAAGTTCATCATCATCGTATGGTTGGCATTCTTGGCGCGGCAGAGTCCGGTTTCCACAAGCGCGAAGCCGGCCTGCATGAACATCACGAGGAAGCCTGCAACGAGTGTCCAGGCGAAATTGATCGCGATCTTGTTTTGGCCGACCTGGTTGACCAGGTCGCTTATGGTGAGACCTTTCTTAGCGTCGCTCACGGCAACGTCGGAAACGGTGCCCGTGAGTGAGCCGTCCGGATCGCCTTTAGCACGGGCATCGGCGGCCGGAGCCGCAACGCCTTTCAAATCGGCATCGGTGATAGGTACAGGCGGCGGCGCGGGCGGAGTCGCCGGAGCAGCGGCCGGAGTCGCGGCCGGCGGAGTTGCCGGTGCGGGTGTCTGCGCGAGGCATAACGCAGACAGAAGGCAAAAGGCGGTTAGTGTTCTTAGCAGGTGCTTCATGATGGATGTCCTACTTTTTCCAGAGAGCGGTCTTGATGTAAGCCGGATTCAACAAACCGATCAACCCGAAGAGGGTGATGGCCAAGCCGGCAACGACCGCGATCATTCTTCCGCTTGTCGAGGCAACCATTCCCAAACTCATCAGTGCCACGACGAAGCCCAAAACCATGACGATTACTCCAATGAATGCCATTGTTGTGTCCCTTCTTCAGCCGATGCTACTCGGCTTCCTCCCATGGCTTGCACTTGAGGAAGAGCATGATCGACCCCGCCAAGACCACGGCACCAAGTACCAGCCAGAGTATGCTGCCCCCGCTAAACAAGGACATAGCAACCAAGACGAATGCGACGAGAAACAGCAGAACCGCTGCTGCCTGTGTCGGATTTGCGCCCATACTTATACCTCCCCTTTTTTCTCGAATTGAGTTTCTGAAGTTACCGCTTCGGCCCAAAGTAGGCCACAAATCCAATCAGAATCGTACTTTGGCTCTTCGCCGATGACGGTGTGCCGCCACGGTCGAAGTATCCTTTGTCAGACCAGTCGCGCCGGTACTCCAGCCGGGTCAGCAGCCCTTCTACCCACTTGTATTCACCCGTTAGAGTGAACTCCTTCAGGGTTTGGGGTGTGCCCGAGATAAAGCCGTCGCCGTCCTTATACCACTCAATCCGCGGGCTGATGGACCAATGTTGATCGATCGTATAATGAGCCATTGCGGAAATACCCTGGAAGGCGTCTTTGCCCTCGCCAATGCGCTTGTCCTGCCCGTAGTCGTAGTTCAGGTTGAACGCGAACTTATCGTTTGGTGTTAGCAGCAGGACAGTATCGATGAAGTTTCGTTCGCCCGTGTTCGTTCCGTTCTTCTCCGGACCGACATAGTAGTTCGTGAACCAGGAAACCTTCTTGGTGGCAAAGGCGGCGGTAAGGCCCACTGTCTTGCCGGTGTTATTGTCTTCTACGTTGTTCCAGCCGTTCACTACCTGAACGCCGCCGGTAAAGTACTTACCTACGGGCATCGTTGTGCGGACACCGAAGTGGTAGTACGGGCCGTTGGCGTAGAGCAGCGAGCGCGAGTAGTTCCAGTTGAGATGAGTCTCAGTGACCTCGGCGCCGGCGCTGGTGTAGAACTCGCCAAAGTCTAGCTGGAAGCCCTTTGCCTTGGGCGGCTTCAACGATACGTAGGCCTGCATGACGTTGCGAATCATGCTCCCAGCGGGGTCAGTGGCGTGGATAATATCAAACGCCTTGCCGAAGCCCAGATCCACGCGGAACCCCACCGGATCGGCGGTATGCTCCATCGTCAGTTTCGCCATGTTGAGGCTGAACTGGTTGCCCTTCACGTCAAAGTTGCGAAGTTGATTGTTACCCGATGCCGGGTGATTGAAGTTCACGTCGGCGTAAACGTCGACGACACCGCTGAAATCGATTGGGCCGACCGACCACGTAGGCGGCGCGGGGGGTGCTGGTGTTGCGGCCGGCGTTGCGGCCGGAGCATCGGCGGGTTTTTGTTCCTGAGCAGGCGCTGGAGTTTGCGCTTGGGCGCTCATCAAAGCGGCGAGTAGGCACACCGCTCCCGCAGCACACTTGGACAGTTTCATCACAGTCTCCGGTTGCGAAAGGATTTAGCCCAGAGTCTACGAGGACGTTGGAGTAGACCCAATTCTAGCCTCTGTCCCTAATCAGTCACCAATAGAAAATTTCAATCGCCACGATAGAAAGGGTTTGGCTTCCCTTTCATCCGACTTGGTGCATGATAAACGAGTAGCCATTTCGTGCCGCATACTCCAGGACCGTGGAGCCTCGTCTCTCTCCATTCGAGTTGTAAGGCCAACCAGCCGCCCTTCCGTTCCGGACATGCGATGATTTCGACGACAGCGTAGTGCGGGCAATGATCGCCCGCGGCTTCAACTCAACGATTGAGGAGTGTACAACGTGGTACGTGGATCTTTTGCGCTTATGCTGCTGAGCGGCTCGCTCATGGCGCAAACCGATGTGAATCAGAAGATCGCGGGATTGGAGAGCGCGGTTCGCGCCGCTCAATCCGCGGGAGATAACGCATGGATGCTTGTCAGCGCGGCTTTGGTGCTGATGATGACCGGGCCCGGACTAGCCCTCTTCTACGGAGGATTGGTGCGGCGCAAGAACGTCTTGAGCACCATGATGCACAGCTTTGTTTTGATGGCCGTGGTAACGGTGTTGTGGGGACTCTTCGGCTACAGTCTCGCCTTTGGCGACGGGAATGCGTTCCTGGGCGGATTAAACTTTGCTTTTCTTAACAACGTGGGCGCCGCTCCAAATCCGGACTACGCCTCAACCATCCCGCAGCAGACATTCATGGTGTATCAGTTGATGTTCGCCGTAATTACTCCGGCGTTGATCTCGGGCGCGTTCGCGGAACGTATGAAATTCAGCGCGATGCTACTATTCACCTCGCTGTGGTTGTTACTTGTGTATCTGCCGATGGCGCACATGGTATGGGGCAAAGGCGGGTTTCTGAACGCGTTCCTGGGAGGTACAGTACCCTCATTGGATTTTGCGGGAGGCACGGTGGTACATATTACTTCCGGCGTTTCCGCCCTGGTATGCGCGCTTTACTTAGGGAAGCGGTTGGGTTATCCGCACGAGCCGATGAAGCCGCATAGCGTGGTATTGAGTTCCATTGGCGCCTGTCTGCTGTGGGTGGGATGGTTCGGATTCAACGCCGGCAGCGCACTTGGCGCGTCCGCGCTCGCCACCAGCGCCTTTGTCGCCACACACTTTGGCGCGGCCGCCGCCACGTTGGGCTGGATGGCTGCCGAATGGTGGAAGAGCGGCAAACCGAGCGCCCTCGGCGCTATCTCCGGCGCGGTCGCCGGTCTGGTCGCCATCACGCCCGCGGCAGGCTTCGTGAAACCGATGCACGCGCTGGCCATCGGCTTTGCCGCCGGTATTGTCTGTTATCTGATGGTGGGTGTTGTGAAACACAAGTTTCGTTACGACGACACGCTGGACGCCTTTGGCGTTCATGGAGCCGGTGGCACGCTAGGCGCCATCCTCACTGGCGTTTTTGCAACCAACGCCGTCAACGATGCGTTGAAAGACGCGGCCGGCAAACCGCAGGCGCTTGGCTGGATCGACGGCCACGCCGGCCAGGTAGTGAATCAAGCCATCGGAGTGGCCATTGCCTGGGCCATCGCGATTGTCGGCACGCTTTTGATATTGAAGGTCTGCGATATGGTAGTCGGGATCCGGGTTGATCCGGACCAAGAGACACAGGGTTTGGATTTGAGTATGCACGGCGAGGAAGGCTACAACTTCGAAGCTTAAGAAAGAGGGAATTTCACATGAAGAAAATCGAGGCAGTAATCCAACCGTTCAAATTGGACGAAGTCAAAGAGGCGCTGAAGGGAATTGGCATCGATGGCATGACCGTCATTGAAGTGCGTGGTCATGGACGCCAAAAGGGACACAAGGAAGTGTACCGGGGCCAGGAGTATGAAGTGGACCTGCTGCCGAAGGTAAAGCTGGAATTAGTGGTACCCACCGATCGGGCCGACGAAGTGGTAAAAACGCTGGTAGCAGCGGCCCAGACGGGAAAAATCGGCGACGGCAAGATTTTTGTGTCGGACATCGCGGAAGCAGTCCGCATCCGGAACGATGAGCGCGGCGAAGCTGCGTTATAGGGAAGGCTTCGATCGCATCCGCACGGCGTTCCTCGCTGACGGCGCGGCCAGTTCCGTTCAAACGGAGCGAACCGCGCTGGTCGATTCCATCGTGCGGGAGGCATTTGAAGCTGAACTTGGTGGCCTTTTCCCGTCGGGCCTGGCCTTGCTTGCCGTTGGGGGCTATGGAAGAAAGGATCTGTTCCCCCACAGCGACGTCGATTTACTGTTGCTGGTGGAGCACGCCGAGCAGTCCTCCGAGGCTCGAAGTGCGTTCTCGTCTTTCTTTCGCGTGTTGTGGGATGCGGGCCTGCGCATCAGTCACTCCACCCGCACGTGGCAGGAATGCTGCGAATTGCAGGATCGCAATATTGAGTTAAACGTCAGTCTCCTCGATCAACGCTTTCTCCTCGGCGATGAGGATTTGTGCCAGCGGCTGAATGAGAAGCTGCCGGCCTTTCTCAAGGCTCAAAGAACGGTACTCGATAGGCATCTTTGCCGACTCGCGAACGAACGCCACGCCAAGTTTCAGCACTCCATTTATCACATGGAGCCGGACATCAAAGAGACACCCGGCGGCATTCGCGACCTGCACCTGCTGTGGTGGTTGGAAGGAGATATCGCGCCCGAACTCGCCCCGGCGCGCCAGTTTCTCGCTACACTTCGCTGCCTGCTGCACTACGAAATCAACCGCGACACCAACCTGCTCACCTTCGACTTGCAGGAGACCGTGGTGAAGCGGGCGTTTATGAACGGCGTTACGCCCGACGAGTATATGCGGACTTATTTCCGCCACGCGCGTGCCATCCACGCTGCCGCGCTGCGCCGCATCGACGCCGTGGAATCGGCGCAAAGCGGGTTGATCTCGCAGTTCCGCGATTGGCGGTCGCGACTCAGTAACGCCGATTTCTCGGTGCATCGCGAGCGCGTCTTCTTTAAGAGCACGCATGTGCTCGAAACCGAACCCGAAGCCGGATTGCGATTGTTTGAGTTTATGGCACGGCACGGCACGCGCCTCGCGCAGGACACCGAACGGCGTTTTGAACAAGCGGCCGCAACGGTGGAAGCCTACTTCGCCCAGCCGCGCGCCGTCTGGCCGCAACTGGAAGCAATCCTCTCCCTGCCGAACGCCGCCGTGGCGTTACGCGCCATGGAGGACACCGGTTATCTCCACGCAATCTTCCCCGAATGGCGAGACATCGAATGCCTCGTGGTGCGGGATTTCTATCACCGCTACACGGTGGATGAACATACGCTAGTGGCCATCCAGGCCCTGGCCGACCTGCGCGATTCCAAAGACCCCGCGCGGCAGCGTTTCCGCGACCTGCTCGCCGAAACCCAGCAGGTTGCCCTGCTGCGCCTGGCCTTGTTGTTTCACGATATCGGGAAAGGCTTACGCACGGGCTCCCACGCCATTGAATCGGTACACATGGCCGATGCGGCGATGGCGCGAATCGGAGTGCCACAGGGAGCCCAGCACACCGTGCGGCTGCTCATTGAACGGCACCTCGACCTTTCCTCGTTGATGACCTCGCGCGATCTGGAAGACCCGGTCACCGCCTCGATTATCGGCCAGCGTTGCGAGACGCTGGAACAATTGAAGCTACTCACCTTGCTCACGTATGCCGATGTCAGCGCGGTCAACCCGCAGGCGATGACCCCTTGGCGTCTGGAGCAGTTGTGGCGGGTCTATCGGGTTGGTCTGCGCGAGTTGACGCGGGCGCTGGAGGATGAGCGGATCGAACCCGCTGGAATCCCGGAGGGCGAAGCCGATTTTCTCGCTGGGCTGCCGACGCGATATCTCCGAACCCATTCCGATAAACAGATTCAGTCGCATACCGAGTTGGCCAGGAGGTGTCGTGCCCTTGGCGTCGCCGTGGAGTTGTTGCGCAGCGGGCACTTATGGCAGACCACAGTGGTGGCTCGCGACCGTCCGTTTCTATTTGCCGCCATCGCCGGTGTGCTGGCCAGCGCCGGTATGAACATTCAGCAGGCTGAGGCGTTTGGCAACCGGCACGGGGAAGTGCTCGATACCTTCGTTTTTGCCGACCCCACGCGAACGCTCGAACTGAATCCTTCCGAGGTGGTCGGTCTGCGGGACACGCTGGAGAAGGCGGCCGCCGGGGCCCTCGATATCGGCAGGCTCTTAAAGAAGAGGGTGAAGCCGCAGCGGCCAAGCAGCGGTTCCGCAGTCCGTCCTTCGGTAAGCGTTCATTCTCAACTCTCCGCCGCCGCGACACTGGTAGAGGTGGTGGCTGAGGACCGCCCCGGGTTGCTGTATGACCTCGCCCTGGCGATCTCTCTTTCCAGCTGCAACATCGACGTGGTGCTCATCGACACCGAAGCCCACAAGGCTATCGACGTCTTTTACGTCACGTCCGGTGGACAAAAGTTGGACAAGGCGCAACAGGAATCGCTACAAGAGCAACTCTTGGCGGTTTGTCATCAATAATGTCATTTAACGCTTGAGAACTGCTCTTTAACAAGGAGATCCTCAATCTTTGACCTTACAATTATGAGGATGCAAGAGACTGGTTCCAATCGGCGTAATTTTTTTGTAGCCGCAATCAACGGGTTGATGGGTATCGTCACAGCCGCACTGGGAATTCCGGCGGTGGCCTACCTCTTGATGCCTGGGCGCACCAAGAAGACCGGACAGTGGGTGGAGGCAGGCGACGTCGGCCCGCTCCACCTCAATTCGCCGGAAGAGATGGTTTTCCGCCGCACTCGCGTGGACGGCTGGAAAGTGACCAGTGAAAAGGCGACCGCCTGGGTGGTGAAGACTTCAGACAATCAGGTCACTGCCTTCGCACCGCAGTGTACACATCTCGGCTGTGCCTACCACTGGGAGGAACAATCCAAGGAATTCCTCTGCCCGTGTCACACTTCCACGTTTGCCATTGATGGCAAAGTGACGGCCGGCCCCGCGCCGCGCCCCCTCGACCGTTACGAAGCCAAGGTGGAAAAGGGCAAGCTGATGGTGGGCCGGATCCAAAAGGCTTAACCTATGCGGACCATCATCAACTGGCTAGAGGATCGCACGGGTATCGAAAGCGCCGTCCGGCACTTCCTGATGGAAGACATTCCGGCCTCCAGCGGCTGGCACCAGGTATTCGGAAGCATCGCCCTGTTTCTGATACTGATCCAGGCCTGCACGGGCATCTTGCTCTCGTTCAACTACGCGCCGACGCCTGGCGAAGCCTATAACAGCCTCAAGTACATCGTCACCGAACTGACCGGCGGCAGGCTGATCCGCGGCCTCCATCACTGGGGCGCCAGCATGACCATCGTCATCGTGGTGCTTCACATGGTTCAGGTTTTCATTTGGGGCTCGTATAAGAAACCGCGCGAAGCAACGTGGATGATGGGCGTCGTTCTGCTGCTAATAACGATGGCGTTTGGCCTTACCGGATATCTGTTGCCGTGGGACAACCGCGCCTATTGGGGCACGGTAGTAACCACTCAGATCGCGGGGTCGGCCCCGGTGCTGGGGCAATACGTTCAACGATTGATGGGTGCGGAGAACGGCGTCGGAGTGGTGACGTTCGCGCGCTTCTACTCCGTGCACGTGTTGCTGCTGCCGCCGCTCACCATGATCCTCATCGGCCTCCATGTGTTCCTGGTACGGAAGCACGGGGTGGCCCCGGCGCCCGACGATTTCGCTCCCAAGAAGAAGTTCTATCCGGAGCAGGTCTTTAAGGACACGGTTGGCATTTTCCTCGCCTTCGCCCTTCTGTTTGGCCTGGCCGTGGCCGTCCAGGTGCCGCTGGGCCGCTTGGCCGATCCCACCGATACCAGCTACATCCCCCGACCGGAATGGTATTTCCTCTTTCTCTTCCAGACCCTGAAGTTCATGGAAGGACCGCTTGAAGTAGTGGGTAGCGTGGTGTTGCCCACGCTCGGCGTGATGGCGCTGTTTGTCGTCCCGTTCATCGACCGGGGCAAGGCGTTGAAAGTGACCAAACGCACCACGGCAATGGCCGCGGTGGCACTGGCGGCGATTGGATGGTCCAGCCTTACTCTGCTGGCAATGAAAGGCACCCCGGAAACCGTCGAGATCGCCGAGATGGGTCCTCCGGCCTCCTGGCAGTTATTGAAGCCGGACGAAATGGCTGGCATCGGATTCTACCGCAAGGAAGCCTGCCGCACCTGCCACTCCCTCGGTGAAGGGGGCACTAAGGCAGGTCCCGACTTGGCAAAGGGTCCAACGCGTAAGGACGCCACCTGGATGATCGCGCATTTCAAGGCGCCTGGCGGTTTAATGCCCGGCTCCGCGATGCCGCCGATTCAGTTGAGCGATTCGCAGCTAAGCTCGCTCGCGTCCTTCCTGATGAAGGTGAACGCGAACAATGCGGAAGCGCTGCGGACGGTGCCCGACGCTGCCTCCGAAGGCGCCGTCGTCTATCAGGCGCAGCATTGCGGCGTGTGTCACATGGCCAATGGAGTGGGGTCGAAGATGGGTCCGGCGTTGAACGGACTCGCCTCCAGACGATCAAAGGAGTGGGTGGAAGGCCACATGGCCAATCCCAAGAAGTATTCTCCCGGATCTACGATGCCGCCTTACAAATTGAATGCTAAGGACCTGGATCGCCTGACAGCGTATGTTTTATCGCTGCCTACCGATACCGCTGCCGGAGAGACGGACTAACGGTTCAGGACCGCATTTTCCAGCGCGCGTTCCAGTTCTTCCTTCGTCATCGTTGTACTGATGAAGAGTTCCTGGCGCGCGCCGGCGCTCAGCGCGATGGCCTTCCATCCGTTCTGAACCGGCACTGTGATCCGGACCTTCACCTCGCCCTTGGCGTCGCGCACCCGCTTGATGACGCCGGGGACAACGCTGCGAATGGCCTGCGGGTGGTCACGCAGCAATCGTGTCAGCATCTCACGCACGCCGTCGATGATGCTGTGCTCAATCTTCAGACGGTCCTGGTTGGTTCGAAGGCGCACGGCTTACTTCACATCCTTCAACGAAGGTTCTTTTCCTTCAAGTAGCGGATCAACTCGGCAGGGTCGTCGGAAATGATAGCATCCACCCCGGCGTCGACCAGTTTGTCCCAGTCCTTAGGCGTGTTTGCGGTCCAGGGGACCACCTGCAGACCCGCCGCATGAGCAGCGTCCACGCGTCCCTTGGTTACCAGCATATAGTGTGGAGAAACGATGGTGGCGCCCGCTTCTTTGCCGATCGACACGAAATTCTTGAACCCCACGGCATAGAGGGCAGAGAGGCGGATCTCCGGGGCGATCTTCTTCACTTCCTGCAGCGTCCGGAAATCGAAAGACTGCACCATCACCCGTTTCTCCAGCTTGTGACGCCGGATCGCATCCACAACCAGTTGCGCGAATTCGGCCGGCGGCGGCGTCAACTCCGGTTTGTCGGCGAAAATCTTGGTCTCGATGTTGAACTCAAACGTCCCTTTCGCGCCAAGGTCGAACACCTCGTCCAGCGTGGGAACCGTCGTGCCCGGCACTGGCTGCTGCTTCGGAAAGCCGGGGTTCTTCAGAGTCCCGCAATCCCACTGCTTCAGTTGCTCTAGCGTAAGCTCCCGGATCACATTGGAGCCCACCGGGCCGCGGCAGATTTGGGAGGTCAAACGGGGATCATGGGAGACCACCAGGACGTTATCCTTCGTCACCGCCATGTCGAGTTCCAGCACGTCAACACCGGCCTCAATTGCATACTCGAACGCGGGGATAGTGTTCTCAGGCCGCATGGCGCGGGCGCCGCGGTGGCCGTGTACGAGAATTCGTGGAGCTGCAGGCATGGAAAGGACCGTCAATAGCGCGAGGGCGAGAGTTCGAATCGGCACCCCCTCAGGATATAGTAGAGGAGTTTCAAATCCCTTACGGAGCGCCTTTTTGTGCCCACCCTTTCCCGCCGTAGTCTCTTAGCGACCGCACTGAGCTATTCGCAGGTGATGGGCGCCAACGACAGGGTCCGCATGGGGTATATCGGCTTGGGGAACCGCGGCGATCAGGTGCACGACGCGTTCCTCGAACACGGCGACCAGCAAACTACTGCCGTCTGCGACCTGCGCGATGACTATATGGACTTCGCGGCGAAGAAGTCCCGTGCTACGCCGAAGCGTTACTCGGACTACCGGAGACTGCTGGAGGACAAGGACGTGGACGCCGTCGCCATCGCCACCCCGGATCACTGGCACGCGCTCATGTTCATCGACGCCTGCCATGCCGGCAAGGATGTCTACGTGGAAAAACCGCTCGCGCTTACCGTGCTGGAAGGCCGCCGTATGGTGGAAACCGCGGAGCGTACCCGGCGCGTCGTCCAGGTCGGGATTCAACGGCGTTCGGCGAAATATTTGCAGGAAGCCGCTCAGTTTGTGCGCGAAGGCGGTCTGGGTCAGGTGACCGTCGCCAAGGGCTGGCACCTGGCAAATGAATGGCCCGCCGGCATCGGGAATTTTCCCGAATCCACACCGATGAACGAAGCGGAATGGGACCGCTG
>JBDTMC010000025.1:0-31505 GCA_039934475.1 Bryobacteraceae bacterium | reverse complement strand
TGCACACCCTGCGCGCCGACATCGAATACGGATTCAGTGAGGCCCACACCACCTATGGCGTCATCGGTGTGAAGACGTGGGTGTACAAGGGTGAAATTCTAGAGGGTGGCCGCAAGGGCCCGCTTCGTAACGAACCGGAACCGCGCCGTCCGCAGCGCGACCGCCGGGATCGCGGCGATCGAGGCGACCGCCGGGATCGTGGTCCCGATCGGGGACAGCAGGCTCCGCCGACGCCCGCCATGGGCGCTGGTCCGGCCGACGCACCTCGCGCAGCCGCTCCGATTCTTCCTCCGATGTCTGCCCCCCAGGCGCCGGCATGGAAGGCCGAGTTGAAGCCGCAGGAAACCAAGCCTGAGCCGCCCGCCGGCAACACGGGCTCCGAGAACGAGTAGGAACGGAGATAGCAAGCCATGTTGATGCCAAAGAAGGTTAAGTACAGAAAGCAGCAGCGCGGCCGCCGGGCTGGCAAAGCCTGGCGCGGGTCTACGTTGGCCTTTGGCGACTACGGTTTGAAAGCCATGGCATGCGGCTGGGTGACGGACCGGCAGATTGAAGCCGCCCGTATCGCCATGACTCGCTCCATCAAGCGTGGCGGCAAGGTGTGGATCCGGATGTTCCCGGATAAGCCGATCACCAAGAAGCCCGCTGAAACCCGTATGGGCAAGGGCAAGGGCGCTCCGGAGCAATGGGTTGTGGTGATCAAGCCGGGCCGCATTATGTTTGAAATGGAAGGCGTGCCGCTCGAGGTGGCCGCCGAGGCGATGCGGCTGGCCGCGCAGAAGTTGCCCATCGCGACCAAGCTGGTGACGCGGGCCATCGTCGACTAAGAGAAGGACTAAGGCAATGAAGGCGCAGAAACTACGCGAGCTGGATGAGAAAGAGCTCAAGAATCAGGACAAGGAGATGACGGAACAGGCGTTTCGCCTCCGCTTCCAGATGTCTATGGGCCAAACCGACGGTGTAAAGAAACTCCGCGAGTTGCGGAAGGACCGGGCGCGGATGATGACCATCCTCCGCGAGCGCGAGCTTGCTGCCGCCAAGGGGAAGGAATAAGCCGATGGCCGAAGCGACGGAAGTAAAAGCTAATAAGAACGAGAAGGTCGGCGAAGTCGTGTCGACCAAGATGCAGAAGACCATCGTCGTCCAGGTGACGCGTCGAGTTCCGCATCCGCTGTACAAGCGCATCGTAACCAAGCGGAAAAAGTTTTATGCACACGACGAAGAGAACACTGCGCGCATTGGCGACGTGGTTCGCATCGTCGAGTGCCGGCCGATGAGCAAGCTGAAGCGGTGGATGCTGGGCGAAGTGATTCGCCGTAGCGCTCTTGCCTCGGTTGTAGCCGTCGAAAAGTCGGTACTGGAAACAAAGTAAGGCCGCGAGCTGGGGAAATTTAGGAGAACGTCATGATCGGAATGAGAACGATGCTCGAGGTGGCCGATAACAGCGGCGCGCGCAAGCTGTCTTGCATCTTGCCGCGCGGCGGCGACCTCGGATTGCGGGCTGGCCTCGGCGACGTCGTTACGGCGGCGGTGAAGGAAGCCGCGCCGGATTCAAGCATCAAAAAGGGCAAGGTTGTGCGCTGTGTGATCGTGCGGATGCGCAAGGAAACCCGCCGCAAGGACGGTACCTACATTCGCTTCGATTCCAATGCGGCCGTGCTGATTAACGAAGTCGGCGAGCCCGTGGGAACACGTGTGTTTGGCCCGGTGGCGCGCGAACTGCGCGACAAGCGATTCATGAAGATTGTGTCGCTAGCTCCGGAGGTGATCTAGTGGCGAAGCCTCCGACGAAGAAGCAGACCTCCGAGCCGAAAGAGCGGCAGCGGATCAACATTAAGAAGAACGACATGGTGAAGGTCATCACCGGCCGCGACAAGGGTAAAACCGGACGCGTGCTCGACGTCAACCGGGAAACCGGCCGCCTGTTAGTGGAAGGCGTGATGATGACCAAGAAGCACACCCGGCCAAATCCGGCAAAGCAGATTAAGGGCGGCATCGCTGAGCGCGAAGGAACCATACACGCTTCGAACGTGATGATTCTCACGGCCGGCGGTATCGCTACCCGCATCGGACATCGCGTAGAGACTGTTGGCGGCAAAACCCGCCGCGTCCGCATCGCGCGCAAGACCGGCGAGGTGTTGGACAAGAAGGGCTGATCAACATGAAGGCACGGCTGAGAGAGCACTACAACACGAACGTCATTCCGGCCCTGAAGAAGGAGTTCGGATATAACAACCCGATGGCGGTTCCGAGGGTCGATAAGATCTCGTTGAACATTGGCCTCGGGGAAGCAACGCAGAACGCCAAGCTGATGGACGGCGCGGTGAACGAATTGGGCGCCATCGCCGGCCAGAAGCCGGTGATCACGAAGGCCAAGAAATCGATCGCCGCTTTCAAGCTGCGCGAGGGAATGCCCATCGGCTGCATGGTGACGCTGCGTGGCGACCGCATGTATGAATTTTTGGACCGCCTGATGAATGTGGCTTTGCCGCGTGTCCGCGATTTCCGCGGCGTGTCGGGCAAGTCCTTTGACGGCCGCGGCAACTACACGCTCGGCATCAAAGATCAGTTACTGTTTCCCGAGATCGACTACAACAAAGTAGAAAAGATCAAGGGCATGAACATTTGCATCACCACAACCGCGAAGAGCGACGCGGAAGGGCTGGCGCTGTTGAAATTTCTGGGGATGCCGTTCCGCCAGTAGGGCAGCGGCAAGCGACAAGGACGGAGATACGGAATGGCCACCACCGCAAAGATTGCTAAGGACCTGAAGCTGGCCGAGCGGATGCGCGAAGACCGGCAGAGCGGCACCAAGCGGCCCAAAACCGCCGTGCGTCACCGGAACCGCTGTATGCGTTGCGGCCGCCCCCGCGGCTATATTCGCAAGTTTAATTTATGCCGGATCTGTTTCCGGAAATTGGCGCTGTCAGGGGAAGTGCCGGGCGTGATCAAGGCGAGCTGGTAGGCAGCCGCTTGATGACGTTAGGTGAAGAGATCCACAGGGTAGAAGGATTGCAGGAATGACGACATCGGATCCAATAGCCGACATGCTGACGAGAATCCGCAATGCGATCGCTGCGCGGCATCCCAAGGTTGACGTGCCGGCCTCGAAGCTGAAGATGGACATCGCGCGGATTCTGAAGGAAGAGGGCTACATCACCAACTTTAAGTTGGTGGAGGAAGGCTCCCTGAAGAATATCCGCGTGTACCTGAAGTACACGCCAGGCAACGTGAGCGTGATCTCTGAGATCCAGCGCGTGTCCCGGCCCGGGTGCCGCGTCTACGCCGGAAGCAAAGAGATTCCTCCGGTGCTGGGCGGCCTCGGTATCAACATAGTAACCACGCCGAGAGGCGTCATGACAGGGTCGACGGCGCGCAAAGAAGGCGTTGGCGGCGAAGTCCTGTGCCGGATTTGGTAGGCGGAGAGAATTAGCCATGTCGAGAGTAGGAAAAAAGCCAATTCCGCTGCCGAAAGGCGTCAAGATCCATGTCGGCAGCGAGATCCTCGTGGAGGGACCGAAGGGCAAGCAGACGGTGCCCCTGCCTCACGGGATCACGATCACGGAGAACGCCGGGATTCTGGAACTGCAGCGCGCCGACGACAAGTACGCTGCCCTGCATGGACTGACACGCGCACTGACAGCCAATGCCGTCCAGGGTGTCTCCACGGGATTTACCCGTGAGCTTGACATCGTCGGTATCGGGTATCGTGCCGAAGCCAAGGGCAACATCGTGACGTTTGTGCTCGGCTATTCGCACCCCATCGAGTTCATGCTGCCTGCGGGTGTGGAGTGCAAGATCGATAAGAACACGCACCTTGTCCTCACCGGAGCCGATAAGCAGATTCTTGGCCAGGTGGCTGCGAAGATGCGCGGACTGCGTCCGCCGGATCCCTACAAGAACAAGGGCGTCCGTTATACGGGTGAGGCTCTGCGCAAGAAGGTCGGCAAGACCGGCGCCGGAGGTAAGTAATCATGATTGGAAAGACTTCAAAGGATGTTATTCGCGTCCGCGTGCACACGCGGATCCGGCGCAAGGTGAAGGGTTCGCCCGAGCGGCCGCGCCTGGCGGTGTTCCGCAGTCTGAAGCACATCTACGCGCAAGTTATCGACGACCGCAACGGCCGCACACTGGCGGCTGCCTCGTCCAACGAGAAGAGCGGACCGGGCGGCGGCGGCAACCTCGGGGGCGCCAAATCCGTTGGCAAGCTGATTGCCGATCGTGCGACCCAGGCCGGCGTGAAGTTGGTTGTTTTCGATCGCGGCGGGTATCTTTATCATGGCCGGATCAAGGCGCTGGCCGACGCGGCGCGCGAAGCGGGATTGGAGTTCTAGTTCATGGCAACTGCACCTGTCAAGCGGATCGACTCGAATAACCTCAACCTCAAGGAGCAGGTCGTATCCATCAACCGCGTCACCAAGGTGGTGAAGGGCGGAAAGAATCTCAGCTTCTCGGCGTTGGTTGTGGTTGGCGATCCGAGCGCTAGGATGGTGGGCTACGGCACGGGGAAGGCAAAAGAAGTCCCGGCGGCCATCAAGAAGGGCATTGAGAGCGCGAAGAAGAATCTGAAGAAGATCAACGTTCTCGAGACCACCATTTCGCACCCGGTGTTAGGACGGTTCGGCGCCGGCCAGGTGCTGCTGAAGCCGGCTCCTGCCGGTACCGGCGTGATCGCCGGTGGTCCGGTGCGCGCGGTCATCCAGGCGGTTGGCATTTCAAACGTTCTCACAAAGTCGCTTGGTTCGCACAACCCGCACAACGTGGTGAAGGCGACTATCGACGCGCTGGTGCAACTCCGCGACAAGCAGGCAGTGGCCGACATGCGTGGCCTGCCGCTGGAACGGGTCTCGCCGGAAAGGAAGCAGGCGAAATAGCCCGCAACTCACATGGCAGAAGGCACAATCAAAATTACGTTATACCGCAGCCCGATCTGCACGCCCGCCAAGCACAAAGAGATCGTCAAGGCTCTCGGTCTGAAGAAAATCAATTCGGTAGTGGAGAAGCCCGACACCCCCGGATTCCGCGGGATGGTGAAGAAGGTTCCTCATCTGTTGAAGGTGGTGGAATAGTATGAATCTCAGTAATATCCGGCCCCCAAAGGGCCAGGTCAAAAAGAAGCGCCGCATTGGTCAAGGTATGGGCAGCGGCCGCGGCAAGTTCGCCGGTCGCGGCGCTAAGGGCGCCAAGTCCATCAGCGGCTACAGTCTCATGCGCGGCTTTGAAGGCGGCCAGATGCCGCTCCATCGCCGTCTGCCGAAGCGCGGTTTCACCAATATCTTCAAGAAGGAATACGCCATCGTAAATGTGGACACCCTTGAGCAACTCGAAGGCGATACCTTTGATGTGGCGCGGCTCCTCGAACTAGGCGTGATCAAGAAGGTGCAGGACGGTCTGAAGATCCTCGGAACCGGGGAACTAAATCGTAAGATCACCGTCACAGCTCATTTGTTCTCCAAGACCGCGATGGAGAAGATTCAGAAGGCCGGTGGTACGGCCGAAGTGATTCCTCCGGTGGTACGGAAGCCGAAGGTCGCTCCCCCGCCGCGGAAGGCCAAGTAGCTCAGAGCGCAGTAATAGCGGAGCGATAGCGAAACCATGTCGAAGTTCTTCGATGCCATTGCGAATGTGTTCCGGGTTCCGGATCTTCGCAACCGAGTCCTGTTCACGCTGGCCCTTCTGGCAGTCTACCGTCTGGGTGGTCATATTCCGACCCCGGGCATCGACTTCCATCGTCTGGAAGAGTTCTTCCAGGCGAATCAAGGCACTTTCTTCGGTTTCATCGATTTGTTCACTGGCGGCACCTTCCGCCGGCTGACCATTTTCGCGCTCGGTATCATGCCGTACATCACGGCGTCCATCGTCCTGCAATTGTTGACGGTGGTGGTGCCGACGCTCGAGAAGCTACAGAAGGAAGGGGAACTCGGACGGCGCAAGATCACCCAGTGGACACGGTACCTGACTGTGGGTTTGGCGATCATGCAGTCTTTCTTCATCGCCTTCGCCCTGCAGAATGCGGAAGCGCATTTCGTGTTGAACCCCGGTCCCGGCTTTATCCTGCTGACCATTCTCAGCCTGACTACTGGAACAGCCTTCATCATGTGGTTGGGTGAACAGATCACGGAGCGCGGTATCGGAAACGGGATGTCGCTCATCATCTTCACCGGCATCGTGGTGGGCTTGCCGAACGCGGCGATTTCGATTTACAACAACGTGTTTGTGACGCGCACCTGGAATCCGCTGCAGATGATCATCATCATCGCGCTGATGATGGGCGTCGTAGCGTTTGTGGTTTTAGTGGAGCGCGGCGAACGACGCATCCCGGTGCAGTATGCGAAGCGGATTGTAGGGCGCCGCATGATGGGCGGACAGCAGACGCACCTTCCGTTGAAGGTGAACGCCGGTGGCGTGATCCCGGTTATCTTCGCCCAGTCCCTGCTTACCTTCCCGCAGACCTTCATGCAAGTTCCGTTTATTCGGGACAATGCGTTCTTCTCGGGGTTCCTGCGCTCGATCAATCATGGCGAGCCGCTGTACATGATCCTCTACGTAGTGGGCATCGTCTTCTTCTGCTTCTTCTACGTGTCGATCATCTTCAATCCGAACGAAGCGGCCGACAACATGCGCAAGTACGGTGGGTTTATTCCGGGGATTCGCCCTGGTAAGAACACCGCCGAGTACATGAACAAGATTCTGACCAAGATCACAGTGGTCGGCGGCTTGTACCTCGCGGTACTCAGCCTGCTCCCCGAGATCATGATTTCCGGCGTCAAGCTGCAGCACCTGCCGCCGGCCATGCTGGGCAACTTTATCGATACGTATTTCCCACGCTGGCTTCTGGATGGGCTTGGCGGCGTCAACTTCTACTTCGGCGGCACCTCGCTGCTGATCGTGGTTGGCGTGGCCATGGATACGGTGAATCAGGTGGAGGCGCAGTTGATTATGCGCCATTATGAAGGCTTTACTCCGCGGGCCGGACGAGTCCGCGGCCGGCGCAGCACGTAACGGGTACGATATTATCTCTACCTCGCCACAGACAGAAGGCGGGAGCCGGGTCGCTCTCGTGTTGTTCGGACCTCCGGGATCGGGAAAAGGAACGCAGGCCAAACTCCTCCGCGAGTGCTTGCGGGTTCCCCATATCTCAACCGGAGACATGCTGCGGGATCACATCCAGGCCGGTGATGAGATTGGCCTGAGGGTGAAAGAGTTAATGCACGCGGGAAAACTGGTCTCCGACGAACTGGCCAACCAGCTGGTGGAACAAAGGATCAGCCGGCCGGATTGCGAGCGGGGCTTTATTTTAGACGGTTACCCGCGGACGATCCAGCAAGCGGGCCAGATGGAAGACCTGCTAGAGCGGCGCGGTTACGGGCAAGTGGTGATTCACCTGCAAGTGGATTACAATAAGATTATTGCCCGCCTTACGGGCCGGCGGCAGTGCCCTGTTTGTGGCACGCTGTACAGCCTGACTTCGCAGCCGCCCCAGGTTGAGAATGTGTGTGACCTGGATGGTTCGGCGCTGGTGATTCGCGACGATGATCGCGAAGAGGTAATCCGGGAGCGCCTGGAAGCCTATGAGCGGCAGACACGCCCGGTGTTGGAGCATTTTGCCGCCTCCGGGCATGCCTTCTATACGGTGGATGCGAGTGACGATCCGCCGGCTGTGATTGTGCATCGGATTTGCGAGTTGATTCGGATCGGACGATGATTATCCGGAAGAACGCCGTTGAAATGGAGAAAATGCGCACCAGCGGGTTGCTGGTGTATGCGATCCTCCAGAAGCTGAAGGGGATGGTGGAAGAAGGCGTTACCACCCAGGATCTGGAAGCTGTGGCAGAAGGGATGATCCGCGATGCGGGTGCCCGGCCGGCTTTTAAGGGTTATTACGTTCCGGCGGCGGGATCGAAATACCCGTATGTGCTGTGTACGTCGGTGAACGAAGAGATTGTTCATGGGATGCCCTCCCCGAAGCGGGTATTGAAGAAGGGCGACATCGTGTCCATCGACACCGGTGTGGAATTGAACGGATATTTTGGCGATTCGGCGGTGACGGTTCCGGTAGGTGAGATCCCCGAAGCAGTGCAGAAACTGCTGAAGGTGACGCAGGATTCCCTGGAACTGGCCATCGACAAGGTTCGGGCTGGTAACCGGCTGTTCGACATTTGCGGCACGGTCGAGAACTACGTGGTTGGCAACGGTTTCTCTATCGTGCGGGAGTATGTGGGCCACGGAATTGGCACAAAGCTCCATGAGGAGCCGCAGGTTCCCAACTATATCGACCGCAAGAATGAAAACCCGCGGTTGAAAGAGGGAATGGTCCTGGCGATTGAGCCGATGGTGAATGCCGGGAAACCGGACGCCCGGCTGATGCCCGATAAGTGGACCGCGGTTTCGAAAGACGGGTCGTATTCGGCGCACTTTGAACACTGCGTCGCGGTGACGGCCAACGGACCCTGGGTGCTGACCAGGCCGTAAACGAGTTATGACGGTGGAACCGGTGGAGGCGACGGTTTTGGAGCTTCTGCCGAACGCGGCGTATCGAGTGGAACTGGCGAGCCGCGAGCAGGTTGTGGCGCATGCCGCGCCGGCGAAGGTAGCAAACTTCGTCCGGCTGCGTCCCAAGGATCGAGTTTTGGTTGAGCTGTCGCCGCACGATAGAAAACGGGGACGGATCGTCAGGTTGTTGGAAAAGGATTGAAGAACATGAAAGTCAGGGCTTCCGTTAAAAAGATGTGCGACAAGTGCAAGGTAATCCACCGCGAAGGCGTCGTGCGTGTGATCTGCACCAATCCGAAGCATAAGCAGCGGCAGGGCTAAGCCCCAAGGTTTCAAGGCAGGAGACAAGAGTATGGCACGTATTGCGGGCGTCGATCTTCCGGCGAAGAAACGGGCTGAGATCGGACTCACTTACATTTATGGGATCGGGCGGACCCGGTCCAAGTCGATTCTTCATCGCGCGGGCATCAATTTCGACAAGAAGATCGGCGAGTTGACGGAAGACGAAGTCAACCACATTCGCACGATCATTGAGTCCGAAGGCTCGGTGGAAGGCGATCTCCGCAAGGAAATGTCGCTCAACATCAAGCGCCTCATTGAAATGGGCGCTTATCGCGGATTGCGGCATCGCCGCAGCCTGCCGGTGCGCGGCCAGCGTACTCATACCAACGCCCGTACCCGTAAGGGTCCGCGCCGCGGCACGGTAGCGAACAAGAAGAAGGCTTCGGCGAAGACGTAAGGATTTCGATAACCCATGGCCAAAGCACCAGCGAAGACCGCTTCCAAAAAGAAGTCGTTCAAGAAAAAAGAAAAGAAGAACGTCCCGAGCGGCATTGTGCACGTTCAGGCGACCTTCAACAACACGATCGTCACGTTTACCGATCCTCTGGGCAATGTTCTCTCTTGGTCCAGTTCCGGATCGCTCGGTTTCCGCGGGTCGCGCAAAGGCACTCCGTTCGCCGCACAGCAGGCCTCTTTGACGGCTGCTAACAAGGCGAAGGAGTCGGGTCTGCGCGTGGTCGAAGTTCGGGTCAGCGGTCCCGGCGCAGGCCGCGAATCCGCAATTCGAGCTCTGTCCACCGCCGGCATCGAAGTCCGGTCCATCAAGGATCGGACCCCGATTCCACACAACGGTTGCCGTCCGCCCAAAAAGCGCCGGGTCTGATTTTGGTTAGCCCGGCTCCGGCCGGGTTTTGAAGCAGGACGAAGGCGCTATGCGCCGTAAACTGCACCTGTTACGAACTGTAGGAGGTTCCGTTTGGCTCGATACATTGGTCCGGTCTGCCGGCTTTGCCGCCGCGAGGCCACAAAGCTATTTCTCAAAGGCGAGCGTTGCCACTCCGAAAAGTGCGCCATCGAAAAGCGCAACTTCCCGCCCGGTCAACATGGCAAGGATCGCAAGCCGAAGATTGTCGGCTACGGTCTGCAACTTCGCGAAAAGCAGAAGACGCGCCGCTACTACCAGCTCATCGAAACGCAGTTCCGCAATCTCTTTGAGAAGGCTTCAAAGATGCGCGGCATCACCGGCGAAAACATGCTCGCCCTGCTGGAGCGCCGTCTGGATAACGCGATTTACCGCATGGGCTTTGGCACCAGCCGCGCCCAGTCCCGCCAGGTCGTCCGCCATGGGCACATTGCCGTCAATGGCCACAAAGTGAACATCCCGTCGTACACCCTCAAGGTTGGCGATGTCGTGGAAGTTCGTGAGAAAAGCCGCAACAATCCCACCATCCTCGGTGCACGCGACGCTACAGCGCACGCTCCCACGCCGAATTGGATGGAAGTCGACCGCGATGGTCTAAAATCGCGCATCATCGGCAACCCGAAGCGCGAAGAACTCGTTCAGATTCAAGTGAACGAACAGCTGATCGTCGAGTTGTATTCCAAGTAATCGTAGTGCCAGCAAGCCCAAAAGGAGAAAGCAATGTTTAAAGGCTTTCAGAAACCGAAGCGTCTTGTGGCCGACACCGAGACGCTCAATGACCGTTACGGAAAATTTTATGCGCAGCCGTTTGAGCGCGGCTTCGGCACCACCATCGGCACCGGCCTGCGCCGCGTGCTTTTGAGTTCTATCGAGGGAGCCGCTATCACGGCGGTCCGCATCGACGGGGTAGCCCACGAGTTTAGCCCAATTCCCGGTGTGGTGGAAGATGCCACCGACATCATCCTCAACCTGAAGCAGGTTCCGTTCAAGATGTTGAACGAGGGAACCCGCACCGCCCGTATCCGCATCGATCAGGCCGGCGAAGTCCTCAGCGGCCAGATTGAAACGGATATGGATGTGGAAGTGCTTGATCGCAACCTGCACATCGCCACGGTGAGTGAAGGCGGCAGCCTGACCGTTGAAATGCGCCTCAAGAGCGGCCGCGGCTATGTCAGTGCGGACCGCAATTTCGACGAAGACCTGCCCCTCGGCTACATCCCGATCGACTCCGTTCATTCGCCCGTGCGCAAGGTTAACTACACTGTGGAAGCGGCGCGCCTCGGCCAGATGACGGACTACGACAAGCTGACCATTGAAGTCTGGACCAACGGCGCCATCTCTCCGCAAGATTCCATCGGCCAGGCAGCCAAGTTGCTGAAAGATCACATGAGCATCTTCATCAACTTCGAAGAGCTGCCGGAAACGATCGAAGAACCGATGGAGCGCGGCGCAGGCCAGATGAACGAAGTGCTGAACCGTTCCGTCGAGGAACTGGAACTCAGCGTTCGTTCCTACAACTGCCTCAAGAACGCCAACATTCAGACCATCGGCGACCTCGTGCAGAAGTCCGAGGCGGAGATGCTCCGTACGAAGAACTTCGGCCGCAAGTCGCTCAACGAGATCAAAGAGATCCTCGGTGGCCTCAATCTACAGTTCGGAATGAAAATCGACAGCCAGGGCCGGCTGATCGCCCCGTCCGGTCCGCCCCCCTCCTTGCCGTCCGGCGATCAAGGTGGCGAAGAGCTCGGCGACATGGAGGAATAGGTGAGACACGGATACGCGGGATACAAACTAAAACGGGACGTAGGGGCGCGCCGGGCGCTGCTACGTAATCTCGTGACCAGCGTCATTGAAGAGGAACGCGTGATCACCACGGTTCCTAAGGCCAAGGCCATCAAGCCGCTGGTGGATCGCATGATCACCCTTGGTAAGACGGATACGTTGCACGCGCGCCGCCAGGCGGCCGCCTTCCTGCAAACTCCGTCCGCTGTGAAGAAATTGTTCGACAAGCTCGCCACTCGCTTTGGCCAGCGCAACGGCGGCTATACCCGCATCGTGCGCGTCGGCTGTAGGAAGGGTGACGGCGCCGAGCAGGCCATCATCGAACTGGTGGGTAGCGAGTTGGTAAAGCGCTCCGCCGACCGCGCCAAACGCCGCGAGGAACGCCTCAAAGCCATTCAGCAAGGCACCGAAGAAGGTGGCGAGTAGATTCGCCAAGAAGCACGTGGGAATTGAAAGCGCTCTCCACCCCTCGAGGTGGCGGGCGCTTTCGCCTTTTACGGGGTGACCGTGAAATTGCTCGAAGCGCTGCTTGAGCCGTAGGTCGCCGAGATACTCATTGGGGTCGAAGCGCCGACTACGAATGTCCGGATGCCGAACGCGACGCGACTCGGTTACTCCGTTGTAAGTGGCGGTAATTGTCACCGGCGTTACTGCCGCGACGCGTGCCGCGCGATTCAAATCTCGAAGTCTACAAATCCAATGGCGTGCTGACGCTCCGCGTTGATCATGCGCACGACATCCGCCAATGTGGTTCCGTCCAGAATCTTCGCTGTCGCGTCTCGCACCTGGCGCATGATAATCCGTGTACCGCAGGCCTTCACATCGGCGCAGGTCTCGCACGGACGGTACGCGGTTTCGCTGGCACAAGGCAGGGGAGCCAGCGGACCGTCAATCGCCCGGATCACTGCTCCAATCGTGATATCGGCCGGCCCGCGGCTCAGTTGGTAGCCGCCGCCGCGGCCTTTCTTGCTCTCCACAAACCCCATTCCCTTCAATTCCAGCAAAATCGCTTCAAGAAACTTCAGGGGAATGTGTTCGGTTTGTGCAACCCGTGAAATCAGAACCGGTCCCTCGCCGAACGACTCTGCTAAGGAGTACAGGGCCCGCAAACTGTATTGGACTTTTTTCGAAATCGTACGCATGTGGTTAGCAACTTGATCCTACATAATGTCAGCCCGCTGCACAACGTCTAGTACTCATTTGACCCTCCCCCTGGCTCTCGGGTTTCGACATAATGTGCCGAAGTATGAGGCCTAGGTTTCGAAAGCTAACCATGGCTTATGCAATTCGGGCAAATCTCCGGACGCCAGTTTAATCCCGCCGTATCGGTGGGTCTGATGGTGGGAAAACGGTGCGCCGCGAAAGACGCTGGCGGTTTTCGCATCCAATGGCTTCGGGCTCGTCGCGTAGCTCCGATTGTAGGTGCTGTCCTCGCATCGTCTATCCGATGGTGGCCGGCGAGGGAGAGTGAAAGCGGGCGCTACCCGATCTTGGGTTCTTCTTTCAAGAAGGCTTTGGCGATCATGAACACGACAAACGCGATCACGGCAAAGTCGATGACGTTGCCTATGAAGGTGCCGATGTTGATCGCGTTGATGATCTCCTTGCCATCTGGGCCGGTGGCGTGGCTTAGCACGATCTTGGCTGTGCGCCACTCTCCCCCTGGAAGCGCCAGGCTGATCACTGGCATCAGAATGTCGGCCACCAGGGAACTGACTACTTTGCCTACCGCTCCGCCGATGATGATGCCAACGGCAAGGGCCATCAACTGGCCCTTCATCAGAAAATCCTTAAATCCACCGAGCATGTTGTTCTTCTCCAATCTGTGCCGCGTGTTCGCGGTCCTCTGCGTCGCTCTAGTGTAATCCACGGTGGAGCGCTCTAGAATAGAGAAACAGGTCAAAGTGCTCGAAAACACCGGAGGATTATGTCATATCGCCTAGTACTATCTGCTATCGGCTTCCTGCTCTGCGCAATCAGTGGTGTTGCGGATACCGTCACCATGAAAAACGGCGACCGCATCTCAGGAGTCATTCTCAAGTCCGACGAAAAGACTCTCACCATCAAATCGGAGTACGCCGGTCCCATTACGGTGCCGTGGGAAGCAGTGACCGGAATCGAATCGAAAGATCCCGTTTACGTTGGCCTGAAGAGCGGCCAAATTGTGGTGGGCCAGGCCAAAGGCGGCCCCGACAAATACGAAATCCAGACCAAGGAAACCGGACCCGTCGTTGCGCCTAAGGAAAGCATAGTCTCCATTCGAAGTAAGGAAGAACAGGAGAACTACCAGCGCGAGATCGACCGCTTCCGCAACCCCCGAATCGTCGATTTGTGGGCCGGCTTTGTCGATCTGGGTTACGCAACCACGCGCGGCAATGCCCAAACCAGTTCCATCAACGTCAGCGCCAACGCGGAGCGGGCCACTACACGTGACAAGATCGGCGTCCACTTCACCTCTCTTTACGCAAGCAACGATACGACGGGCGTGTCCCTGGTGACCGCCAATGCCATCCGCGGCGGCCTCAATTACAGCCTGAACGTGACACCAAAGCTATTTGCGTTCGCCTCCACCGATCTGGAATTCGACCAGTTCCAACAACTCGATTTACGCTTTGCGCCTGCGGGCGGTTTCGGCTACAAGGCGATCAAGAGCGATCGCGGCTCTTTCGATCTCCTCGGTGGCGCATCCCTCAACCGTGAATTCTTCTCGACCGGGCTGAACCGGACCTCGGGTGAAATTCTGCTCGGCAATGAACTCAGTTACAAGCTGTCAAAGACAAGCAACCTGCATGAGAAGCTGGTCTTCTATCCGAACGTGAGCGATACCGGCACGTTTCGTTTGAACTTCGATACGACGGCCGATACCAAGCTCTATAAGTTCCTCGCATGGCAGGTTACCTTTAGCAGCCGTTATCTGAGCAATCCCGTGCCCGGCAATAAGAAGAACGATATTTTGTTCACCACCGGCTTGCGCATCTCGTTCGCGAAGTAAGATTGTCTTTGTCATGACGCCGCCCTTCGTGTACGAGCTGAACACCTGGGTTTGGCTGGATACGTTGAGCCGCGTGTACGGGCGGCGGGTGATGCTGGACGATGTTCCGGGGTCTGAATGGGACGCGCTTGCGGCGGCCGGTATGGACGCCGTGTGGCTGATGGGCATATGGGAACGAAGTCCCGAAGGCCGCCGCATTGCCATCGAGGAGGCGGGCCTGGAGGACGAGTATCGCCGTGCCCTGCCGGACTATACGGCACGCGACGTGACGGGTTCGCCCTATTCCGTTCATCGCTATCGCGTCGAGGAACTGCTCGGCGGGCCCAGCGGTTTGGCGGTGGCGCGGCAGCAGTTGCGGACGCGGGGTCTGGCGCTGATCCTCGACTTTGTTCCCAACCACGTGGCGCCCGATAACCCCTGGGTGCGGGAGCCTCAGCGGTATTTCATTCCCGGCGATGCGCCCGGCACAGTGGCGCACGGCAAAGATCCCTACTTCCCGCCATGGACCGATACGGCGCAGGTGAACGCCTTCTCCCAGGGGTTGCGCCAGTTGGCCGCCGCCACTGTGCTCGACATCGCCGCGCAATGCGACGGCGTCCGATGCGATATGGCGATGCTGGTGCTGAACTGGATCTTTCAGCGCACCTGGGGTGAACGGGCGGGCACTCCACCTTACACAGAATATTGGAGCACCGTGATTGGCGCCGTCCGGGCGCAGCATCCGGAATTTCTTTTTCTCGCGGAAGCGTATTGGGATCTGGAGGCGCGCCTCCGCGAGATCGGATTCGACTACTGTTATGACAAGCGGCTCTATGATCGCCTGGTGCACGGCAACGCCATCGAAGTGCGCGATCATTTGCGCGCCGATGTTGCTTGGCAGAACGGTCTCATCCGGTTCCTGGAGAACCACGACGAGCCGCGCGCCGCGTCCACGTTTCAGCCTGCCCAGCACCGCGCCGCCGCAGTGGTGCTGGCGACGCTGCCCGGCGCCAAGCTGTTTTTTGACGGTCAATTCACCGGCCGCCGCGTTAAGCTGCCCGTTCAGTTAGGCCGTGCTCCACAGGAGTTCGACGATGCCGCTCTCCGCGACTTCTACCTCCACCTGCTGGCCCAGTCGCGCCGCCTCCCTCTCGAACACGGTTCCTGGAAACTGCTGGAATGCGACGGTTGGCCAGACAATCAGTCCTGCCGCAATCTACTGGCTTGGGCCTGGGATGACAAGTGGCTGATCGTAGTCAACTACGCCTCGGAATGGTCGCAGGGTTTGGTCCGCAACGCTCTGTCACCGGGACGGTGGCGCTTGAGCGACCTTAACAGCGGCAGTATCTTTGAAAGAGATGGTGGGGAAGGGCTATACGTGGAGTTGCCTCCATGGGAGTATCATTGGTTCGAACTGGAGACACTATGAACCGACGCGAACTTCTTGCACTAATCACCTCCGCGCCGCTCGTCGCAGCCAGTAAGAATGTTCGCTCTATCGACACTCATACGCATTTCTACGATCCGTCGCGACCCGGGGGCATTCCCTGGCCCGGACCCGGCGAAACTCGCCTCTACCGTACCGTGCTGCCGCGCGATTTCGAAGCCTTGGCCAAGCCTTTCGGCATCGCCGGAACCGTGGTTGTCGAAGCCAGTCCGCTGGTAGAAGATAACCAGTGGATCCTGGATTTGGCGAAAGATAACCCAATCATCAAAGGGTTTGTTGGTCATCTGGAGCCCTCTGATCGGGAATTCGCCGCTAACCTCGCACGATTCAGCCGCAACCCGTTATTCCGTGGCATTCGCTTGGGCGAAAGTGCTCTCCGGTCCGCTGCGGACGGCCTGAAAGCCCTTGCCGACGGCGGATTGACGCTCGATGTCATCGGCGGTCCGGCGATGCTGGCTGCCGTCGCCGATGTTGCTTCCAAGCTACCCTCGCTTAAGATCGTCATCGACCATCTGCCATTCGAACCGTTTACCGCAAAAGCCGACACCGCCCTTTACCAGGATGGCTTGAAGCTTCTGGCGCCTCTGCCGAACGTGTACGCCAAGGTTTCCGGCGTCTTGCGCCAGGACGTAGGACAATCGGGTGCCACACTGCGGATCGATAAGATCTGGCGGACGTTTGGAGAAGATCGCGTTCTCTATGCCAGTAACTGGCCGGTAAGTGACCTCGCGGCGCCATATGCCGACGTTCACGCGATTGTGAACGCCTATTTCTGGGCCAAGGGCCGGCGTGTCATGGAGAAGTTCTTCTGGTCGAACGCGATCAAGGCGTACGGACTTACCGGCGTTTAGCAGCCGCGGTAGGTATAGAGCGAGGCTCGTTCCGTATCTTTCTTCCAGTCTTCCAGGCCTGGACCTTTGAACTTCGCCGCTGTGGCACGGATGGAAGAGAGATCGCCGTCGCCCAGTTTCTGGAACGCCGAAGCAATCCGGACATCGTCCTCGATCTGGCCGATGGTGGTGCATCCCAGCGCCAGGCCATGCACCGGCAGGCTAAGCACATAACTGATGCACTGCTTCACCGTCAGCGAGTGCAACAGTTTCGAGTTCGCGGTGCTCTTCATGGCCTGGATTCCCATGCCGCGCTCCACGGCCACAGGCAGCACCATTTTCTCAAAGCTCAGGTACGCCGGATCGGCGGGGTTGATCGGCATCAGGATAGTGTCGTAACCCTGATATCGCTTCAGCATCTCCAGATGAACCTCGGGATCGCGATGCCCGGTGAAGCCGAAGAAACGGCACTTGCCCGCCTTCTTCGCCGCTTCGAACGCTTCAATAGCGCCGCCAGGGGCAAAGATCTGATCCACTTCCTGCTTCGTGCTCACCGCATGAATCTGCCACAGGTCGAGATAGTCCGTCTTCATTGTCCGCAGCGATGTCTCCAGATCGGCTGTGGCCGCGACACGGTCTCGGCTCATGCTCTTCGACGTGAGGAACAGATTCTTCCGGTGCGGCGGCAACACCGCGCCGTAAACCTCTTCCGAACGCCCATCCCAGTACACGCGGGCATTGTCGAAATAGGTCACGCCGAGTTCCACCGCGCGCAAGGTGACGGCTTTGGCCTCATCGAACGAAATCATCGGGAACCGTCCGCCGGCCTGTCCGATCATCGTGATGCGGGCCCCGGTTTTGCCGAAGACGCGCGTCGGTATATCGCCTGCCTTGGGCGCCGGGAGCGCCGTCGTGCTGAGCGCGGCTCCAGTGAGACCGGCGCCAACAAATGATCGTCGATTCATCGCTCGATCCTCCTCGTTCTCTCTGTACTATACCTAGTGGCGGCGCCCAATGCGGCCAAAATTGAAGACAAAGCCGCCGGCGAAGTGCGGGTGCATATTTCCGGTGCCAATGTCCTGCTCCCGGATCGCCGCATCCAACGTCAGCCGGTCGCTCACCTTGAATAGAATCCCTTCGGCCAGATATCCGAACTGCGTCTGCCGCGCCGGCTGCGACCACGAGGCGTCCAGCAACGCCGACCATCGCTTCGACAGGCCGCGCGTATACGTCAGTTCGTAGTCATACTCGTGCGCCGGGTTGGCGTCCGAGGCGCGCGTAGTGGCGCTCCAGGTGATTGAGCCGACGACGGAGTTACGCGCTTTTGCCCATCCACCGAGGAACGCGCCTCCCCACCGGGCGGCCTCCTCACCGCGCACGAAGAATGTCACCTGAGGTTGGATTGCGAAGCTCACCGTCTGCCGTTGAAATACTGGACGCAGGACGGCGATGGACTGCTGATCGGCGAACTGCAACACCGGGTGCTCACCCGGCAGGTAGCGCGTCATGGTGTCCGAGGAGAAGCTGAACTCCGTCTGGTGGAAGAGGAAGAAGTCGGTGTCCGGCTCATATTTCAATACGGTCGGGATGGTGGTGAGATCGCTACCGGTATTGACGCCGAACTCCATCTCCACTGTTCCGGGATCGATGGTGAAGATGTCGTTGGTGTACACCCGGCGCTGGCGGCCTGAGGAGCGATGCAGGTGGGAAAGAATATGATGGGCGCCCACAGCCGGCGTAGTGGGCACAAACAGTGCCATCGCCAACATCGTGATGTGCCGCGCGCTCATTCATTGGACCTCGGATACCGGCAGCTTTAATTGTTCCTGAATCTCGGCCACACGCTTGCGGTTCAGTGTGTAGAAGATCATCAGCAGTGCCGAGGCCATCAGCAGTCCGCCGGAAACAAATCCATAGGAGATGCCAATACGGTGGATGGTTTCGGCAGTCTGCGCTTCTGAACCCGGTTGCAAGTGGACGAACCGGCTGAGTAGAAGTCCGCTTAACTGAAGCGCACCTCCTACGGCCAGCTTCTCGCCGAAGTTCATGATGCCGAACATAGTGCCTTCGCGCCGCACGCCGGAGAGTAACTGGTCTTCATCAGCCACATCGGCCATCATCGAAAACGGAAGCACCCATAGGGCGCTGGCGAAGAGCCCCGCCACGAAATTGCCGATCAGCAACGGCCGGAAATCGCCGGTGCCCATCAGCGTCCCTTCTCCCACGAAGATGGCGGTACACATCAGCAGAACGCTCAGACAGAGTGTGGAACCCATCAGCAGGTTGCGCTTTTCGCCGCGTTTGGAGATCCATATCCAGGCCACCACACCGACCACGGCGCCAATCGCGAAGCTTGCTTGAATGCCGCTCAGGGCACGTGGATTCGCGATCTTCGCATACCACTTGAGGTAGTGCACCACGAGGCTGAAGTTGACGACGACGGCGAGCATGAACAGCGCGAACGCACCGAGCAGTGTGCGGAACTGCCGGTTCTTGAGGAAGATCCAGAGGCCGCGAAAAAAGTGGCCCACGCCTTCGTGCTCCGCATTGGGACTGCCGAAGGTCTTGCGCGATTGCGTGCCAAAAACCGCGACGATGCCGCACACAGTCATCAACGCGCCGAACGCCAGGCCCATCTTCGGATAGCCTGCATATTGCAGCTTCGGGTCGCTGCCGTCGGTGGTTTTGGCAAAGAACAAAATGAAGGGCAGTGCGTTGCCCATCAACAGGCCGGTGAGTCCGAACAACGAGCGGATGGCGATGACGCGCGTCCGCAGATCGTAGTCCGTCGTCATCTCCGCTCCCAGGCTCAAGTACGGAATGCGATAGGTGGCGGCGCAAAATCGGAAGGCGATCGACGTCAACAACAGCCAGGTGAACAACATCGTCTGAGTCATGCCCTGCGGCGGGTTCATGAGCAGAAAGAACAGCGGGCCTGTGCCGATTGCGCCGAAGAGCATAAAGCTCTGGCGGCGTCCTAACCTCAACTGGCTGCGGTCCGAACGAAATCCGATATACGGGTCAAGCAGCGCGTCCACCACCAGGCCGGCGCTGACGCCCAACCCGGCGAGCTCTCCCGGCAATCCCATCACTGAGCTGTAGAAGAAAAGAATGAACGTGCCGATCAGACCCTGAATCAGAGTGATCGGCATTTCTCCGATGGCATAGAACAACTGCAGCGGCAACGGTACGGATTGCCGCTCTGTCATCAGCGCGACTCCTGCTCAATCACCACTGCCGTCACTGCGTCGCCCTCGCGATACGTATGCGCCATCATCGTTTTGCCTGCGAAGGGCGGGAACTCTACTACCATGTGAACGCGCCCGTGATCCAATTCCACAGACTTCATTCGCACCGATTGCAGCCCGTGCGTGAGGCCTTCCCCAAGCGACTTGGCTACTGCTTCCTTGGCGCACCACAAGCGCATGCTCCACTCGTCGCGATTGGCCTGGGGCAGCGTAGTCAACCACTCGCGCTCGGTCTCCGCGAAGGCGATGGTTTCGAAGCCTTCCGGACGATGCGCCAGGAATTCCAGGTCGAAGCCCACCCGTGTCGCTGATCCCAACGCCGCGATAGCGCCGGCCACTCCGTTGGTGTGAGTGATGGAAACAACCGGGTCGGCCTTCAGTGTATCCTTCCAAGTGCCGCTCACCAGAGGCCGTCCCTTGGCGTCGCTTGTGATCTCCACGTCTGCCGCGCACAGCTGTACGCCGTACTTCTCTTTGATCAACAGACGCACCGCATCTTTGGCGGCGCAGCGGCCCAATACCCAATCCATGCGCCGCTTTGCGGGACCGTTCATGGCGTCGAATTCGGCGCGTTCACGGCGGCTCAATGCGAGGTACGCCAGAGCCTTCAGCCAAATGCCGTGCGAGGCTTCCAGGAAGTCAGTGGATAGATCGTTGAGGCGGACGCATGTCGCAGGCAACCCGGACACTGGTGCGGTCCACGGTTCACCGACCAGTGATTGGCGCGGGTTCACGCGCAGCGCGAGGAAGCGCGGCGGCTGTGGGAAGCGCCGGGTTTCCCACGTCGTCAACCGGTAGTAGACTTTGCCCGACCGATCCAGCACCTCGATATCGGAGTGGATCATCATGTCGTTTTCAAACTTGCGGACAACGCGGCATTCCACCTTTGCGCCCGTGGGCGGCGCCGGCGCATAGCAGTCGAAGGCGGCGATGCGATAGGGGAACAGATCCGTGCCGCGCTCAATCGCCTCCCAGAACCAATAGGCGACCACTTGGCCCGCGGCATCCAGCAACACCGGGTCGAAGAGGAAGTCGGGGTTCGGGTTGTCAGTAAAAAGTTCGTTGTGCGGCAGGGCTTCCAGCGTGGCGCTGGTGCCATTGCGTCCGGCGCGCTCCACGCTCTTGGTGCCGCGCATCATGTAGTCGTGGAACATGCCGGTGGCATAGAGTATCTCCGGCTTCCACGTGGACACACGCTCATTTTCCAAAGTAAACGGGAGCGGCGGCCCGGCATCGGGATAGCGGTCGGCATAGAGGCAAACGGCTTCCGCGAAGATCGGCCGCAGGGCGTTGGCCGGTCCCGCTTCGCGCAGCGCCACGTGAACCTGACCGGGACCTTTTTGAATCGCAGTCATTTCCAGCGTGAAGCCCGGCTTCTCAAGCGTGATCCAGCGCGTAGCGCGCACGTCGCGCATGCCTGTCAGCACCTTGCCCGGATGAAGGATCGCGCCGCCTTCGGCGAGGATCTCCATGGTCACCGTAAGTGGCACCATCGGCATGCCGCGCAGCGTGGGATCGTCCTGTGAAACGTCCAAGCCCAGCGTGTGATGTTCGAAGATGATCTCCCGTTCGCGAGAGAACGTATGACGGGCAACGGCTTTCGCGCCTGGCGTGTTCTCCACTATTTGTTGGAAGAAGGGACGCTTCTTCACCTGCGCCGGCGCAGGCGGTGCGGCAGGCGCGCCATTGACCCGCGGGGGCGCAATCGGAGGAGGTGCCTGACGCGAGCCGAGATAGGTGGACATCACCTGCTGCTGCGTGCGCATGAATTGCTCCATGGTCCGCATGTGCTCCTGCATCAGGGCCTGTCGCGGATCCATGGGTGCTACCGGCGCAGCGGCCACCGGAACGGGAACGGGAACGGGAACAGGGGCGGGAAGGGGAACAGGAACGGGGACGGCCACCGGCGGCGGCGCGACTGCAGCCACAACCGGTTTCGTCTTCGCCGGCAACTTGAAATCATCGCCAATGCGCAGCGGCTGAATCCCGGTCTTCAACTCCATCCGCCGCTTCACCTTGGGAACCTCATCCACGTGCCGCGGCGCGCGCCGCTCATAGAGCGCTTCCAGCTTCGGGGTAATGCCGTGGGCGACCAACTGCCCTAACATGTGGTGCAATTGCACGGTGCCCGAACGGTGCGATACGTTGCTCGGGATCGCCATGTACTGCTTGCCGCGCAGCGTGTCGTCGATGAAGCCTGTGAGATTGCTCTTCGGACCCACCTCGACAAACAGGCGCACGCCTTCGGCGTACATTCGCTCAGTGGTCTCGCGGAAGCGCACAGTGCTGGACCATTGCACGCTGGCCAGCCTGCGGATCTCTTCCGGGTCTTCGGGGTAGCCCTCGGTGGTTACGCACGAATACAACGACACCGCCGGCTTGCTGATCCGCAGCCTGTCAAAGTGGAGCTTCAAAGGCTTGCTGAATACTTCGAACCAGGGTGTGTGATAGGCGCGCGAGAACGGCAGCTTCTGGCAAATTGCCGGCGTTGTGGACAGCTCCTTCATCAAGCCGTCGATCACTTTCTCCTTGCCGCAAATCACCAGTTGATGGACGCAGTTGTCGAGTGCCGTATACAGTTCGCCACCGCTCTCGGCCACTTTCTTCTCCATCATCTTATGGTCGGCTCCGGCGATCGCCAGCAGAACCGCTTCAGGGATTCCAGAGATACGGTTCAGCGAATCGAACACGCTATAGACACCCAGGATGTGCTCGATCATCTCCGCATCGGTATGCGCCTGCACGGTGTCGGAGGCGAGCAGCGCGGAATGTTCTCCGGTGCTGTGGCCCACCATCGCATCGGCCTTGAGTCCGAGCTTTTCAAAGAGCGCATACATCGCCTGGTTGGCGCAGAAGACGGTCTCCGCGCCGGAGTCCATGTTGAACAGTCGCTCCCAACTCGGAGATCCAAGAGGGCAGGGGAAGATCACATCGCTCGGCAGGTAATTGCGGCTGGTGGTTTCGTAGGCGCGGTCCATCAGGTCGAAGACGCGGCGTACTTCCGGGAAGTGGATGCAGAGGTCGGCCAGCATGTTGCGGTACTGCGACCCTTCACCCGGAAACACAAAAGCTAGCTTGCCCTGCTTCGCCAGACCGTCTTTGAAATAGTAAATGCCTTCGATGTCGCGGACGCTCTTGGTGCGTTCGTCGGCGAGGCGCTTCAGCGCGCGTTCCAGTTTCGCCAGCAAGTCTTCCTGCGACTTGCCGACAATACACAAGCGCACCTCGCCCACACCCTTATGGACATTCAAGGTCCACGCGAGGTTCTTCAGGTTGACGCCGGTCTTCTGCTGCAGCATCGCTTGGACGCGCTTCGCCTCGGCGATCATCTCCTCGCGTGTGGCGCCGGAGAAGACGAACAACTCGCTATCCCAATGGTGCAGATACCAGGGCGCCTGGTTGGGTCCGGTGTACTCTTCGACGAT
Source organism: Bryobacteraceae bacterium (assembly GCA_039934475.1). Lineage (GTDB taxonomy): Bacteria > Acidobacteriota > Terriglobia > Bryobacterales > Bryobacteraceae > JBDTMC01. The sequence continues at coordinate 8,105 of JBDTMC010000025.1, read as the reverse complement.
GGCGTGAGCGTTGATGCCGCCGAATCCAAACGCGTTGATGCCGGCGCGCCGTGGATGCTTTTCGGTGCCATGAATCCACGGCCGTGTCTCGGTATTTATGTAGATGTTGGAACCTTCCAGCCGCAGCTTCGGGTTCACCTTATCCACGCTCAGCGTGGGCGGCAGCACTTTGTGATGCAGGGACATCACGGCCTTGATCAAGCCCGCCATGCCGGATGCCGGTACGGTGTGGGAGATCATGCTCTTCACCGAACCGATGGCGCAGCGCGGCGATTCCGTAGTGCGGTCGCCAAAGACGCGCCGCAGCGAGTCCATCTCCACGACGTCGCCGAGCGTAGTGGACGTGCCGTGCGCTTCCAGCAAGCCGATGGTGGAGGGATCGACACCGGCCTCTTGATAGGCGCGCTGCAAGGCCGTCTCCTGGCCCTCGGGACGGGGCGCGAGTACACCGGCCGCCTTGCCATCGCTGGCGATGCCGATGCCTTTGAGAACGGCGTAGATCTTGTCGCCCGCTTTCTCCGCATCCGCCAGGCGCTTCAAGACGACCATGCCCACGCCTTCACCGAGCAGCGTCCCATCGGCGCTCTCGTCGAACGGCTTCATGTTACCGGTTTTGGAGAGTGCGCCGAGGTTGCTGAAGATCATCATCAGCACCGGCGAGGTGCTGGAATGGACGCCGCCGGCAATCGCGAGATCGCAGCGCCCGTCGCGCAGTTCGCGAGACGCCATTTCCAGGGCCACCAGGGACGATGCGCAAGCCGCGTCGATCAGGTAGTTCGGCCCCATCAGGTCGAGGCGGTTACAGATGCGACCGGTGATGATATTGGGGACCAGGCCCGCTGCCGTATCGGCGTGGAAGGGTGGAGCGGTCTTCTGCAACTCTTTCTTGATCAGCGCCAGCTCTTCTTCGGAGTGCTCCGGATGTAACTGCCGCAGGACGCGAATGACGCCCTCCACCATCACGCTCTGCTGAAGCGCCGCGCCGTTGCCGCGGTTGATGTAGGTGCCCCGGCCGACGATGACGGCGGTGCGATGTTTGACTTCGTCGAGGTTCTTCAGCGCCGAGTCCTGTAGGGCGTCGTGGGCCGCCTGAAGGGCCATGAAGTGATCGGTCTCAGCGCCATCGACCGCCGCCGGCATGATGCCGAACGTGAAGGGTTCGAAGGAGGCGAGGGGGCCGAGCCACCCGCCGCGCTTGCAGTACGTGCGGTCAATCTGCTTCGAATTCGGATCCCAGAAGAGCTCCGCTTCCCAGTCCGGAGGAGGGTCGCCGATGGCGCAAACCTTCTGGACGATGTTCTCCCAATAGCGATGAAAGTCCTCCGCTCCGGGATAGACACACGCCATGCCGATAATTGCGATATCGTTCGGACCGTTTGTACTCATTGAAACTCCGGCCGGCTCAACGGCAGAGACAGGAAAATGCCTTGGATTCTCGAATTTTACCACTCTGGCCAAGGCGACCGCCATGCCTAGTACTAAAGGTTCTGGGTAAGGCCCGAAAAGAGGCGCAAAAGCGTGCTACCCTGATCCTAAATCTCTTTACCACGGGCTGGGCCTGGACCGTCCCGAAATACCACTGGGGGAACTCTGATGATCCGTAGGCGTAGTGCACTCGTCGTGTCGTTGTTCACGTTCTGTCTGGGCTTGGTTGCGCAGCCTCCGTTGCCTCAGCCTGACGCCGTTCAGGGAAACATCTGGTACGGGGCGATTCCTCCGAATGGCGCCCAGGCGCCGCTCCTGGTTTTCCTTCACGGTCTGGGTGGCACCGCTAGTTACTTCTGGATCAACAATGACATGTACACCGACGCTTACAACGCCGGGTACCGGACGGCTTTCATCAGCACGAATGCCGACAACTCGCCCGGTAATAACACCATTGCGGTGAACGGGATTGTAGTCAAGAACACTATCCCCACAGTGGCCCGGCACTTTGCTACTAGGAAGATGTACCTGATCTGCCATTCCAAAGGCGGATTGGACTTGCAGTTTGCGATGGCCACGTATCCGGCCATCCGCGCCCTTGTCAAAGCGGTTTTCACGCTGGGCACGCCGAACCAAGGCTCACAGATGGCCGACTGGGCTTTTGGTCCGGGCAAGCCGTATGCAAATTCGCTCGGCTTGCTGACGCCCGGCATGGCCAGCCTCAAAGTGGTTAATGTACAGACGTACCGCAGTACTTTCGACCCCATCTTTAGCGCGGCGGGCATCCCTTTCTTCTACCTCGCGGGCAATAGTTATACGGGTAACAGCTTGACCGCCCTCACGGGTCCGGTGCTTCTAGGCCTCAGCGGACAGGCCAACGACGGACTGGTGGCCCCGAGCGAAGCGCCGCTCCCCCCGGCGTATGCGACCACTCTCGGTGTGATTGCCGACAACCACTTCCTGATGGGTACGGGGAGTGTGTCATTTACCTACGTTCAACCGCAGATTATTGCGCTGGAGAGCCACTAGGCAAGGCGGAGCCCTTGAAAATACTGCGGATCGTAGGGCGGATTCGAGCCTTCTTTTGCGTAAGTAGTTGGCGGGACGGCAAATATAGTTCTGGTTTCGCCGTCATTCCAGTTCGGGGTGGCATAATGGGCGAGTGATTGCGTATTTGCGTGGGACGGTCCTGGAAAAGCAGCCGAATCAGGTGATTGTGGATGCGGGTGGCGTGGGGTATGACGTCACGATTCCGGTATCCACCTATACATCTCTTCCGGAGGCCGGGGCTGAGGTACGGCTGCGGGTGTACACGCACGTCCGGGAAGACGCGATCGCGCTGTTTGGGTTTCTGACGCGGGAAGAGAAGGCGCTGTTTGAGAAGCTGATCGGGGTGAGTGGGATCGGGCCGAAACTGGCAGTGACGGTGCTTTCCGGGTTGCATACGGACGAGTTGGTGGGGGCGATCCGGTCGGGGGAACTGGCGAAGCTGGTGCGGATTCCGGGTGTGGGGAAGAAGACCGCGGAACGCATGGTTTTGGAGCTGCGGGACAAGCTGGATGGGATTGGTCCGGCGGTGGCGGCTACTTCGACGGCGGCGGCTCCGGTGGTGGTGCTGAGCGATATCGAACAGGATGTTTTGTCGGCGCTGTTGAACCTGGGATGCCAGAGGGCGGCGGCGGAAACAGCGGTTCGCAAGGCGCGCCTGGAGGGCACGCAGAGAGAATTTGAACCCTTGTTCCGGCGGGCGCTGGAGTTGGTGCGCTGATGAAGGAGAAGGGGATTGTCTCGCCGGCACCGCAGGACGAAGACAAGCTGTTCGAAGTAAGCCTGCGGCCGCGGCTGCTGGAGGACTTCACCGGACAGAGCAAACTCAAAGAGAACCTGTCGATTGCGATTGAGGCGGCGCGGAAGCGGGGCGAGGCGCTGGACCACGTTCTGCTGTATGGTCCGCCGGGCTTGGGAAAGACCACTCTTGCCAATATCATCGCGGCCGAGTTGGGGGTGTCGATCGATCAGACATCGGGGCCGATTCTGCAGAAGAAACTGGACCTGACGGGGATCCTGAGCAACATCCGCGACCAGCAGGTCTTCTTCATCGATGAAATCCACCGGCTGCTGCCCGATGTGGAAGAGATGCTTTATTCGGCGTTGGAAGACTTCCGCGTAGACATCCTGATCGGGACGGGTCCGGGGGCGCGGACGCATTCACTGCCGGTTCCTCATTTCACGGCGATTGGGGCGACGACCCGGCAAGGTTTGGTGAGCGCTCCGCTGCGCGGGCGGTTTGGGTTGGTGCTGCGGCTGAATCATTATGATGAAGCCGAGTTGACGCGGATCGTACTGCGGTCAGGGAAGCTGCTGTGTGTGACGATTGACGGCGAGGGAGCGGCGGAGATTGCGCGCCGGGCGCGCGGGACGCCTCGAATCGCGAACCGGCTGCTGCGGCGGGTGCGGGATTACGCCCAGGTTCGGGCGGACGGCCATGTGGATATCAAGGTAGCGACCACGGCGCTGGACCTGTTGGAAGTGGACCGCTATGGGTTGGATGAGATCGATCAGAAGATTATGCTGACGATTCTGGAGAAGTACGGCGGGGGGCCGGTGGGCGTGAATACGGTAGCGGCCTCGATTGACGAAGAGGCGGACACGATTGAGGAAGTGTACGAACCATATTTGATGCAGCTTGGATTCATTGACCGGACTCCGCGCGGGCGGGTGGCGACGGATCGCGCGTTTGAGTACTTCCGTGTGCCTCGTAAGCTGCGTGGGGGCGGTATGCAGAACAGTTTGTTCTAGGGACTTGTGAAGACGGTCTATTTATCGCTGGGCTCGAATCTGGGAGACCGGGAGGCGCACCTGCAGCGGGCGGTGGACTTGCTGCATGAGGCGGGAGTGTTGGTGCGGCGGTGTTCGGCGGTGTATGAGACGGCTCCGCAGGATTTGACCGATCAGCCGTGGTTTCTGAATTTGGTGGTGGAGGCGGAGACGGCGTGGTTTCCGATGCAACTGCTGGCGAAGGTGTCAGCCGTGGAGCAGGCGTTGGGGCGGCAGCGGCGGCTTGCGAAAGGTCCACGGACGGTGGATATCGATATTTTGTTCTATGGACGGTTTGCCATGGATACGCCGAAGCTGGTGATTCCGCATCCGCGGTTAGGGGTGAGACGGTTTGTGTTGGAGCCGTTGGCGGAGCTGGCACCCGCGTTGCGGCATCCGGTGTTGGGCAAGACGGTGAAGGAATTGTTGCGGGGGGTGGAGGGGCAAGCGGTGCGGCGGGTGGCGTTTCAGGTGCGGGTTCCTGCGGATGTTTGATATACGATAGCATATAGATAGGGTGAATTTATATGTCATCGCATATCAGGCTGGGTCGTGTTCCTGAGGACATGCGCAAGGACATTGTGGCGACGCGCCGGAAGCGTGGGTGGAGCCAGGCGGAATTGGGACGGCGGGTGGGGTTGCCGCAGGCACATATCTCGGGGATCGAGGGCGGCAAGATAGTTCCCCGTTTGGATACATTCCTTGACTTGGTGCGGATTCTTGAACTTGATTTGCTGCTGATCCCTCGACCGCTGGTTCCGGCTATCGAGGCACTCGTACGGAGTTTTCGACGTGCGGGGGAAGGCGATCAGGAGGAAGACTCTCGTCCAATGTATGAGCCAGACGAGGAGGACGACCTTGAAGCGTAGCGGTCCAACTCCTTGGCAGGCGCTCGCGGTGCAACTGCATGGGCAGCGAATCGGGGTGATCAACCGGCTTGCCGGAGAGAGGCATTTGTTCTCATTTGAACAGGCATATCTCGACGACCCAGCCCGTTCAACCCTGAGTCTTTCTTACAAGAACCAGCAGGGCGATCTGGTTTCGAGTGTGAAGCCGGTGCGTCGTCGAGTGCCTCCCTTTTTTTCCAATCTGCTTCCAGAGGGGCACCTGCGGACATACCTGTCCGAGCAGGCTGGTGTAAACCCTGAGAGGGAGTACTTACTGCTGGGGGCGCTGGGCGCGGATCTGCCCGGGGCAGTCGTGATTACTCCGTACGGCGAGCCTGACCTGGGAGATGACCTGTCCGCGACGTTGCGATCAGCCACACGCGAGGCGAGTGTGCTGCGCTTCTCGCTGGCGGGCATTCAACTCAAGTTCTCAGCCGTAATGGAGGCCGCGGGCGGATTGACCATACCGGCCGAGGGAATTGGTGGATCATGGATCGTCAAACTGCCATCGCTGAGTTTTGCAGCCGTACCCGAGAACGAGTACCTGATGTTGCGCTTGGCGCGGGCCGCGGGTATTCATGTTCCTGAGGCGAGATTGGTACCGGTAGGGGAAATTCGCGGTTTGCCTTTGGAGGCCTCGCGCCTGCCGGGTATGGCTCTTGCGTTGCGGCGGTTCGACCGAACGAACTCCGGGCAGCGCATCCATATGGAAGACTTTGCGCAGGTATTTGGCTTGTTCCCCGAGGCTAAGTATAAGTTAGTGAGTTATTCGATGCTCGCTAGGGTGCTGGCGGCGGAAACGGGGCCGGCCAGTATCGAACAGTTCATCCGGCGGCTGACCTTTTCCGTGGTTACCGGCAATGGGGACATGCACCTGAAGAACTGGTCGCTCTTGTACCCGGACGAGCGCAGCGCAGTGCTCTCGCCGGCGTATGACCTGGTGGCTACGGCGCCGTATATCCCCGGCGACCAGCTAGCGTTGACGTTTGGTGGGAGCAGGAGCATGCTCGACATCGACGAGGAGCGCATCCGTCGATTTGCCGAGAAGGCGGCTCTGGCCGTGGATTGGGTTTCTGGGATCGTTGCGGAGACCATCGGGCGAACCGTCGATGAGTGGCAGCGATTGGACGAGAAGGCTTTGCTTCCCCCCGAGGTACTGGGGGCGATTGACGCTCAGATCAGCCGATTCAAAGCCTGAAGCAGTTGAGCTTTGCTTCGGGCGTGGCTAATCCAGCAGCGGGGCGGCAGCGGCGGGGGATGTGATGCCGCATCCGCGGTTAGGGTCAGACGGTTTGTGCGGGAGCCGCTGACGAAGTTGGCCCGGAGTTGCGACGGGTGGGTTCAGGTGCGGTTCCGGAGTTTTGACAGATGGTCCATAATCTCCATATGGAGTCTCGAATGCTGGTCGGGGTGGAGGAATACCTTTCGACCGACTATAGCCCGGACCGCGACTACGTGGATGGTGAGTTGTGGGAGCGCAACGTGGGTGAGAAGGATCACAGCAAGATTCAGGTGAGACTGGCTGCGCTGCTGTTTCAGCGGCGGCGGGAGTTGGGGATTCATGTCTTCACGGAGCAGCGGGTAAGGGTATCGGGCGCGCGGTTCCGGGTTCCCGATTTGTGCGTGGTTGCGGGTCCGGAGCCCGAGGAGCAGGTGTTCACCTCACCCCCGTTTCTATGCGTGGAGATCCTGTCGCCGGAAGACAGGGCGTCGCGGGTGCAGGAGAAACTGGCTGACTACCTGGCATTTGGGGTCGGGTTTGTGTGGGTAATTGATCCGCAAAGCCGGCGGGCCTTTGCGTATACCCGTGGGGGGATGGTAGAAGCCATGACTGCATTGCGAACGAGTGAGCCGGAGATCACTGTCGAACTGCACGAGCTCTGGGCGGATTGAGCGCAACGCCACCGGGCTTGCGTGACGGCGGACGGTTCTGGGACCATGGTGCTGCGAAGGCCTTTCGCGCACCGCTTGCGGTGGTCCCTCCATGGATTTACGGGTTCAAGCCTCTCAACTTCCGCTTTTGCCTGGCGTTTACCTCTATAAAGACGGGGCGGGGGAAGTGTTGTATGTCGGGAAGGCGAAGAATCTTCGGGCTCGCGTGCGAAGCTACTTCTCCGATGAAAGGCTGGCCGATTCGAAGACCGGCACGCTCATCAGTGAAGCGCGGCAGATCGACTACATCATGGTCGATAACGAGAAGGAAGCGCTGGCCCTTGAGAACAACCTCATCAAGCAGTGGAAACCGCGCTTCAACATCCTGCTCCGTGACGATAAGACCTATCCGTATATCAAGCTGACCGGGGAGAAGTATCCGCGGGTGTATGTGACGCGGCGGTTGCGAAAAGACGGCTCGAGTTACTTTGGACCATACTTCCCCGGGAACCTGGCGCACCGGCTGGTTCACTTCATTCACCGGCACTTTCAGATTCCGTCGTGCAAAGTGGACTTCAACCGCACGCATACGCATCCGTGCTTGCAGTATCATATCCACCGCTGTTTGGGACCTTGCGTCGCGGGTCTTACTACCGATGAAATCTATGCCGGGCGTGTCCGGGATGTGCGGCTGTTTCTGGAAGGCCGCCATCGGGATTTGAATCGGGAACTCAGGGCACGCATGGAGAGGGCGGCCGAAGACATGCGGTTTGAGGAAGCGGCGGGCCTGCGGGATCTGATCAGCACCGTTGAAGAGATGGAAGAGCGGCAGAAGATGGCGGCTGCCGAGGGCGAGGACAACGACATCTTCGCCTATTACGCCGAACCGCCTTTGGTGGCGGCGAACCTGTTCCACTTGCGAAACGGACGGATCGTGGACCGGCGGGAGTTTTTCTGGGAGGACCTGACCGACTTCGATCCGGCGGAATTTACGGCGGGGTTGGTGAAGCAAGTTTACCTGGATCAGCAGTACGTTCCGAGCCGCATCCACGTGCCTGCCGACATCACCACTCCCGCGACAGGCCCGGCCGGAGCCGTCGTTAC
>JBDTMC010000024.1:0-31765 GCA_039934475.1 Bryobacteraceae bacterium | reverse complement strand
GAACTCAGCACTGTGCTCAGCGCCGTTCCACAAGCGACTAACGATTTGTGGTCGACCTCTTTGTCGAGTTTCAACCAGCGGTTGATTTCCGCGAGGTCGAATAGACACAGCATAAGCTTCTTGTCTTTTGCCAAGAACGCATTTCGGATTTTTACGAGCGCGGTTTGATCGGGCTGTTCCTGCATTTCGAGGAAGGGCGATGCGTGGTGTACGGTGGCTGCCGCTGAACTTAGTGTCTTAAGCAGAGTATTATCCACCGCCATCAGGGCGGTGGCTTTCCAAAGGCGATTCATGAGTTTTGATCACTTTCAGAACCGGCAGGATTGGCAGTCATGTAGAGTGTTGCGAACTAAGTCAATGCTGTCGTTGCGACCCCAGAGCTGCAAGAACCGGTTCAGTGATATACGCGCACGGTCGCAGTTTTTTGCGACAGAAAAAGATCGGGCTGACATAGCGAGTGCGGTAATCCAGACGAGTACACCGTCAAAGCGAATGGCGGTGCCTTGTTGCAGGGCAATCTCTTCAAATAAGGGCGCGGCCTGCTGAACCAGGCCGGCTTGGAATAGCGCGTTGGCGAGGCTGGCGGTTGTCGATAGATCGGGCCAGCGCGAATAGGACTCGCGCAAGTAGGATAGGGCCCGCGGGTCGCGGCGGCGTAAACTGGCGAGCCCTTTTGCTTGAAGGGCGATGGTATCTACCCGTGTGCTGGGATAGGCGGCAGCAATGGCACGAAGCTTCAATTCCGCCTTGTCGAGGATGACGGAGTCGTCCGCCGAATAGGCGATTTCCGCTGCCGCGCGCAGCGCGAAGAGGCCGGGCGGCCACGCTTTGCGGTCGGCCAGTATCGCGGCCTGTTGCTGCGCGTCCGCAACTCGCCCTTCGATGAGAGCGAGTTGCGCGAACCAATACCGGCGGAGGTCTTCCGTCTGATGATCCTTTTCGGCGACGGCCGCGGCGATACAGGTTTCGATCAATTCGCGGGCTTCGGCCAGCCGACCGCCGATCAGCAGCCCAGTACTCCTGTAGTGATCGACCACAGTGCGAAACACGTGATTGGATTTCTGGTGATCGAATGCCCGCAGGGCATTGTCGATCTCGGCATTCATGAGATGGGCAAATCCTTCACTGAGATCATAGTAGGCGCTGCTGGCTTGCCGCATTTCAATCGGCCAAGCTTCTAACTCCTTCTTCGCTTCGGGGACTCTACCCGCTTGCGCCAGGACTCCGGACAGAATCATGCGGCTGTATGCCGAGTCCCGATCAAGTTCCACGGCGGTCCGTGCGTGGCGGATCGCATCGTCCATTCGGTTCACGAGGCTATAGGCCTGGGCGAGGTTCTGCTGTAGACGCCCGTTTCGAGGAGCCATTTCGGTTAGTACGCGTTTACGACTGAGGGAACCTTCCTGGTCTCCGCAGAGTGACAAATAGAGGGCATAGATGTTCTGGCGGGTGAGTTCGCCAACTTTGTCGCGCAAGTTCCAGGCACTTTGCATCGCCAGAAACCCGTTTTCGTCGTCCCGTAGTGCGGAGTAAATGCCGGCGCGAAGAACGTGGGCCAAGGCGAAGGACGGATCGGAACGAATGGCGATCTCGGCCAAGTCCAAGGCCACTTTGAATTCTCCGATTGAATTGCAGTGCAAGGCGGAGGCGTAGGATTCGTACGCGACTGGCGACAGAGTATCCGGCGGGTCGAGAGGCGCCGAGCGTGCCTCGATTTGCTCCTCCGGTTCTCCTAAGGCACGACGAATCTGCACGGCGGCCTTGTCCAGCGCGGGAGCGAGATCCTGCAAAGTGAATTCGTATGATTCCAGATCCGTCCAGCGATGGACTCCAGTGGGTCTCCATCGGGGAACCAGAATATAGGCGTTACCGGCGGCCGGAAGTATCCTAGCACTTACTGCAAACTTCACGCCGGACTGACTGACGCCGGCATCCGAAGAACTGACGGATGCGGACACTCCGGCTTTCCATGAGGTGGTTACCGTGATGTGGCGGGACTGACGAAGCGCTTCCGCCAACAAGTTCGCAGCCGCACCGGCGATCGTCTTATGACCTGGACTGACCTCGAAACCTTGCAACAGGACCGTTGCAGGGGCACGATTGCGAAAAAAGGTATAGGCGATCCCTCCCCCCGTAAGTACCGCCGCAGTTGCGCCGCCCTGCAAGAAGACGCGCCGGGAGTGTGGCGAAGCGAGAAAGGGCGCTAGAGGCGGAAATGGTAGCCGGGAGTCTGGGTCCAGCAGTCGGCAAGCCTTCTCGACCGAGGAGGGCCGTCGACTCGCTTTTGTACTAAGACAGGCGATAATTGCCCGTTTCCATCGGAGAGAGAGTTCGGGCGCCCATTTATGGGGCGAGGCGGGTGGCATCTGCAGTCGCATCGCAATCGACACCATTGGCACTGGCGCTTCAAATGGATAGTGCCCGGTCACCAATTCGAAGATCAGGACGCCAAGCGCGAATATGTCAGTGGCTACGGATGGCGGCATTCCCAACAGCAATTCAGGGGCAAAGTAGTCCGAGGTTCCAGGCAGGAAGGGCTCCTCCAACGATGCGACGGTGGGAGGAGAAGCGTGTACGTCGCGGGCGAGACCAAGATCGACGATGACGATGCGCGGTGGAGTCTCGTCGCGCGCCGCCAGCATCACGTTAACGCTCTTCAAATCGCGATGCAAGACTCCTGCGTGATGGGCGGCCGCGAGGCCGGAACAGATTTGGCGGACGATGGCGACGGCGGCTTTCTCTGCAAACGGACCATCCTGGATCAGCCTTTCGTAGAGCGTTCCACCACGAAGTAGTTCCATTGAAAAGAACGGAGCTTCGAGGCCGGAGCGAGTGGGTGTTTGAAAGACGTCGTGAATGCGGCAGACGTTGTTGTGATTGATCTTGCGGGCTTCGCGAACCTCCCGTTGAAACATCTCCAAATACATCGGACTCTGTAGAAAGTGAGATCGCAAGGTCTTTAGCGCGACCGTGTCTCCGGTCAGGGTGTCGAGGGCCTCGTATACTTCTCCCATGCCGCCGAAACCCAGATACTCGCGGATGCGGAAGCGCCCAAGAAGTTCGTCTCCCGCGCGGAAGACAGGATCACCACCCAGGACGTGCTGCAAGAACTGGCGTGTTTCGACCAGCGGTGAGTCGATGACGCTCTCACCGCCAACTGTGTGGTACTGAAGGAGTCTAAAAACTTCGGCACGAATTTCAGGCGGCTCGCAAGAAAGGAGGACCTCCCGCTCCGCGGATGAGAGATCCTTGCAGGCATTGAAAAGCTCGTAGACCCTAGCCTGGAACTCGGGGTTCATGGAACCGCGTGGCCGGTGCCGGATACCGGTGCAAGGGGAGGCTTCCGAACGGAGGTCGCGGGGGCGTTGCCGGAGCCCGGGTCCAACTCAGCTGCGAGAAAGGCTCTAGCGAAAGTCCAGTCGCGCACGACCGAACGAACATTGATTTCGAGGGCGGTGGCGATTTCACTCTCACCCATGCCGCCAAAGAAGCGCATCTGTACGACAAATGCGCAGCGGGGATTTACTCCGGCAAGCTTGTCGAGTGCCCGGTCCAGGTCCAGGAATTCCAATCGCCTTGAAGGAGGAACCGGGTGGTTCGGGTCCAGTTCGCCACTTGGGGGATCAGCATTCCGGAAGTAGTCAATCAGGATCCTGCGCATAACGAGGGATGCCACTGCCAGGAAATGCGTTCGGCTTTCCCACTGCTTTCCGTGCTGCCGCAGAAGGCGCAGGCATGCCTCGCTGACTAAGGCGGTGGGTTGGAGTATGTGGCCGTCGCGCTCACGTCTCATGTGGATGGCTGCGATTTGGTGTAGCGGGCCGTAAAGGAGGCGGTACGCCTCCTCGGTTGCGTCCTTATCACCCAATCGGATTCTGCGAAGGAGGCAGGTAACGTCTTTAGGTTTATCCATGGCAGTAAGTAGTGATGGTCAAGAAGTATAAACACCTTGTGTCTGAATGTCCAGACAAGTCTACCGGACTGCTCCGCGAAATCTTGCGAGAGCAGGTCCAAGTGCTTTCATGGACTGATCTATTGCGGCGGCGCTTGCAAAGGCCGTACCGTAGTCGCCCAGCCCTCCGAATGTTGCCTTTTGCCAAACGAGACAAAAAGCTATTGTGACCGTGGCGGAGAAGGCAGCAAATTGAAGGATCGCCGGGCGTTGGAGGAACCGGTCGTAGAGATGGAGAGAAGGGCTATACGTCACTTTGGAGACGTTAAAACTGGCGGGTGACAGAGCGGCGGGAGGCGCGTTCATTAGATTGCGAACCTGGTCCAGCGTCTGTTCGGCGACCAAAAGTCGGTCCCGCGTCAAGGCGGTATTTCGGGCTGCACGGGCGATGTCGGATTCTTGGATCAGATCGAGAACTTTTTGAAAGGTATCGCGCCGAAACAGGTCCTGGCCGCTGAATAAGTCGTTCACGGCCTGTAGAATACGAGCACGATGGAACTGGTTGAGAACTTCCTGCTGCCTCTCCAGATTCCAGCGCGTAACCAGACATGAGACGGCGTAACCCAGCAGTATGGCGAGCAACGCGAACACTGGCCAGTCCCTCACAAGCACCGTCACCGGCACCTCAACGGGCGAATGAAGAGCGGGGCTGCTGATGCGGACGGTGCCGGTCAATTTAGTGGCTCCTGCCGGAGCGTTAATACGGACTGTAATCTGCTGATCATTCTCTGAATATGTCCCACCCGTGACGGCGCCATCGGCGATATAGGCATTGCCGCCTCTTCCCGGCACGCTGAGCGGGCTGTCTTGGACGCGCACATCGCCGAGGTAGGCGTTCGCGGGAGTAGTGGCAAGACGGAATCGGAACACTTTGTCGGCTTGGCCGAACGGGTTCCCGCGGGAAAGAGCCACGGTGATGCTGCTACCACCATCCAGTTGAGCGGTCAAAGGGCTAACAACATATCGAAAAGTGAGTGGAACCCGAGTTAACGATCGGCCGCCCAGTTCTCGGCATTCCGCCTCAACACTGATCTGATATGTGGAGGCCGCAGCTAGGATGCGGACGTCGGGGATGAAACCCGCGGACAGCTCCTGGCCAATCCGATCGCTAACGATCGGTGGGCCCGGAAAGAGGATGGACTCCGCGGGGAATTGGGTACCGTCAGAAGCGCGAACAGAGAGTGTATGGAGTGTGATTGTGATACGCGAAGCTCCCACTCGGAGCGGGACGGTGGTATTGCCGGAACGAGCAACGACGGTGTACTCCCTCTCAGCCAGTTCGACGAGGGCGGAGGATCCGCTTGTAGAGGAAGCATACGAAGCCCAAGCCAGCAGCAAGGTCGCTAGAAACCGCACATGAACACCTCGCTAGAGAACGCGCGGGTGCGGGAAATATCACGACACGAAATCAGCGACGGGCGATTTTGTCGACTGCCTTAGCCAGCTCGGCGAACTCCGCCGCCGACTGCGAAGTGGGGGCGTATTCGCGTACGGTCAGACCGCTCATTACGGCCTCAGCCACGACGATGCGGTGTGTAATTGGCGGCAGCACTTTCTTACCCATTGATTCCAGCGTCTCGGCGATGTGGCGGCCCAGATTCGTATTCGTCATGACTTTGGACGGCACGAAGCGGATGCGCGGCTTCTTGGCGCGGCGTACCGCGCGGGCTTTCAGCGCCAGAGACAGGGCGTCCTTCATGGCGAAGACGTCCATGGGTGAAGGGCCGCACGGGAGTAATACAAGATCGGCCAGCAACGCGGCCTGGTAGGAGGTCTCCGGCATACCGGGAGGGGTGTCGATCAGCACCACATCCGCTTCCTTGGCAGCTGCCCTCACTTTCGATTTCAAACTCTCAGGATTGCCGTGATCCACCGTTTCGACACAGGTGGAGAGTATTCCATCGCCCTGGGAGGCCCATGCCTTCAGGCTGTGCTGGGGGTCAGCGTCGAGAAGGACGACGTTGCGTCCCATGGCGGCGAACTCCGCCGCCAGATTTCCGGCAATCGTCGACTTGCCGATGCCGCCTTTGCGGCCCGAAATCGCCACAATAGCCATGGGAACACTATACGCCCGCGGTGGCCGGTTCGCTATTCTGTTGATTCGGAGACATGAGTACTTCACGCACAATGCCGGGAGGGTTCGCGGACAAGAGTAGCCTCGCGACGGGGGAGAACGGGCGCGCCTTGTGCCGCTGGTGCCAGCTGGAAGTTCCTTCGCGGCGGAAGACGTTTTGCTCGGAGTACTGCGTCCGGGAATGGCGTCTCAGAACCGATCCGGGTTTTCTTCGCGATGAAGTGCTGGCTCGCGACCGCGGGGTATGCGCGCTCTGCAAAGTAGATGCGCGCATTGCGTGGCTGGACGTGAAGCGCGCCCGAGGCGGCCACCGGCGCAAATTGTTGGAACATTGGGGGCTGAAATCCCTAATGCGGAAAACACTGTGGGACGCCGATCACATTCTTGCGGTGGCGGAAGGCGGGGGAGAGTGCGACTTGGAGAACATTCGCACTCTCTGCATTCGCTGTCACCGCCTGGAAACGCTGCAACTGCGTCAGCGGCTTCGTCAGCGCACGCCGTGATTGTTTATTGCCAGCCGCCGCCCAGTGAGCGGTATAACTGCACGTAGGATGTCATCACCTGTAGCCGCAATTGGGCGAGGGTCAGTTGGCCGCGGAATAGATTGCGCTGCGAATCGAGCACTTGCAGATAGCTGTCCAGTCCACCCTTGTAGCGCAATTCCGAAAGACGTGTGGACTCGGATAGCGCCGTCACCAGCTTTTGCTGCTCAGTCAGTTGTTCGCCGGAGTATTGGTAGGCAGCGAGCGCGTCTGACACATCGCGGAACGCGCCATAGATGGTCTTTTGGTAAGTGACCAGCAGTTCACGCTGCTGTGCTTCGGTGAGGCGCACATTGGCCCGAACCTGGCCGGCATTGAAGATGGGCAAGGTTCCCGAAGGAGTAATTGTCCAGAAACGCGCGGGACCGGTAAACAGGTTAGTAAGCTGCCGGCTTTGTCCCCCGAGGAACCCGGTAAGGCTGATATCGGGGAAGTACATGGCTTTGGCGGCGCCGATTTGTGCGTTGGCCGAAATCAGATTCTGTTCGGCGGCGCGGATGTCGGGGCGGCGCTCCAGCAGGCTCGATGGCAATCCCGCCGCAAGCTGCGGAGGCATCTTAAACTCTTCGAGTTTGTTGCCGCGCGCGATGTCGCCCGGGGCTTGGCCCAACAGGAGGTTCAACGCATCTTCCGTTTGCCGGATGTCCTTGTCTGTGGAGGCAATCTGGGAAGTCGCCGTGTACAGGAGTTGCTCCGCCTGATGCACATCGAGGCCGGTGGCCACGCCGCGGTCATGCCGCAGATTCACCAGGCGGACACTGTCATTGGCAACGTCCCGGGTTTGCCGGGCGATCTGAAGTTCGAGGTCGCGTTCGCGCAGCAGGAAGTAAGACGTCATCACGTCGCCGATTAGGGCAACGGTTACACCGTGTTTGGTCTCTTCTGTGGCGAGGTAGCGGGCGCGGGCGGATTCCCGCAGACGGCGCAGACGGCCGAAGAGGTCGACGTCCCAGGTGACGGCAGCGCCGGCTTGTGTGTAGGTGGCGCTCAAATCGGTTCCCTTTTGAATAAAGCGGAACGAACCAACTGAGGACTGCCTTTGGGTGGTGAGACCGGCCTGCGCGGAGAGGAAGGGGAATTCATTGGCGCGCGCGATGCCGTACTGCTGGCGCGCCTGCTCCACGCGTTCGGCTGCAATGGCGACGTCGAAGTTATGTTCTAAGGCCGTCTTGACGAGGCTTTTCAACTGCTCATCCTGGAACAGATCGAACCACTTCGAGTCGGCCAAGGACGGTTCGGTCTCCGGCGTTTGTTGACCGCGAAACGTGGGCGGCGCGGCTACAGTGGGCCGCTTGTAGTTCGGGCCCAGGGTGCAACCGGCGAGCGTTAGGGCGAGTGCCGCGAGGATACGCGCTCTCATGCCACCACCTCCGGTGAAGCGGACGAAGTTTCCTCTGCCGGTTGTTTTCCTTCCGACCATCGTTCGACAACAACATAGAGCACCGGCACGATGAAGATCGCCAGCAGCGTGGCCGCGTTCATGCCGCCGAACACGGCTGTTCCCAGAGAACGGCGAGAAGCTGCGCCGGCGCCGACGGCAATCGCCAGCGGCACTACGCCCAAAATGAATGCGAACGACGTCATCAGAATGGGTCGCAACCGGAGTTCAGCCGCCTCTTTGGCAGAGGCCACTATCGAGTGCCCTTGTTCCCGTCTCATGCGCGCGTATTCGACAATCAAAATCGCGTTCTTTGCCGCCAAGCCGATCAGGGTGACGATACCGATCTGGGTGTAGATGTCGTAGGGATACGATCGCAGCCACACGGCCGCCAACGCGCCGAACAGACCCAGGGGCACGGCCATGATTACTGCGAACGGAATGGACCAGCTTTCATAAAGGGCGGCGAGGAAGAGGAATACCAGAACTCCGGCGAACCCGAAGATGACGCCCTCTTGTCCCTGCGCTTCTTTTTCCTGATACGTTGTTCCGGTCCATTCGTAGCCGAAGCCAGGGGGAAGGCCGGTCTTTGAAGCGTCTTCCATGGCTTGCGTTGCCTGACCGCTGCTGAAGCCAGGCTTAGGGGCGCCCAGCAACTGGATGGCGCGGTAGCGGTTGTAGCGATAGACAACGTCAGGTCCGGAGGTCGCCTTGACGTTGGTGAGTGTGGCCAGCGGCACCATGTTGCCGTCTGACGATCGCGTATAGAAGCGCGCGATATCGGCCGGCTGATCGCGAAACTCCGGTTCGGCCTGCACCAGTACTTGCCAGGTTCTTCCGAACGCGTTGAAGTCGTTCACGTACAGTCCGCCCAGGAACGTTTGCAAGGTGTTGTAGGCGTCGGATACGGGAATACCCAAAGTCTGAATCTTCGAAATATCAACGTCGACTTTATACTGCGGCACGTCAGGGTGGAACGTATTGATGATGTTGCCAATGGCCGGTTGTTGGCGTCCCTCCTGGATGATCACGTCGGCGGCCTTGGCGAGCGTTTGTATGTCGCTAGCCGAGCGATCCTCGAGGACATACTGAAAACCTGCTGTGGTGCTGAGGCCGAGGATGGGCGGCAATCCGAATGAGAACGTGAATGCCTCTGGCACTTTGGCGAACTCACGTTGGGAATTGGCCAGGATGGCTGCTAACTGTTCGTTTGCCTCTTTGCGTTCCTCCCACGGTTTTAATCGCACCACGAGCGTGGCGACGTTGGAGCTGTTGACGCGAGTAGCGATATCGATGCCGCCGAGAGTGAAGAGGCCGACCACGCCCGGCATCTTTGCAACCAGCTGTTCGATCTTCTTTGTGGCGGCGTCGGTTCGTTCCGTGCTGGCGCCGTCGGGCAGGCGGACTGCGACAAAGAACGCACCTTGATCCTCATCGGGCAAGAACCCGGTTGGCATCGCCTTGAAGATGGCGCCTGTGGCGATCCAGAAGCAGAACAGCCCGGCCAAGGCGAGCACGGGACGGCGGATCAGGCCACCGACGCCGGTCATGTAGCGGCTCTTAGTCCAATTGAATGCCTTGTTGAAACTGTCGAAAGGTTTGTCGAGAATGGTCTTCTTGGTGCTCTTAGGCCGCAGCAGGAGTACGCTGAGCGCCGGGCTGAGAGAGAGTGCGTTGAACGCGGAGAGCAACACCGAGACGGCAATGGTTAGAGCGAACTGCTTGTAGATCTGTCCGCTGATGCCGCCCAGGAAGGCCACTGGGATAAACACAGCGGCCAGAATGAAAGCGATGGCGACAACAGGCGCCGACACTTCTTCCATAGCCTTGACCGTAGCGTCGCGCGGCGACATACCGTTGTCGATGTTATGCTGCACCGCCTCTACCACGACGATGGCATCGTCAACGACAATGCCGATCGCAAGCACCAGGCCGAACATGCTGGTCATGTTGATGGAGAAGCCCAGAAGAGGGAAAAGCGCAAAGGTGCCAATCACGGCCACCGGGACGGTTAGTAGCGGGATCAGTGTGGCGCGCCAGTTCTGCAGGAAGATGAACACAACCAGGATGACCAGCGCGATGGCTTCCAGCAACGTCTGGAGAACATCCTGAATGGCCGCACGCACGAACATCGTGGCGTCGTAGGAGACTAGATAATCCATTCCCTGAGGGAAGCTGGCTTTCGCCGTCTCCATGTATTTCTTCACTTGGTTCGCCGTCTCCACCGCGTTTGCGCCGGGAGAGAGGAAGATGATCATGTTGCCGGATGGTTTCTGGTCTACCCGGCTAAAGCCGCTATAGGTCTGCAGACCGAGTTGGGCTCGCCCAATGTCGCGCACCCGAAGGAGGGATGTGTCGGGATTGGCACGGATGACGATATCTTCGAACTCCTCCGCCGTCACCAGTCGTCCAGGAGCCGTCACCGCGTATTGAAAAGCTGTCCCCCGCGGATTTGGCGGTTGTCCAAAGGCGCCTGCGGGGTTTTGCCGGTTCTGCGCTTGAATGGCGTTACTCACGTCGGTAGCCGTGACGCCTAGCTTCGCCATTTTGTCGGGGTTGACCCAGACGCGCATAGAGTAGATCTGATTGCTGGTCAGCCGCGATTCGCCCACTCCCTCGACGCTACCCACCTGGTTCAGGACGTTCACCTGGAGATAGTTGTTGAGGAACGTCGAATCGTAGCGACTGTCGGTAGAGACGAGGCTGATGCCCATCAGGAACGCGCTCGAGACCTTCTTCACCGTCACGCCCTGCCTCTGTACTTCGGCAGGCAGGCGGGGCAGCGCCACGTTGACACGATTTTGCGTTTGGACGGCGGCGATATCGGGATTGGTGCCGAGTTTGAAGGTGACCGATATGGTCATGGAGCCGTCGTTCGAGCTGGCCGAAAGGAAGTACAGCATGCCGTCGAGCCCCACCAATTGTTCTTCGATGGGTTGCGCGACCGTCTTCTCTAAATCCTGCGAATTACCACCTAAATACTGTGCGGTGATCTGCACCACTGGCGGCACTACTTCGGGGTAGCTGGCCACGGGGAGACCGGGAATTGCGACGACGCCAAGAATCACCGTAACGATGGCGATAACCATGGCGAAGACCGGATGGTCAATGAAGAATTTTGCCATGTCGATATCCTGTTAGTCGCCCTTATACGGGGTGGGCGCCACTACAGCGCCGGGGCGCACCCGCAACAACCCATCGACAATGACACGGTCGCCTGGATTCAAGCCCTTCTCAATCAACCAGTTTTCGCCCACTCTTGGTCCGGGCGTTACGACACGAGTCTGGACCTTGTTCTGTGAGTCCACCACGTAGACGCTTTGCAGGCTCTGTAGCTGCTGGACCGACTTTTGCGGGACGGAGAGCGCATTGGATCGTTTATCCACTTGCACGCGAACCCGCCCGAATAGACCGGGCAGCAGTGTCCGGTGGGGATTTGGGAAGCGCGCCTGCAACTCCAGGGTTCCAGTGCGAGGATCGATTTGGTTCAGCGTGTTTTCGATGTGGCCCTTTTCCGCGTACTCGGTACCGTCGGCAAGCAAGAGCGTGATGGGAACGTTGGCCGGGGTGCCGCCGTGCGCCGACCACCGTAGATAGTCGGACTCGGTCACCTTGAATCGAACCCACACGGGATCAAGCGGCACGATGGTAGTAAGGGGCTGCGCCGAAGTCGGCGTCACCAGACCGCCCACAGGAGTGAGCGAATCGCCGATGCGTCCGCTAATGGGGGCGCGAATTACGGCGTAATCTAAATTCAACTCGGCATTCGTCAGCGCACCTTTGAGTGCTTCCACCTTGCCGGCGTTGGAATCGATTTGGGTTTTGGTGGAGAGCCCGGCCTGCTCCACATTTGCCTTGTTGGCATTGACGTTGGCCTCGGCAGCGGCTAAGGCGGCTGTCGCCGCGTCGAGATCCTGTTTCGAAGACGCGTCGGCTTCCACCAGCGGTTTCACGCGCTCATAGTCCTGGCGTGCCTTCACCAGGGCAGACTGCACAACGGCGAGGTTGGCCTGAGCCTGCAGCAATGCTACCTGCTGCTTCGCAAATTGCAGGTCGGCTTCGCTCTGACGCAGAGAGCCGCGCGCCTGATCGACGCTGGCCCGGTACGGTCTGACGTCGAGTTCGTACAACACCTGGCCTTGTTTCACTTCAGAACCTGGGCGGAACAGCCATTTTTCGACGTAGCCCGCCACGCGGCCGCGGACATCCACAGTGTCGCGGGCATAGGTCTGGGCAGCGAAGTCCGCCGTCACGGGGACTTCTTCCGCCTTCACAGTCGTAATCGTCACTGGAATAGGCGGGGGTGCACCTGCTCCCTTGACCGGTTCCGATTTGCATCCCGGCATCAAGAGGCCGGCACTGAAAACAGTCAATCCAAAGATCCAGCGGGTCAGATAAGGCGGGTTCAAGAGAACAGATCCTCCAATTCGGTCGCTTACTCGAATTAAGATGATCCAACCTAACGAAAAGGTGCGGCTTCATGCCGGGACGAGTACAGGTTGGGCAAACGCGCCCGCTTTTTCAACCGTGTACAGCCTGAGTGCTGAGGGGGACAGCGGAGGGGACCCTTGCTCCGCGTCCTCCAAACACGATACGGTAATAAATTCTACTTGTATGGCAACCAACACTCCTATCACAGTGGCGCACGGCGACGGTATCGGTCCGGAGATCATGGCGGCAACGCTCCATATTCTCAAGGAAGCCGGCGCGCGCATCGATATTGAAACCATCGAAATCGGCGAGAAAGTATACCTGGGAGGTAACACAGCCGGAATCGCACCTTCCGCATGGGAGTCGCTGCGCCGCACGAAAGTGTTCCTCAAGGCCCCGATCACCACGCCCCAGGGCGGCGGGTACAAGAGCCTGAACGTCACCGCGCGCAAGATGCTTGGCCTCTATGCCAACGTGCGGCCGTGCGTGGCCTACCACCCGTATGTGGATACGCTGCATCCGAAGATGGATGTAGTAATCGTGCGCGAGAACGAAGAGGATCTCTACGCCGGTATCGAACACCGCCAGACGCAAGAGGTCTATCAGACCCTGAAGCTGATCAGCCGGCCAGGTTCCGAACGGATTGTGCGTTATGCGTTTGAATACGCGCGGCGCAACAATCGCAAGAAAGTCACTTGTTTCACCAAGGACAACATTATGAAGATGACCGATGGTCTCTTCCATAAGGTCTTTGACGAAATAGCCGGCCAGTACCCCGACATTGTGAATGAGCATTGGATCGTGGATATCGGCGCCGCCAAAATGGCGGATACACCGGAGGCATTTGACGTCATTGTGATGCCCAACCTCTACGGAGATATCCTCTCCGACGTCGCTGCCCAGATCGCGGGCTCGGTCGGTTTGGCGGGCTCAGCCAACATTGGCGTGAAGTACGCGATGTTCGAGGCGATTCACGGATCTGCTCCCCGCCGCGCGGGACAGAATCTCGCCAATCCCTCCGGGTTGCTGCTGGGAGGAGTGCTGATGCTGGTTCACATCAACCAGCCGGACGTTGCCAGTCTGGTGCACAACGCCTGGTTAAAGACTTTGGAAGACGGCGTTCACACCTACGATATCTTCGCCGAGGGCGTGAGCAAAGAGAAGGTGGGCACGCGCGAGTTCGCGCAGGCCGTGGTTGACCGTCTGGGTCAGAAGCCGGCAACGTTAAAGACCGTGGAGTACAAGGCCGGGCCGTCGCAGGTGATGTCCAACGACGCCGGCATCGGCGTGCCGAAGGAGAAGAAGGAACTGGTGGGCTGTGACGTCTTCCTCAATATTGAAGACGGAAAACCGGAGGAGGTCGGCCCAGTGATGGAGAAACTGGGTGGCGCCGACTTCAACCTCACGATGGTCAGCAATCGCGGCGTGAAGATCTATCCCGACGGCTTCCCCGATACCCTGATCTGCGATCACTGGCGCATGCGCTACCTCTCCAAATCGGGCGGCGCCTGTAGTCAAGTCGAGGTTATCGATCTTCTTCGCCGCATTGTGGACGCGGGCTACGACCTCATTAAAACCGAAACGCTGTGCAATTTCGACGGCAAGGCGGCCTACTCGGTTAGCTAGGGTCAATGAGCAATCCACTTCCGATTGTCGGCGTGATTATGGGTAGTAAGTCCGATTGGGACACCATGACGCACGCCGATGAGATACTTACCGCCTTGGGCGTGCCGCATGAATGCCGCGTCGTTTCCGCCCATCGCACGCCCGATCTCATGGTGGAATATGCGAAGACCGCCGAATCGCGCGGTCTTCAGGTAATCATCGCGGGCGCGGGTGGCGCCGCGCATTTGCCCGGCATGGTGGCGGCAAACACACTGGTCCCCGTGATCGGCGTGCCGGTGCAATCCAAGGCGCTGAACGGATTGGATTCGCTGCTCTCCATCGTGCAGATGCCGGGTGGTGTGCCGGTGGCGACGGTGGCGATTGGCAAGGCCGGCGCCACCAATGCCGGTCTGCTCGCCGTGGCGATCCTTGCCAACCATGACGCCGCTCTTCGCGACCGCCTGCGCCACTTCCGCAAACAACAGGCGGACGCGGTGCGCAGGGACTCCCTGCCGTGACGAGAGTCGTCCTTCCCGGGTCTACCATTGGCGTTCTAGGCAGCGGGCAACTGGGCCGTATGTTCGCGATCGCAGCGCGCCGCATGGGTTACCGGGTCCACACGTTTTCACCCGATCGCGACACGCCCACGGGGCAGGTTTCCGATGTTGAGATTGAAGCGCCGTACGACGACCTGGATGCTGTGCGCGACTTTGCGCGCCATGTCTCCGTAGTCACTTACGAGTTTGAAAACGTGCCTTTGCCGACGGCCGATGCCGCCGCAGAGTACGCCAGCGTGAGGCCCGCCGGACGCGTTCTGCATACCACGCAGCAGCGCTTGCGGGAAAAGACCTTTCTGACTGCGGCGGGATTGCCGGTGGCGCCATTTCGTGCCGTCCGTTCGCTCTCGGATTTACACGCCGCACTGGCGGAACTGGGGACGCCCGCCGTTCTGAAGTCAGCCGATTTTGGTTACGACGGCAAAGGCCAGTTCACACTGAACTCGAGCGCGCAGGCGGCGGAGGCTTGGGCGGCCGTCGGCCCGGCGGAGGCAGTGCTCGAAGGATTTATTGAATTTGAAAAAGAGGTTTCCGTTGTCGCCGCACGCGCCATCGACGGTTCGTTTGCGCACTATGGGGTGATTGAGAACGCGCATTCGCGGCATATTCTGGATGTCTCGGTGGCGCCGGCGAGGGTCAGCCCGGCCGTATTAAACGATGCGGTTGAAATGGCGCGCATCGTTGTGGAGAAGCTGGATGTAGTCGGCGTGCTATGCGTCGAGTTCTTTCTCAAGCCGGGCGGCCAACTGCTGATCAATGAGCTGGCGCCACGGCCGCACAATTCAGGTCACCTCACTGTGGACGCCCATATCACGAGCCAGTTCGAACAGCAGTTGCGAGCCGTTTGCGGTCTCCCGTTGGGCTCGACGGAACTGTTGCGCCCTGCCGCGATGGCCAACCTGCTGGGCGATCTATGGCACGATGGAGAACCCGATTGGCCGGCGGCAGCGGCTTTACCCGACGTAAAGATCCATCTCTACGGAAAGCTGGAAGCGCGGCCGGGGCGTAAGATGGGTCACCTTACGGCGCTTGCCGCAACCGTAGAGGAAGCCGAACAAGCGGCCCTGGCGGCGCGCGCTGCCCTCACGGCTCGCTATCGCTGAGCCAGCGACGCCTCGATCTCTTCGATTGTGCGCGGCACCTTTGCCGACAGACGCTTGAGGCCGCTTTCGGTCAACACGAAGGAGTCTTCGATGCGGACACCGATTCCGTTGTACTTCTGCACTGCCGGCTTGATCTTCTCAATCAACGCCGCGTTCTCCACGGTCTTAGGCAGACTGTCCAGCACTTCTTCGCGCACGTAGATGCCGGGCTCCATGGTGAAGGCGTGACCGGGCGCCAGCGGCTTCTCATAGTCGCCGACGTCATGGACGTCGATGCCGATGTAGTGAACGCTACCGTGCGTGTACCACATCTTGTATTGGTCACCGGACTTATCGGAAATGAGGCCAAGTTTCAGCAGGCCTTCCTTGATCACATCCACCCCCGCGCGGTGCACGTCGCGGGTCCATACTCCTGCTTTTGTAGCCTTGATCATCTCGTCCTGGGCGCGCAGCACGATGGAATAGATGTCTTTTTGTAGCGGGCTGAACTTACCGTTTACGGGGTACGTTCGAGTGATGTCCACCGTGTAGTAGTCGAAGTTTGCCGCCGCATCCACCAGCATCAGATCGCCGGAATCCATCTGCCGGCCGGCTTTGGAGTAATGCAGAATGGTCGCATTGGGGCCGCTGCCTGTGATAGAGGGATAACCCCAGCCCAGCGCGCCGCGAGCGCGATACACCTGTTCGATGGCGGCCTTCACTTCATATTCGTGGGCGCCGGACTTGGCGACACGCATGCCTGCCAGATGCGCTTCTGCCGAGATTTCCGCGCTCCGTTCCAGTAGCGACCGTTCGTAAGCTGACTTCACCTGGCGTAGATCATGGATCTGCCGGGTGGCGTCTGTAGCGGTAAATCCGGGGAACCGATCACGCAGCTTGTTTACAAACTCCATCGCCGGGCTCACCGGGCCATCGATGGTGGGCCGTTCCCCGGCCACCGTGGCCAGTCTTGCCTCGCCATTGGTGACTGCGGTGAGGAATGTACGGTACTCGCCATCGTCGGCTAATCCAGGCGCGGCGGCGTAAGGCCGGCCGGAGAGGATGGTCTCTAAGAATCTTGTGAACTGAGCGGTTGAGTAGACGGTCTCAATGCCGCTCTGCGCGGTGGCTTCTTTCAATCCAAGACGTCGCCCTGTCCAGTGCTCGCGGACGGGATCTTTCGGCAGTACAAAGAGGATCTCCTTGCGCTGGCGATTGCCTGGCATGAGGACGAGAATGCTTTCCGGCTGGTCGATTCCCGTCAGATAGTAAAAGTTACTGTCCTGCCGGTACTCGTACTCGATGTCGAGCGAGTAGGTGCGCTCGGGCGCGCTACGAACCACCAGCAGGGTGCGTGGTCCCAGTTGCTCCATCAGCCGGCCGCGCCGCAGCCGCAAATCGGTCTGCAGGTCGCTGGCAAACGCCGCCGACACCGTACACAGCGCCAAGACAAGGGTAGTCCATCTCACAGGGGTTTGCCCTCCATCGAATTTTACAGTGTACGCTTTGCGCCGGTCCTGCTGCTGACATCGATTCGTAAGGCAATATTCACGGTGTGTTGTCGGTCGAATGGTATTCCTAGAAATTGCCATTCTGCTTCAGACCGTTCTCTCAATTATGACTACACGTAAATTGTATCTATCCGCGCTTCTTCAGGCGGGCTGCCTGATGACGCTACTGTCAACTTCAGCCTTTGCCCAATTCGACGCGGCGACCGTGCTTGGCACCGTCCGCGATTCTTCCGGACTCGCCATTGGCACTGGTTCCGTTACTCTTACAAACGCTCTTACCGGCGTCGCACAGACCACGCTGACCAACGATGCCGGCGATTACCAATTCGTGAATGTGAAGATTGGCCGCTACCGGGTAACAGCCGAAGCCAAGGGCTTCAAGAAATCGACAGCGGAAGAGTTTTCCGTCAGTGTCAATGCGCGGCAGCGTGTAGACCTCGATCTGCAGGTTGGCGATGTGGCGGAGATCGTCACTGTTGATGCCGCAGTGGCGCAACTGGAGACCGACAACAGTTCGCGCGGCACTGTGGTGAGCAATCAGCAAATTGTAAATCTTCCACTGAACGGCCGTTCCTACGCCGACTTGGCTTTGCTTGTTCCGGGCGTCCGCAAGTCCGACCTTGCTTACGGAATTCCGCCGCGCGATGCCTCGTTCAACGTGAACGGCATGCGAAGCAGCCAGAACAATTTCATGATCGACGGCGTGGACAACAACTTCTACGGCACTTCCAACCAAGGCTTCACCAATCAGGTGGCGCAACTCTCGCCGGACGCTGTGCAGGAGTTCAAGGTGGAAACCAGCAGCTACAGCGCCGAGTATGGACGCGCCGGGGGCGCCATCATCAACGTCAGCGTGAAGAGCGGCACCAATCAGTTTCATGGCGCAGCGTGGGAGTTTCTGCGCAACACAGAGCTGAATGCGACGGGCTTCTTCAAGCCTTTGCTAAACCAGAAACCGACGCTCATCCAGAATCAATATGGCGCTGCCATCGGCGGCCCGATCCGTAAGGACCGAGCCTTCTTCTTCGCCGACTACGAAGGCTTCCGCCGCACTGAATCGGCCGTGACGTTCGCTACCATCCCGACTCTCAACCAGCGCGCCGGCATCATGAGCGGACCGATTCGCAATCCGCTGACCGGTGAAGTTTTTGGCGACGGCAAGATTCCTGCCGCGCAGATTAGCCCCTTCGCGGCTGCCGTGTTCGCCGAGTTGCCCGCTCCGAACCTTCCCGGGATCAGCAATAACCTTCAAACCCTGCCCAAACAGCCGACGGAAACGGATAAAGGGGATATCCGCTACGACCACAGCGTAAGCGACAAACTCACCTTTCAAGGCCGCTACAGTCACAGGTTGCAGAACATTCAGGTTCCGGCGTCCATCCCTGGATTGGCTGGCGGCAACAGCAATGGCAACATCCGTGTGATGAGCTGGCAGATACTCGGTGGCGCCACATACACTGTCAGCGCCCGCAGCGTGCTGGAGTTCCGCTTCGGCGCCTCTCACACCGATGCCGGCAAGACGCCCTGGTTCGTCGGAACGCCGAGCCTGGCTTCGAAGTTTGGCTTCCCGAACTATCCGACGGATCCGCGCTACACGGGCGGTCTCTACGGTCAATCGATCAACGGCTATACAGGGCTGGGTGTGCAGGGCAGCAATCCGCAATTCCAGAATCCCACCGTCATCAACCCTAAGGTCAACTACTCACTCCTGCTGGGCAAGCACAGTTTGAAGGCCGGCTGGGAGATGCAGGCGCTGAAGATTCAGATCGACGATTTCAATCCGAAGGCGGGCGGCGATACCTACGCCGGCCGGTTCAGTCAGGTTCCCGGTTCGTCCTCCAACAATGAGCAGTATGTGGCGGACTTCCTCTTTGGCGCTCGCAGCAACTATCAGTCGAACAACGCCGTCATCGTGAACTACCTGCAGCGCATGAACTTCTTCTACGTCCAGGACGATTGGAAAGTCTCTCGAAACCTCACGCTGAACCTGGGTCTGCGCTACGAGTACTCCACTCCGCAGTATCTCGACACCAACAAGCTCTCTAACTACGATCCAGCAACGAACACCCTTGTCCAAGCAAAGGACGGCGGCGCCTATGACCGCGGACTGGTGAAGCCGGACCGCAATAACTTCGCGCCTCGCGTGGGCTTGGCCTGGACCCTCAATCCGAAGACGGTCATCCGTACCGCGTACGGTATCAGCTACATCAACTTCAATCGTATGGGCGGCGAGAATCTGCTGGCTTACAACTTGCCAAACATTGTGAACCCGAGTATTGACCAGTTGGCGCCGTCATCCGGGTCCAGTGGTTTACCGCTCTGCACCAGCACCTCCCAGGCGCCAGGTACCTGCTTCCGCACCACACAGCAGGGCTACCCGGATAACTTCCTCTCAGTCGCCAACGTGAAGCAGATCAATGTTCGCGCCAATTACATCCCCTCCGACTTCAAGACCAGCTACATTCAGACCTGGCATTTCACCGTACAGCGTGAATTGTGGAAGAACCTGGTGCTCGATGTTGGTTACGTCGGTACGCGCGGAGTGGGCCTGATGATTCTCGGCGACTACAATCAGGCTCGTCCCAACGGCGCGACAGAGAACGCCAGCCTGCAGGCCCGCCGTCCCATCCAGCAGTTTGGCCTCATTCAGATCGCCTGGGGCGGCGGATACCTCACCTACCATGCTCTGCAGACCAAAGTGGAAAAGCGGTTCAGTAGCGGGATCTATTTGCTGAATTCGTTCACGTGGTCGAAGGCGTTGGATAACGCCAGCGGTCACCTGGAAGCGAATAACGGCGATAACTCTCGGGTGAACTATGCCGACTTGCGCCATGAGAAGGGGCTCGGCGGTTACGACCAGCCATTCAACGATACGCTGACCGCGGTTTACGATCTGCCCTTCGGGCATGACAAGAAGTTCGGCGGCTCCTGGAACCGGCCTACCGATGTTCTGCTGGGCGGTTGGCGCCTCACCGCGATCAATACGATGAATAGTGGGAGCCCGGTGAACCTCACCTACAGCCCCTCTTCCACATTCCAGGTGAGTGGTTCGCCCAACTATCGTCCCAATCTCACCGGCGACCCGATTCTGCCAGAATCGCAGCGGACAGTACAGCACTGGCTGAATTCTGCGACCGTCGTCATTCCCACGGATCGCAGTCAACCCTTCGGCAATGCGGGCCGTAACACCGTGCGCGCGCCCAGTCTTTATCAGTTGGACTTCGGCCTGCACAAGGACTTCACGCTCACCGAGCGCTTCAAACTCTCTTTCCGCAGCGAAGCGTTCAATCTCCTCAATCGCACCAACTTCGGACCGCCGAACGGTAACCGCTCCAGCGGCGGCTTCGGATCCATCACGAACACCTATCCAGCGCGGCAAATGCAGTTTGGCCTGAAGCTGTTGTTCTAACGGAGAGGCTAATGAACCGCAGAGAATTTCTGTTCACAGCCGGTGGGGGACTTCTGTCCCTCGCCGGTCCCCGGCTGTTGGATGCCGAACCCGGCAGTGGGAAGTTCTACTTCGCTGTCATCGCCGATAGCCACATCATCGACGACTTCTATACGGGGCCGGAGGGCAGCCCGGAAGACACCGAGTCCATTTTCAAAACTACCGAGCGTTTGACCAGGACGCGGGATTTCTTGAATGCCGTTACTCCGAAGATGGATCTGACGTTTCTGGTGGGTGATTATTTTCATAACTACCCTTCCACCGACCTCGATTTCTATTTCCAGAATAAGACCCGCGTCGACCGCGCGAAGGAACTGACCGATGCCTTCGCGATGCCTGTTCATGCCGGTTTCGGCAACCATGACTACGCAGTCCCAAAAGTGACGCGCGAGCAATCGCACGAGCTATTCCGCCGAAAGTTCAATCTAAAACCGTATTACGCGGTGGAGCACAACGGCTTCAAATTCGTACACCTGAATAATTTCCTCGGCGATACCTGGAAGGCCGGCTCCCAAATCTACGCCAAGGGTAAAGGCAGCCTTGGCGAAGAGCAATTGAACTGGTTTGAAGCCGAACTGCGCCAGCACAAGCCCACGTTTGTCTTCATCCATTACCCGCTGCGCATTGTGTTGCCCGTGGAGAAAGCCGACTATGGCCTCCATACGCTGCTGAAGAAGCATGAGCCGACCATCGAGCGCGTCGTCTCCGGCCATTGGCACCGTTGGGTAGATATCGGTCGGGAATTCGGGCCGGAACATCTGGTTATTGCCGCCACCCGATACGATCCGAATGCGTACCTCATTGTGGAAGCGGACACTAAGAACGCCTCACACCGCTTGCTGAACATCGACTTAGTGGAGTGGGACACTCACTTCAGCAAAGCTTGGCCGGGCGCGCCAGCCTAAGGTGACCGCAATATATCCTCAAACTGCCGGGACCAGACGCGCTACTTTACCAGCTCTGCCGTCAGCGTGGCGCCTCCCATCGACGCCATTACAGCGGCCATTTTAACCGTCTTGGGTGACGCTTTAGTTACCCAAAGCGTTTGCTTATCCGTGCCGCCATCGGCTGAAGTGACTTCCACTTTCCAGGTCTCGAAAGTACCTGCGGGAACCGTCACCGACTCTTCTCCCGTCACTTTCAAATCCTGCAGCTTGGGCTTCTGTTTCATCAGATCGAAATTGCGGAATTGCGTTGCGTAGCCGGCCTTCAGCGGCAGGGTGGCCACTACGGCGGTGGCTCCCGCGGAGTCCATAAACACCGGACCACCGGCGTCCACGTCGATGGGTTTATCCTGGCCCCCCATCTTCATGGTCCCCGTCACCTTGTTTCCCGAGTACGTCAGATCGATCGATACCGGCCCTTGTTTCACCGTGCGCTTCTTCGATGTCAACGTCTGCTTATCGAGCACTGCGGTGTCGGTGGCTACGCCCATGGGAGAGTTCATCGTGTCGGTCACCAGCCAGCCGTCCGCATCTTCCTTCACTTCGCTGGTAATCTCTACGGCGAAGCTCTGGCCACCTGCCTGTATGGTCGCTTTGTAGTGGCTGCTACCCACCGTAAGACCGCTGATGGGCTGCGGCGCGGACACTTTAGCCGGATCGGCGACCTTTGCCAATGTCACCGTGGCCGGATCCACCGTGATTTCTTTCAGGCGAGTGGAAACCTCTGGCGTCAGGGCCTCCTGATAGCGGCCGTCGATATGACGGGCGAGGAATTTCTCCATTGCGGCCACCATCGCGAGATTGTTAATCGGCCGTGCGAAGCCGTGACCTTCGTCGGGCGCCACCAGGTATTCCACCGGGAACTTTCGGTCACGCAGCGCAATGACGATCTGGTCCGACTCGCGTTTGTTCACGCGCGGGTCATTGGCGCCCTGCACTACCATTAGCGGCGTGCGGATCTTGTTGGCCGAATTGAGGGGACTCTGGCGCGCCAGTTGCGCCTTGCCCTCAGCCGTTGTCGGGTCTCCCATGCGCAGGTAGAAGATCTTCCTGCCCGCTTCCCAATACGGAGGAATGGAATCAAGCAGGGTGATCAGGTTCGATGGCGCGACGATGGCCACCGCGGCGGCATACACGTCGGGAGTAAACGCAACGCCCGCCAATGTCGCGTAGCCGCCATAGGAACCGCCGGAAATCGCAATCCGCTTTGGATCCGCTATCCCTTCGCTCACCAGGTACTTCACGCCCCACGTGATGTCGTCCTGCATCTTCTGGCCCCATTCGCGATTGCCCGCGTTGAGGAACTTCTTACCGTATCCGGTGGACGCCCGGAAATTCGGAGCCAGCACCGCATACCCGCGATTGGCGAAGAACTGGGCAAACCTATCGTAGCCCCAACTGTCACGCCCCCACGGTCCACCATGGGGGAACACCACCAACGGCAGATTCTTCTCCGGCATGCCTTTCGGCAACGTCAGATAGGCGGGAATCTCCAGGCCGTCTGATGACTTATAACGGATGGCCTTCATCGGCGAGAGCGCCGCGCGCGGAAGCTGCTCGCGCACCTTGTACTGCAGGACGAGTGACTTCGCCTTGCGGTCGAAGAAATAAGTCTCGCCCGGCTCGCGATCGCTTGATGCGCTGATCAGCCAACGGTTCTCATCGGCGGTGTGGGAGCCCCAGCCGATCTTCATGTCCGGCAGCTTCTTCTCCAGCCACTTGTAGTCCGCCTCATAGGACTTGTTCTTCCAGTAAATGCGCTCGCGGTCATCGTCGTAAGCGGTAGCAATCAGCTCATTGGTCAGATCGGAGAAGACGGCATTACCGAAATCGACGTGTTTCAGCGGGTCCGCTTCCACCAAATGAGTCTGGCCAGTGGCGGGGTCCATGAGGACAAGTTGCCCGAGGTCCACGCCGGCACCCTTGTTCGTGTCCACGTAGAGCTGTTTGTTCTCTTTGTCGAAACGCACCGGGCCGCAATTCTCCAACGCATCGCACGTGTAGATCTTTGTGAACTTGTCGGCGTCCACGCGCAGGAATTCCGTGTCGCCGTTTTCGGCTGACCGCGTGGCCATGCGCAGCTCGCCCTTGTTGTCGAAGATCCAACCCGTCGCGCGATCCGTGTTCTTGCGCAATAACGTACGCTCTCCGTTGGAGATCTTCACCTGATACAGGTCGTGCCAAGCCTTGTCGCGGTCGTTGATGCCAACGTAGATGAGGTCTGGATGAGCTTTGGGAACGTCATAGATAATGGCGCGCACTCCCTTCGCGTCGGTCAGGTTGCGTGCCTGCGGCACTTCGCCTTCCTTCACCGTCTCGGCGGGGCTGACGGCGTAGACATTGAAGTTCTCGTCGCCGGCCTTGTCCTGCGAAAAGAGGAGATAGCGGCTGTCGTGGCTCCAGAAGTAACCGCGAACTGGGCGCTCCTTTTCCGCGGTCATTGGCTTTGCTGCTGAAAACGGCTCGGTAGCCTTCTTCAACCAGATATTTCTCGCTCCGTTGTACGGCTTAAGGAACGAAACATATTGGCCATCGGGAGAGATCTGAGCGCCGCTGATCTCTACCTCGCCGAAAAAGAGATCGCGGTCCACCAACGGCGGCAGTTGCGCCATCAGCGAGCCGCCGGCCAGCACCAGCGCGGCTACCACAGCCAGAGATAACTTCATATCGATTACGCACTCCTTGTCTTTGACCAATACGGCGAACGGGCGGTCCGTGTTCCCGCGAAACGCCCCTCCAGACTACTGAAGTTGCAGCCGTACAGGGTTGGACACGGTGCCGTCCACCGTCAACGTCAGGTCAACGGAGCCTAACCCGCGAAGCGCCGTCGTCAATTGCACGTTCACCTGGTCGAGGCCGGCGTACTCAGACTGCGCGCCGGCGTAGAGCACTGGAACGGCGATGCCGCCAACGGTGCAAGTCACACCCGCCAGCGACGAGCGGTTGCGGATTCCAGTTCCATAGAGCGACAGGTACACCGCGGAGGGGCCGCTCACATCAACTGGCACGGGGGCGCATGTGGAGCCGGAGCAGGAGAAAACTGGACTCCCACCGATCAACGCCGCCGGAGGACCGCTGCCGCTGGCGTCGGCGGTAAACAACGAAGGCGCAGCTTTCAGCAATTCAATTGAGGTGATGAGGTCGGTCCCACTGTTGCTATGCACTGTAACGGACCCTGTACCAGGAATCAATCCCGGCGGCACCATGAAATTCACTTGTCCCGCCGAAACGAAGTACAGTAAGGCGGGCAGGGAAGTTCCCGAGAGGTCTTTCACCGTCACGGTTACGCCGGCTAGCGACGCCGGTGGCGGTTGACTGGGCGTACTCTGAGCCGCGACTGCCAGGCTGCTTCCGTAGATCGACGCAATTGATTCCGGAGCGAGCAGCGGTGTGCCGCTGGCGGCGGATCCAACATGCACACTGTCCGGTGCAATCACTCCGTAGTAGCGGCCCATCCAGTAAGGCAGTATGTAATCAATCCCCGCCGTCTCAATCAAGCCATCGGCGCCACCGGCCAACTGAAACGGACTGCGCTGCCAGATGAAATCGGTAGCGGCGCGGTCAACAATCGGTAGCGGCTGGCAGGCAACATCGGGATTCCCACAGGTCGCGTACTTGCCGTGGTAATCGAAGTAAGGATCGCGCCGCATGCGCAGCAGCCACTGATCCAGCAGTGTGCGCGATTCCGCGTCACGGGTCGCGTTCGCCCCGTTCACGCCGAAGTCGATCATATTGAAGAAGGCATTCTGCTGATCGTCGGTATGATTGCGAAGAACATCATAGGCATTGTGGTAGAGGTCATTGAAACTGCTGTTCTCGAGGTGAATCAGCAGGTACAAGTTCATCGAGTCGAGGTTGAACTTGAAATACGAATCGTCGCTCAGCACATCCACTGAAATGGGCGCAATAACGGTGGTTGACAGCAACACGCGTGAGATATCATACGCGGTGGAGAACTGGTCCGGATTCACCTGCCGCGCCAGTTGTAGGAATGCCAACTGCTGATCGGGACGAATCAGAAAGGTTGTTGTGGCCGTGCCGTCGGGCAGCACCACGCTCCAATTGTGATCCTTCAAGAACTGGACCAGCCGTGTCACGACATCAGAAATGGACGACTTCAGCGCCGCGTCGTCAATGAATTCGTAGGCAGCGGCCAAGCCGAACATCACGCCCGTATATTCGTCTCGCGATGTGTTGCCAACCCAGAAATTTCCTGGGGCGCTATGGTAAATCCCATTGTTGGCTTCTTCGCTGGCGATGGCGCTGGCATAAGGCGAATCGTCCGGAATCAGGCACCGCGCCAGCACATTATTGCCGGTCACATCTACCAGCGATTGAATCCCAGCGAAGGCCCTCTTCGCGTTGGCCAAGGCGTCCGCGGAGTGTGTCACCTTGTATCGAAATGCCTCAGCGGCGAGGTAGGAACCGGTCCACAAGGCGGAGTCGCCACAGCGTGAATAGCTGACGATGGTCATCCCGTAGCGGCTGTCGAAAACGGGGTCCAGGACGCCGAAGTGGGGAAAGTGCCGGGCCTGTAGATTCCGCGAGATGGCTAATGCGTCGGCCTCGGCGGCCACTGCTGGAACCACGGCC
The DNA here is from genome assembly GCA_039934475.1 of Bryobacteraceae bacterium. Classification (GTDB taxonomy): domain Bacteria; phylum Acidobacteriota; class Terriglobia; order Bryobacterales; family Bryobacteraceae; genus JBDTMC01. The sequence goes on along the minus strand of JBDTMC010000024.1, from coordinate 5,648 downwards.
GTCAAGGCAACTACGAGCCAACGGAGCAGGCAGGGCATAGATGTAAACCTCACTATCAGAAAGAGCAGTTCAATCGCCATCACGGTGGGGGATGCTAAGCTACCGGACAATGATCCGATTTGGGGTGGTCTGCTTCGTCCTTGTCCTCTCAGCCGCAGCCCAGGAACCGATCCGCGTCGAGGTAAACCTTGTTAACGTGGCCTTCACAGTACGTGACGCGAAAGGAAATCTCGCCACCGATTTGACGCGCGACGATTTCGAGATCCTGGAAGACGGTGTCCCGCAAAAGATCTCCTATTTTGCGCGCAGCGCCGACGTTCCGCTCACCCTCGGCCTGGTGATGGATATGAGCGGGAGCCAGGAAACATTTATGAAACCGCACCATCGCGACTTAGGAACATTCCTTAAGGAAGTGATGGAACCTCGCGATCGCGCGTTCCTGGTTTGTTTCGGAAATCACATTCGCGTTGTGGCCGATTCCACGCCGGAACCGTCAAATATCCTCGATGGCCTCACCAGCTTCGAAAAAGGCGAGCGCAAGTTCCCCGAATTCGAGGGTAACGAAATCCGCGAACTGGGCACCGCCTTTTACGATGCCATCTTCCTCTCTATTCGCGAGCGCATGAGGACGCAGAGTTCGGGCCGCCGCGTATTGCTCGTATTTAGCGATGGCGAGGACAATTCGAGCGCGCATCACATGTTGGAAGTGATTGAAGCGGCACAAACCGACGACGTCCGCCTCTATTGCATCCGCTACACCGAACGCCGGGCACGCCATCTTACCGCGCGCAATAAATACGGCATCGCGGTGATGGATCGGTTGGCGCGCGAAACGGGAGGGGCCCATCACGACGCCCGCACACGCGATCTCTCAACCTCGTTCCGCCAGATCGGCGAGGAACTCCGCGCTACCTACGAACTCGCCTATCCTTCCACAAATCCCGTTCACGACGGCACCTTCCGCAAGATCGTCATCCGGCCGCGCAAAGACGGGCTCGCAGTTCACGCCAAAACGGGCTACTACGCCCGTCCCTGACCCGCGCGATTATGGTAGGTATGGCGGAGCCGGAAGCAGCAGTTGCCGTGGTGTGGTCGCGCGCGGAGCCGGAATCGGTGCTTCTCATGCGCCGCGCCGAACGCGACGGCGACCCCTGGTCGGGACATTGGTCCTTTCCCGGCGGTCACATCGATCCGGAAGACTCCGATCTGCTCCATACGGCCTTGCGCGAGCTTCGCGAGGAATGTTCGCTCGACGTCAACCGCCTCCAGTTGCAGGAAAGGCTCCCGGTGGCGATGGCCGGGCGCAAAGGCAGCCGCGTAATGCTGGTAGCCCCGTTCGTTTTTGCGATTGATCGGGAACAGCCGGTGGTAGTGGATCCAAGAGAAGCCGTCGAGGCGCGTTGGGTACCTCTCAGCGTGTTTGAAGATCCGGCCTCGCACCATCTGAGAGCGGTTCCGGGCATGCCGCCTGAGATGCTATTTCCGGCCATAGACCTGGCGCCCATTCCGTTGTGGGGATTCACCTACCGCCTCATCACTACCTGGCTAGGCCTTTCACCGCCCCAGGAATACTCTGCCGCCACCGCCGCGGAAGTGCTGGAAAGGCTGGTGAAAGCCGGCCTGGCCCTTCGTCAGAACTGGCAGAACCGGATTGCCGTTGTGGCCGGAACCATTCCCGTGGAGGCTGTGATTGCCAACCTCGCCGCACTGAGCGGTGGAATTCCGGCCGTCAACTTCATACACGTGCAGCCGGCGGCGATCCGCATTGTGGGCCTCGGGATGGAAGAATATCTCATCCAGGCAGAACCGTAACTCCTTGCTACTAAAGCAGGAACTCTCGCATCAAATCCCATAGCAGAGGTAATACGTCAGTTAATTCGTGGTCGCTGTCGATAAGATGCAGGCGGGCATTGGTGCGCAATTGTGCGAACCGCTCGCTGGCCGACGGCGGCACCACCGTATCGCGAGTTCCATGCAACACCAAGGCCGGCTGCAAGACTTCAGGAAAATCTTCGTACCGTTTGCCGTCTTCAATCAAGCGGTAGCTCAACCGCCGCTCCGCCTTATCGCCGTAGTGATACATCGACGTGTATCCGCTCTCCCGCCACTGCTGAACGCGCTCTTCGCCCAGCGTCGCCGCCCAACGTTCCAGGAAGCCGAAGGCCGGCGCCATCAGGACCACGCGCTGCACTTCGGGATGGCGGGCCGCGTACAAAGCAGCCAGATAGCCGCCCATGCTGGAGCCAATCAGCGTCACAGGCCGGCCAGCCGCCAGCCGTCCAATCACTTCCAACTGGCCGCTGATCGTGAGGTTTTCAAAATCCCCCGCGGCCAGGTCGGGAATCAGCAGATCGATACCCACCCCGGCGAACTGCTCTCGAAAAAATTGCGCCTTGCGCGATCCAGGGCCGGAAGCAAATCCATGCAGGTAGATAATCATCGCTTTTTGTCGGGGGACTGGAACTCAATCGTACTCTCGGCTGAGAAACGGTGGAATTCGCTGTACTCGAAATGATTTTGCACGACAATCTCGTTATCCACGAATTGCCGGTGGACGACTGTGACCGGAAGCAGGAACCCCAGTTTGCCGGCGCTATAGTCGACGCTGGCCTCGTCGCGAAGGGTCCCCTTCTTCCTATCCACCCGCTGAACCGTCATGCGGACCCGCAGGGGCATCCAGTCTCCGGCGCGGAACCAGACCATACCGGAGAGGGGAATGTGCACCTGCTTCCGTCCTTCGAAGACCGTCACGGATTCGTCGCCGCTGCTCTGCTGGTAGTCGCACCGCAGGGCGCGCTCAGTCCCCACGTACGCGTCGACGCAGTTGGTGAAAGCGTAGCGCGACAGAGCATTCCTGGTGAACAGGAGAATGATCTGGCCGAAGTCGTAGGCTGTTCCCACCAGCCCGTGCTTCTCGAAGTCTCGGAGCATCTGCTGTTTGACATGGTCGTCGGTGGTGGAGATTCCCTTGGCCAGGGAGTTCCGGGCGTCTTGCTGCGAGGTCACCGCTTTACCGTCGATGCTGACAACCTGCCGGAGCTCATGGATGCTGCGCTGGACGGCCGCGAAACCGTATTCGGAGACGATCTCACGGCTCTGCCAGCGATTCCCTATGGATTGAATGGCCGCCTCCCCGATACGCAGTTTGATGCGGGGTTCGGGGACTAATGCCTGCTGCAGCAGCACCTCACGGCCAGTCATTTGCACTGCATTTTTGGCGAATGCTGCGGCCTCATCGGCGAGTTTCACGAGGGCTTCCAGAGGACGATCTGCCGGCAAAAGCCAGAGCCACAGCAACATCGGCAGCATCATCTGGCGATTGTAGCGTCTTAGTGACAGTTGCGGCGCGTCGTCACACACCGCTAGAATCAATGAGTTTGCAAGAGTTTTCGGGGAGGATTCATGTCCGTTGAACAGAAGGTGAAGCAGATCATCGTCGAGCAGTTGGGGGTCGATGAGGCTCAGGTTGATAACACAGCGTCGTTTGTGGACGACCTAGGAGCCGATTCCCTCGATATCGTCGAACTGGTGATGGCGTTTGAAGAGCAGTTCGATCTCGATATCCCCGATGAGGATGCCGAGAAGATCACCACCGTGAAGGACGCGGTCGAATACATCGACGCCAAGTCAGGCAAGAAGTAAGTATCCCCGGGTTCCGGGTTTCCATCTAAGCGAGAGGGGAATACTTTTGTCGCGAAGAGTTGTAGTGACGGGCGTTGGCCTTGTCACCTCCGTCGGAATTGGCACCGAGGCCACTTGGAGCGCCGTCAAAAGCAGCACTAATGGCATCGGTCCAATCACCGCATTTGATGCCACGCTCTTCAATTCGAGGATCGCCGGCGAAGTGAAGGGGTTCGATCCCCAGTTGTACGTCGAGAAGAAGGAAGTTAAGAAGATGGGACGGTTTATCCAGTTCGCCATCGCCGCTTCCCAATTCGCGATGCAGGGGGCCAACCTTCAGATTCCGCCAGAGGACGCCGAAATGGCCGGTGTCTATATCGGCAGCGGAATCGGCGGTTTCGAGATCATCGAACGGGAGCACAGGACCTTGCTCGAGAAGGGTCCCAGCCGTATCTCGCCCTTCTTTATTCCCGCCACCATCGTCAACCTCGCCTCGGGTTACGTCTCCATCCGCTATGGCGCAAAAGGACCGAATTCGGCTACTGCCACCGCCTGCACTACCAGCGCGCACGCCGTCGGAGATTCGTTCCGGCTGATTCAGCGCGGCGATGCCGACATCATGATCTGCGGCGGTACAGAAGCTTGCATTACCCCCATGGGTATTGGCGGATTCGCGGCTATGCGCGCCTTATCGCAGCGCAATGACGATCCGGCGCACGCTTGCCGCCCGTGGGATAAGTGCCGCGATGGATTCATCGTCGGTGAGGGCTCGGGAATTCTCGTTCTCGAAGAACACGACTACGCCGTTCGACGAGGTGCTCCCATCCTGGCGGAGCTAGTCGGCTATGGCATGAGCGGCGATGCCTTCCACATCACCTCGCCTTCGGAAGACGGCGACGGCGCTTATCGTGTGATGCGCAATGCGTTGCGCGACGCCAAACTCGACCCCACCTCCATTCAGTATGTGAATGCGCATGGAACGTCCACTGAGATGGGCGACAAGATTGAAACCATTGCATTGAAGCGCTGCTTCGGCGATTATGCCTACAAACTGGCTGTCAGTTCCACCAAATCGATGACCGGGCATCTGCTCGGCGGCGCTGGCGGCCTTGAGGCTGGCTTGACGGTTCTTGCCCTGCGCGATCAAATCGCTCCGCCCACCATCAACCACGAATTTCCGGATGCGGAATGCGATCTCGATTACATCCCCAACGTGGCGCGGCCGATGGAAATCGAGCACGCACTGTCCAATTCCTTCGGATTTGGCGGCACGAACGGGTGCCTCATTTTCAAACGTTATCGCGGATAGCGCGCGTTACCGCGCACGCGTCCCTGGAGCCTAAACGATGAAGATCCTCGTCGCGATCAAGCAAGTGCCGGCGCGCGACTCGCAATTGCGGGTAGACGCGGGCGGCAAGTGGATTGAGGAGTCGGACCTCAGCTTTGAGATTAATGAGCCTGATGCCTACGCGCTGGAAGAAGCACTTCAACTAAAGGACAAGCACGGCGGCGAAGTGGTAGCCCTCTGTGCCGGCCCGCCGCGGGCTGCCTCAACTATTCGCGAAGCGCTCGCCAAAGGCGCCGACCGCGCCGTTCACGTGGAAGAGGACGATCTCAGCGCCTTCGATGCGCTGGGCGTGGCGCGCCTGCTGGCAAAAGCAGCCGAAGCGGAACGGCCCGACCTCATCCTCACCGGTTTGCAGTCCGACGATCAAGGCTACGGTCAAACGGGAGTCATCCTGGCCGAACTCCTGGGCTTGCCGCACGGCACCATCGTCATGGCCGTGGAAGTGAAAGATGGCGCCATCCGCGTGAAGCGCGAGTTGGAAAATGGCTGGTTTCAACACGTCACCATGCCTTTGCCCGCGGTGCTGACGATTCAGAGCGGCATCAACAAGCTCCGCTATGCAACGTTGATGGGCATCAAGAAGGCCAAGACAAAAGAGATTCGCCGCGTCACTGTGGCCGACCTCGCCGTTGTGTCCACCCCGGTTGTGGAGACCGGCAAGGTTTATCTACCACAGCGG
>JBDTMC010000023.1:0-31871 GCA_039934475.1 Bryobacteraceae bacterium | reverse complement strand
TCCGAGTCCGTGAGGATCTTGGAGAACACATAGGAGCCCTGTAGAGTCAAGCCACGTCCGGCGCGCCGCTCGATGCGGATGATCCCAGCGTGGTACGAAGAATGCCCACTGTGATCTCCACCACCGCCGAATGTATCTACGCCCGCGTATTGTGGATACGGCCGCAGCGCGCGGCCCACCGTAGCGCCGCTGCCCCAGCAGGCGGCCTGTCCGGCGCACGACCCAAGGGTAAACGACGGATACGGACTCCCCACGCCGATCGCGGCTGCTGCCGGCGATGTCACCAGGCTGTTCATCGTGGCATTGCCGTATTGCGAGAGGAACTTCGGATCTGTCTGGTCGATATTGAGTAACTGCGATTGCAGGTGCGAGCCGACAAGAGCGTTATAGGACACTTCCAGAATCGTGCTTCCCGACAACTGCCGCTGTATGGAGAGGTTCCAGTAATTCTGTTCCGGAAGTCGCGTCGCTTCTTGCCCCTGCCACCATGGAATGTTGTCCTTATTGGCGAAGGAAGGATCGATGAAGGGCGGCACCGGATACGAGGGGAACCCGTTCTTCATGATCATATTCGGCAGCACACCGTTGGTGCCCTGGTCGGGGATGCCATAGGTCTGTGTAAAGCCACGTTGGTGCGTGGAGCCGGTGACTGTCGTGACCGCCGAGAAAGAGCGGCCATAGCTGGCGCGAACCACCGTCTTCTCTCCAATTCGATACGCTAACCCGAGCCGGGGACCATAACCGTTCCACCAGGAATCAGCCAGCGTCCGCGTCCCTTGGCGTCCTTCTCCCGTGCCCGCGTAGATCAGCGCGCCCAGCCTTCCACCCGCCCCGGGATTCGCCGTGGTTGGCGAAAAATCGCTCCACCGGTCGTTCTCTTCACGCGGCGGCAGTTGTGCTTCCCAACGCAATCCGATGTTCACCGTCAGCCGGTCGTTTACGCGCCAGTCGTCCTGAACGTAGCCCGCGGGCGCTGGCCACTGCTGGCCAATGTAGCGGATAGTATCGATAGACCCGGCATTGGCGTACCCAAGCAGGAACGACGCGAATGACGAACCGCCAGCCAACGGGTTGTTACCGCCGGGGACGCCCGTGTTGAGATAACTGAACGTCGCGCAGCCTGCAACGCACTGCCGGCCGAAGCCGTTGTAGTGGCTCACCTGAAGATTGCCGCCAAACTTAATGGTGTGCGACCGCTTCACCCAGCTGAAGTCGTCGTTGAACGCATAGACCGCGTTCTCACTGCCGTTGTTGGCCGGGCCGCCCCATCCGGTGATGTCGCTAAAACCCAGGTTCAGCAGGTTTTGGCTGCAGTCCGGAACATTGCCCAGGCAAACCTTGTCCTTCCAGTCGATGCCGCTCTTCACGGTGGCCTGAATTGGATCGTGGCCCTGGCGCCAGTTATTGCCGCCGGCATAGAAGTGATTCAACTTAGTGGGCGTCAGTGTCCAATCCCAGCTCCAACGATAGACATCGCTGGCTTGTGTGGTGTCGTTGTAGTTGGAATAGTTGCCGGGCAACGTCGGCGGACCAGTCGGGCCCGGCTCAACCGACTGCCGGTTGTACCCGTAATAACCCGACATGCGGTGCTTCGAATTGAAGTTGTGGTCGCCCTTCACGCTGATCTTCGTATTCGGGCTGACGTTGGTGCCGCTCGAAACCAGATAGTTGTTCTGCACGTAACCGATGGTTCCGGGCGTCGCGCCGTTGTTCGGCACTAGTTTGCCGCCCGATGTGTAGGCCTTCAGTGCCGCGGCTGAAATCGGGTCAAACATCGATACCGGAATCTTGTTGTTGGGGAACTGAGAACGGCTATAGGTGCGGCCATCCGCGTTCAGCGTCTGGCTGGTGGGATCGTAAATCGGAATCTGTTTTCCGTTCTTATCCACCCAATTGGTAAAGTCGCCGTCGTACATCTCCGACGTCGGCACGCTCTGGGAAAAGCCCGTGGCGCCCTGCCGGTTCCGGAACGCTTCATAGGAAAAGAAGAAAAACGTCTTGTCTTTGCCCTTGTATATTTTCGGCAGCCAAACGGGCCCGCCAAAGCTGGCGCCAAAGTCGTTCTGCTTATAGATCGGAATCGCAATCCCCTTGCGATTATTGAAGAAGTTGTTCGCGTCCATGGCATTGTTACGCAGGAACTCGTACGCCGAACCGTGATACTCATTGGTTCCGCTCTTCGAGACGAAGTTCATGATGCCGCCGCCGGCATGGCCGAACTCGGCTTTGAAGCCGTTAGTATCCACCGCAAACTCGGTGATCGCTTCCAGCGAAGGAGCATTCGTCGCCACCCAACTCTGTGACAGGGCTCGTGTCGTGTTAGCCGAGACGCCGTCGAGGTTGGTTCCATAACTCGCAGCCTGTCCGCCGCCCAGCATGAAGCCGTTGTCGCCGCCGAGGTTCTTCGCTTCGGGAGTGAGCGCTGCAAGGTCAAAGGGACTACGCAGCGTGCCGCCCACAACCAACGGTAGTTCGTCCACCATCTTATTGGTGACCGCTACGGTGGACTTGGCGTTCTCGGTAGCAAGTTGCAGCGCCGATGCCTGAACTTCGATTGCCGCCGCTGCCGAGCCTACCTCGAGTGTCACGTCCGTGCGTACGTTCATGCCGGCGTTAAGAGTAATGCCGGTGATTGTCGAAGGACGGAAGCCTTCTCTTTCGACGTGTACGGAATATTGTCCTACCGCCAGGCTGACGGCCGTGAAGTCGCCGGATTCATTGGCGGTTAACTGCACAACGTTGTTGGTGGCAAGTCCGGTGACCGTTACTTTGGCGCCGACGATGACAGCGCCTGAGGAGTCGGTAACTGTTCCGGTAATTGTGCCGCGCTCGGATTGAGCCAGCAAAGAACCGGTGAGGGATAGGAGCAGTACAAATAGCCAGGCGCGCCGGCGCGCGGGCCGTTCAAGAGACGACATGGTATTCTTTACCCCTTCCACCGAATCGACCGCTACGATGACTCGGTGTTACTCGCCGGGACGTGCCGGCGTTTTCAGATGGGATGAATTATACACGTTCGGGAGGCGCCATGGAAATCCAAGCCTTCTCGGCCGTAATTCGCACCACGCGATTCTGACTCTTCAGCTTCGGATGGATCGCAACCGCGGCTTCAGGCGTACCTATCTTCGCCAGCCCAATGATTCCCGCGCATTGCCAGTGCTCTTCCGCTCTGCCCAGGGCAACAGCGTAGATACGCATGGCCTCAGTATGGTTTCCGTCTCTGGCCTGGTGGTCGGCAAAACGCAACTGGCTATCCATCTCTTCCACGCGCTGCCATTCGCTCAGCGCGCCTGAATCGGGATACACGGCCGCCGCTGCCGCCGGTTTGCCGATTCGCCCGTAGGCGCGCACCGCAGCCATGGCGATCTGCTTGTTCGCCGACCGCATGGCTTCGGCACATACCGCCGCGGCTTCTTGCACCCGGCGGTGTCCGAGTGCGTACAACACTCGGGGTTTGAAATCGTCCTTAACATCCTTGTAGGAGGCGAGTAACTCCCGGTCGGCGTCTGTACCCGGAATTCTCTCCAGGCAGTAAATAGCCTCTTCCTGCACCTCAGGCAGTCGCAGTGCCGCGGCTACTTGCGCTGCCTTATCCGCCCCTGCGATCCCGCTCAGCAACCGGAACGCATGAACGCGTACCGGAAGTGAATTGCTCTTTGTGGTCAGGCCCAGCAGCGCGGTAACCAACGCCGCGCGTCCAGGCGCGTCCGCATCCTTGCCCACCGCGTGCGCCATCGTGGTTAGCGCTTCACGCGCCGCTTTGGAAACGGGCGCAGTTGAGGCGCCCATCAATCGCCCCAGTTCGGGAACAACCGCGGCCGTAGACTCCCCGGCCTGTCGCCAGGCGGCGAAGCGAACATCCGCATTCTCGCTTTGAATTGCCGCAAGCAGTTTCTGATCTTCCATCGTCGCGCTTCCTTTCTACAGGTGCCACGGCCCCCGGCCGGGACGGCTCAACATGCGGTTCGCTTCGTCGTCGTTCACAACGCGCTCATTCACCCAGTCCCACTCCAGCTTGCGCTGCAATTGGAAACTCACGTTGCCCAGTACGCACAGCGAAGCCACGCGGTGTGCCGCTTCCATATGCATGATGGGCTTCTCACGCGTCCGAATGCAGTCTTCGAAGTTCTCCGCATGTCCAGGGCTCTTAAACGCCTTCCCGCAATCGCAGCGCTCGGCGTAGTCGCGTGCCTTCTGCTCCGTATTCGTCGGCTCGCCATCGCCATAGGTCACCGTCAGCGGACCCTTCTCGCCGTGATAGACCGCTCCGTACGCCGCCTGCAGTTCCTGCGAAGGCGTGCCCGGCTGCGCCCATACCAACGTCCAATCGGGATCCTTGAATTCATACGTCACGCGCATCGTGACAGCGGAATCGTACATCCCGTCGTGCGGCGGCTCTCCCTTTGCTTCGATAGACACCGGCCCCTTGTCATCGCAGTTCATGATCCAATTGGCGATGGACATGACATGCGCGCCGCGGTCGCGAATCTGCCCGCCGCCGAAGTCGATCATCCAACGGAAGGCGCCGTGTGTGTGCTTCACGTTGTAGGGAAGCCACCGTGCCGGGCCCACCCACATGTCGTAATCTAACTCAGGTGGCGGTTCACTATCCGGCGTCCAATCGCCATCAGGGCTCGCGTAGTGCCAACAGAGGACTCTGGAAACGCGGCCCAACTGACCTCCGCGAATATAGTTCGCGGCTTGCCATGCCGACAACGTCGAACGGCCCTGCGATCCTACTTGCACCACGCGCCCGTAGCGTTCCGCCGCGCTCACCATCGCGCGGCCTTCTTCGATGGTGTTGCACGCCGGCTTCTCCACGTAGACGTCCTTGCCGGCTTCGCAAGCCATGATGGTCTGCAGCGCGTGCCAGTGGTCGGGCGACGCGATGAATACCGCGTCTACGTCTTTATCCTCCAGCAGGCGGCGGAAGTCTTTATAGAGTTTCGGCTTTCCGCCCACCAGCGTCGCTGCCGTGTCCAGTCGCTTCGTATCAACGTCGCACAGCGCCACGGAAAGGGACGGCAGCATGATGCGCGAACCATCGCCGCCCAGATTGGCCGGGGCCTTCACCTGTTTGCCTACGTTCGACATGGGGCGCAGAAAGCCGCGGCCGCGGCCGCCGATGCCAATGTGCCCAAAGTGAATGGTGTCGCTGGGCGGCGTCTGTCCTTCCAGGCCAAGCGCCCTGGCGGGAACGATGTCGAAGAGACTGACGGCGCCGCTCGCCGCTGCGGCGCCTTTTAGAAAACCGCGTCTACTGGTGGTCTCCGTACTCATGATGCCGGTCAGCATATCTGCTACCGGGCACGGAATCAACTCTGGTCAGGCAGCCGCTTCGTCAGTCTCCATCCCTTCAACTTCAGGGACCGGAGGTTCGAGATCGTAGCCTTCCCAACGCGCCACTACCGCCGAGGCGACACAGTTACCAAGAACGTTGACGGACGTACGTGCCATGTCGAGCAGTGCGTCGATGCCAAGGATTACACCGATCCCGGCCACCGGAAGGTTAAATGACGCCAGCGTCCCGGCCAGAATAATCAAGCTCGCCCGGGGCACTGCGGCCACGCCCTTGCTGGTCAGCATCAGGGTAAGCAGCATCATCAACTGCTGTCCCCACGGCATGTCCACCCCAGCCGCTTGCGCCACAAAGATCGCGGCCGCCGAAAGGTACAGCGTGCTTCCATCGAGATTGAAGCTGTATCCGGTGGGCAACACAAACCCCACGATATGTTTCGGTACGCCAAAGGCTTCCATGTTCTGCAGTGCCTTTGGCAGGGCGCTTTCACTGGATGCTGTGGAGAAAGCGAGAATCCATGGCTCCTTCACTGCCGAAATAAACCGGCGGATCGGGATCTTCATCAACACCATCACGGAACCGAGCACAACCACCACAAAGACAATCAGCGCTCCGTAAACCGTCAGCATCAGTTTGCCCAGATTGATCAGCACGCCCACGCCCTTGCTGCCGATGGTTACGGCGATGGCGGCACCCACACCCAGCGGCGCCAGGTACATCACGTACGCCGTGTACTTGAACATCACCTCAGCCAGCGATTCGCAGAAGTGAACCATTGGCTGCGCCTTCTTGCCGAGGCTGGCGCAAGCGGCGCCGAAGAGGAAGCAAAACACCACCACCTGCAGCACATCGCCGCGCGCCATGGAATCGATAATGCTTGTCGGGAACGTGTGCTCCAGAACCTCAGCGAACGTGGGCGCGTGCGCCTGGGCGATCTGCGCGGAGACTTCACCGGTGATCTTCAGGCCCTGTCCGGGACGAATCAGGTTGACCGCTCCGAGGCCAATAAACAAAGCCAGTGTCGTGACAATTTCGAAGTAGATCAGCGCCTTGGCGCCAATGCGGCCCATCGTCTTCACGCTGCCTGTTCCCGCCATGCCCGCCACAAGGGTACCGAACAAAAGCGGCGCCACGATGGACTTGATCAGGCGCAGGAAAATGTTGCTGATGGGCGAGAGCTGCACCGCGAAACCGGGCGCCGTCAATCCAATGACAATACCGACGACCATCGCTACGAAGATCCAGCCGGTGAGAGAAATTCTCTTCAAAACAAAACTCCTAGGATGTGAATCGCCTACCTGCGTCGATCAGACGAGTGTACTGAATTGTAACGGCAGCGGCGTTCCCGCGCAAATCTTTAACACCTGAGAACTGAGCTACTTTCGCTCCGGTCCGCGCGTGAATAGACAGAGAGGATCGATAGATGCTGGCTACAAGTGAGGTTCTTGACCGTCGAAATGTTCAAATCCGGTCTATCGGACGAGCCGAGCGGGATCCTCTGATCACAATGTATGACCGGTTTGAACCACTCGGCGGGTCGCTCGGGCTGCCCTCTTATAAGGCTGAGGTGCGCCGCGCCTGGATCGATCATTCCCTGCGCCACACGGTCAACGTGGCGGCATTCTCGCCCGCCGGGGAGGTGGTGGGTCACTGTATGCTTGCCGCCGACGAGCCGGGGTCCGCGGAGATGGCGATCTTTGTTCACCAGCAATCGCGCAGGCGCGGCATCGGAAGAACTCTACTGAGGGCCGCCTTGGAGCGGGCCGCCGCGGCAGGTCTCGGGCGCGTGTGGAGTCTCACATCTCCCGATAACAGAGCGGCTTTGCGGCTCCAGGAGAGCTGTGGCTTTCGACTCACTAAGTCCATGCCGCTGGAAGCCGAAATGGAGATTGATCTGCCCGGAAGCGAGGAACTCAGGCGCTATAATTGATTCCACACAGGAAGGTCCTCGTATGAACACGTTTCGACGAACCGCGTTTGTCTTGACTGCATGTCTCGGGTTGGCGGCTCTGGCTGCGCAAGCCAAACCGAATTTCACCGGCGACTGGAAGCTGAGCGCCGCCAAGAGTGACTTCGCGCAATTTCCGGCGCCCTCTTCCCTCACCCAAAAAGTCACCCATGAGGAGCCTTCCCTTAAGGTCTCCGCGAAGGTAACCACCGACAATGGCGACATGAATTTTGATGGCATCTACAAAACGGATGGCGTCGAGACGACAAACCAGTTCGGCCCGAACGAGATGAAGAGCAAGGCCGGGTGGGATGGCGATTCACTGTCGGTCACGTCCAAGGGCCAATTCGGCGACGCTGAGGTGACGATTACCGATAAATGGGATCTCTCGGCCGACGGCAAAACGCTGACCATGTCCCGTCACTGGTCCAGCAGCATGGGCGAGATGGACCAGAAGATGGTGCTGGAAAAGCAGTGAACTCCGGGCAATCGGGTGAACCCCCTCTGCTCGAAGCTCTGCTCGATTCCTGGGACCGGAACAACACGATCCTGACTAACTTGCTCCGTGCCGTTCCCAAGGGTGGACTTGAAGCCAGGGCGATGGAGGGTGGCCCATCCGTCGCCCAATTGTTTACACACATCCACTATGTCCGTCTTGTCTTTGTCTTCGAGGATGCCCCCGAGTGCGCCACGGAGGTGCCGCAGCAAGAGTGGGTATCTGAGAGTGACCCTGACTCCATCGCAAAGATGCTGAACGAGAGTGTGAAAACAGTCAGGGACGCCGTAAGGAGCAGGCTGGAAACCGGCCGCGGCATGGACCTTCACTACGATCATCCGGTCCTCCTGCTCCAGCACATGCTCTGGCACGAGGGTTACCACCACGGCCAGATCAAGCTGATCCTTAAGTTAGCCGGCTGTGCCATCACCGATGAAGAAGCCGGTCCCCTCACGTGGGACATCTGGATGCGAAAGAAGTAATCGGCCCTTACCGCGCTACAACCATCGGTCCAATCGATCAACCGGTGTGCCGCGCCGATGAAGCCTTGACCGTTCGGAAGGCCGTGAATCATGATGTCGTCGCCCGGGTCTACACCTTGCCGTTTGGCGCGTTTCCGGTCGGCGGCATTCGGATAGGAGACACGCAGCGACCGGTGGTACGCGCTAGCGGCGTTCTTTCCGCTGATGAAATAGGCACCTTCCGGGGTCTTGCCCTCGCCCTTGCGGATCTTCGGGCCAACCGCATAATATCGCCAGCGATCCTCCCTCAACGGCTGACGGTAAGTGAAGAATTAAGGCGGTATGTCTTACCGGCTCGCGCGTCCAGAGTCACTTTCTTGCCTTTGTAAAGAACAGTGACTGGCAGCGATCGCGCGGCCCGGATGGTGGCGTGTTCCAGCGCGCCAGCCTTCCATGTCAAGGCCACTTCTAAACCACCGCGCGCCTTTAGGCCGCTTACCGATCCGTCGCTGAGGGCCGAGGGCAGGGCAGGCAGCAAATGCAGAAATGCCGCTTCTCCCTTCTGCACCGCAGTCAATCCCAGAGGAGTCGCGTTGGGATCGTGGCTCTGCAGCAGCATCTCCGCGATACCTGCCGTTGCTCCGAAGTTGCCATCGATTTGGAATGGCGGATGCGCGTCGAAAAGGTTGGGGTACACGCCGCCGGCACCCCGGGTTGCGCCAACAGGCGTCAATAGGTTGCGTAGGATCAGATAGGAATGGTCGCCGTCGAGGAAGCGCGCCCACAGATTCACTTTCCAACCCATTGACCAGCCGGTGGCGGCGTCGCCGCGGAACTCCAGCGACTTAGTGGCAGCGCGGAACAAATCGGGCGAGCCGTAGGCGGTGATGTCGTTTCCCGGATAAACACCCCACAAATGGGATACGTGGCGGTGCTTGTTGTCGGGATCGTCAGTGTCCTGCAGCCACTCTTGTAATTGACCCAACCGGCCGATCTGGTTCGGCGCAATCTGCGCCCGTTTCTCGGTCAGTTCCTTGCGTAAGTCCGCGTCCACATCCAGAACTTCGCCCGCCGCAATCACCAAGCCGAACAAGCTACGAATGATCTGGTGATCCATGGTGGGGCCCATCACCAGGCCGCCTTGCTCGGGGGAGTTGCTGGGGCCGGAGATCAGCCAACCTCGCTGCGGGTCCTTCACCATCGCGTCGCTAAAGAAGATCGCCGCGCCCTTCATCAATGGGTACGCGGTCTCGCGGAGGAACGTCTTGTCGCCCGTAAACAGGTAGTGTTCCCAAAGATGGTGCGCCATCCAGGCTCCACCGGTTTCCCAAATGCCATGATTGGCGTGGTTGATGGGAGCGCTGCCGCGCCACAAATCGAAGTTGTGATGAACTACCCACCCCCGCGCGCCGTAGTGCTCCTTGGCGGTCAGCGCGCCTGAGACCGAAAGATCCTTCAGTGCGTCGAACAGCGGTGTATGGCACTCCGAGAGATTCGTTACTTCCACCGGCCAGTAGTTCATCTCCGTGTTGATGTTACAGGTGTACTTACTGTCCCAGGGCGGAGTATTGCTGCCGTTCCAGATACCCTGGAGGTTCGCCGGCTGTCCACCCTCGCGGCTGGAGCCGATCATCAGATAGCGGCCGTATTGGAACAGCAGCGTGACCAGTTGCGGATCGCCGCCGCCGGCAAAGGCTTCAATGCGTTTGTCTGTCGGCTGCGCGGCTGCGGCACTAGCCCCCAGATCCAAGGCCACGCGCCGGAACAGCCGCTGATGGTCGGCCAGATGTTCCTTCAATAGGGCTGGGTAGCCCTTGGCCCGCGCGGCAGTGATCACGGCTTCATTCAACGGCTTCGGATCTCCAGACACGTCCCGCCAGTTTTTGAAATTCGTGGCGCCGGTGAGGATGAGGGTCGCCGAATCCGCTCCGTCCACCGCCACCGCGCCGTCGCGAACCGCCGTTTTGCCCTTCTGCGCCAGCACCAGCAGACGGGCTTCAAACCGGATCTCCGACTTCTGCACCGCGCCCGCCATTGACAGGCCATCCGCGCCCACTGCTGTAATAGCCGCGCCAGCGTGGGCACTCTTCAGGCGCGCCAGGAACGTCAGGCTGCCAGGCTTCGACGCCGTCAAGCGCACGATGATCGCCTTGGCCGGAAAGCTCGCAAAGACTTCGCGCCGGTACGTGACGCCGTTGCTCACAAACGACACTGCCGACACTGCCGTATCCAGGTTCAGCTCGCGGCGGTACTCGGTGACATCAGCCACCGGGGACGATAGCAGCAGATCTCCAAACGCCTGGTACGACATCTGCCCCAGCGGAATGCTCATGAACTCCGCCATGGCCAGCGTCTCCGCTTCCTTCTGCTTGCCGGCAAACAGCAATTCGCGGATCTGCCCGAGTGACTTCACTGCCCCGGGATGCTGATAGTCGTGAGGCCCGCCGGTCCACACCGTGTGCTCGTTGAACTGAATCCGTTCCTCGGCCGCGCCGCCGAACACCATAGCGGCCACGCGGCCGTTGCCCACTGGCAGCGCCTCCACCCATTCCTTGGCCGGCTGCCGGTACCAAAGCGTAAGAGGTTCGGCGGCCAGCGACGGCGTCACCTGCAATGACATGAGAAGCAATGGAATGAGTTTCATGGGTGCAACGATCAAGCCTATCAGGGCCCCGGCCACGCTACAATAGAAGGTTCGTCCATCCATGTTGGAATCCACCTTATCGGAGCTGGAGGCAAGCGCCTTAGCTCGCATCCACGCCGCCGCCTCGCCGGAGCAGCTCGAGCCTGTTCGTATTGAAGTTCTGGGCCGCAAAGGCACGCTCGCGGCCATCAGCAAAGACTTCGGCAAATTGTCCGCCGACGATCGCGCGAAGTTCGGCAAACTGCTCAATTCCGCCAAGAAGGCGCTGGAATCGGCCCTGGAATCGCGCCAGTCGGAATTTGAAAAAGCGGCGCTGGACGCCCGTCTGCAATCGGAATGGCTCGACCTGACAGAGCCTGCTCCTGGCCCACGGCCCGGCAGTCTCCATCCTCTGACGCAAATTCAGCGCGAGATCGAAGACCTCTTCGGTTCGCTCGGTTTCACTGTGCTTGACGGCCCTGAAGTGGAAGACGAATACCACAACTTCGACGCCCTCAACATTCCCCCTACGCATCCGGCGCGCGACATGCAGGATACGTTCTGGCTGGCCGATGGACGCCTCTTGCGCACCCATACGTCGCCGGTGCAAGTGCGTGGCATGGAGAAACTGGGGCCGCCACTGCGCATGATCGCTCCGGGGCGCGTGTTCCGCAACGAAGAAGTGGACGCCAGCCACGAACACACGTTTTATCAACTCGAAGGCATGATGGTGGACCGCGATGTTTCCGTGGCCCACTTGATCTACTTCATGAAGACGCTGCTCAGCGCCGTCTTCAAACGCGATGTTACCGTTCGCTTGCGGCCCGGTTACTTTCCCTTCGTCGAACCCGGGTTTGAGCTCGACATTCAATGCCTCATCTGCGGAGGCCCGGGGTGCCCCGTGTGCAAGCAGAGCGGCTGGGTGGAACTGTTGCCCTGCGGCCTCGTACAGCCGAACGTGCTGCGCATGAGCGGCATCGATCCGGAAGAGTGGAACGGATTTGCCTTCGGCTTAGGCCTCACCCGCCTCGTAATGATGCGCTATGCCATCGACGATATCCGCCAACTGCAAGGCGGCGATCTGCGGTTTCTGCAGCAGTTCTAGGGGAATCAACGCTTGAAGTTTTCGTACAACTGGATCCGTGAAATGGTGAGTGGCCTGGAAGTCTCGCCCGATGAGCTGAGCCGCCTCATCACCATGAAGACCGCCGAAAGCGAAGGCGTCGAGCATGCGTGTGCCTGGATGACCAGCGTCACTGAAGCCACCGTGATGTCGGTAGATCCTATTGAGGGAAGCCACAATCGCAAAGCGGTTGTCTACAGCGAGCGCTACGGCCAGCGCACTGTGGTGTGCGGCGCGCCCAACTGCCGCGCCGATCTGCTCACCGCCTACGTGCCGCCCGGCGTCACGCTCGACGACAAGGTAATCCGCAAGACCGTAATCGCCGGCGTTGAAAGCGATGGCATGCTCGCCAGCGGAGCGGAACTCGGGCTGAATGGCGACAGCGACGGCATTCTTGAGCTGACGACCGGCGCACTCGCGCTGTGTGCGCCTGACGCAGTCATTGAGATCGACAACAAGAGCCTCACCCACCGGCCTGACCTCTGGGGCCATCACGGCATGGCGCGCGAAGTGGCGGCCATTACCAACGGCAAGCTGATTGACCCGGTGAATCTCACCCTTCTGCCGGAAGGGCCTTCGCCCATCAAGGTCGATATCGAGAGCTTCGGACTATCACCGCGATACAGCGCCCTGGTGCTGGAAAACGTCACCGTGCAGCCTTCGCCGCTGTGGCTGCAGCAGCGATTGGAAGTGATTGGGCTCAACCCGATCAACAATATCGTGGACGTGACGAACTACGTCATGTCGGAACTGTCTCAGCCGATGCACGCCTTCGATGCGGGCAAGCTGGCGGGCGATACCATCTACACTCGACGCGCGCGCGCCGGCGAATCGATTGCCGCTCTCAACGGTGAGACGTACGCGCTCGACCTCACCAATCTGGTGATTGCCGATGCCAACGGCCCCATTGCCATCGCCGGAGTCATCGGCGGCAATGACAGCGCCATCTCCAGCGCCACAACGCGCATCGTTTTTGAAAGCGCTAACTTCAATGCGGACAGCGTGCGGCGCACCTCCACGCGCTTGAAGCTGCGCACCGATGCGTCCATGCGTTTTGAAAAATCGCAGGACCCGCACAACACGCTGCGCGGCTTGGCACGGGCCGTGGAATTGCTGCAGGTGGTTTCGCCCGGCGTGCGCGTTGTGGGCGGCGTAGCCGATGTGTGCGCGGTCATGACGCCACCTCCGCCCATTGAACTGCCGCTGGAGTGGCTGTACCGCAAGCTCGGCCGCACTCTTGAGACCGCCGAGGTTACAGGCATTCTCGAACGCCTGGAATTTGGCGTCACCGAAACTCGTCCTGGCGTCTTGATCGTGACGGTGCCAACCTGGCGCGCCACTAAGGACATCTCGCTGAAAGACGATCTGGTGGAAGAGGTAGGCCGCATGATCGGCTACGCTTCCATCACGCCGACGCCGCCGCTGGTGCCGGCGAACGTGCCTCACCCCAACGCCGAACGAGCGTACTTCCACAAAGTGCGTGAGATGGCCGCTGCCCAAGGCTTCACTGAGGTTTACAACTATTCGTTCATCAGTGACGAGATGGCCAGCGAACTTGGCCTGGATCCTGAAAAACATATCCGCGTCGCCAATCCCATCGCGTCTGACCAGAGCTTGATGCGGTCCAGCCTGCTCCCCGGAATCCGCCGCAACATCCAGGACAACAGCCGCCACTTCACATCCTTCCGCTTGTTTGAGATCGGCATGGAGATTCATCCGCGCCCAGACACACTACCGGATGAAATCCCCACCTTCGTGGCCGCGCTCTACAGCAAGGGCAACGGCGAAGGGAACCTGTTCGAACTGAAGCGTCTCGGCGAGTGCCTCTTGCCGGGCCTGGAGCTACGGCCGGCGCCACCGCGGTCTTTTGAACATCCCGTTCGTGCGGCGGTTGTCCTGTGGGACGGCATCGAATTCGGCCGCCTCTTCGAATTCCATCCCTCGTTGATCGAAACCGGACGCGCCGCCATCCTGGAATTGAATCTCGGCGCGATGTTCCGCCAGCGCCGCACCATCCAGACTTACTGCCCGTTGCGGCGTTACCCGGCCAGCGCGTTTGATCTCTCCATCGTGGCCGGCCTTCGTGAACTGATCGGCGAAATGGAGAGCCGCCTGAAGACCCTGGCCGGCACCGATCTGGTCTCTCTAGAGTTCATTACAAAATACGCGGGACCGCCTCTGCCGGCAGACCGCAAGAGCGTCTCTTTCCGGCTGACAGTGGGCGCACCCGATCGCACGCTGTCCTCCGAAGACGTGGCCGTTATCCGCAATCGCGTTATCGAAGGCATGCGCCAGGCGGGCTACGAACTGCGCGTGTGACAGAATATTGGTTCAAGTACGAGGAGAAACGTTTTGTTAAGTAACCCGTTGTGCGTGTGGCGAATCCACCCTATAATGCAGCGTATTTCGATTGCCCGAGGCGCGAAGACCGCCGTTCTAGGGATTGTGCTCGCCATGGCCGCACTGGCCCAGGAGCAACCGGCTCCGCCTCAAGCCCAGATACCGGCGCCCGCGGAAACCAAGCCGCCCGTCACTAACCTGCCCAACGTTCCGCTGGGTCCGCCGCCTTCCACCAAGACGACATACGCCAATGATGTGGTCATTGAGGCGCGCTATTGGCTCACCAAAGCCGAACCCGCCGCTCGCTTCTTCGGCGCCGACGCCACCAACCAGTTCTCTTTTAAGAATGACATCGGCGGCAACAATAATCACAGCCGGCCAATGATTCTCGTGGGCATCCCCACCGGCCACGGGAACCGCGTTTGGTTCTCCTACGCCGAGACTACGTTCAATGGCGGCGGCTTCAACCCGCGGGCATTGACGTTTGCCGGCCAGGCCTACGACCCGCAGACGCTGCTTTACGCTCAGGTGAAAGTGCGCAACTTCAAGCTTTCGTGGGACTACCTCACGTATCCCGCGCCACCGCACGCGATGAGGAAGTGGCAGTTCAAAACGTTATGGGAGGTGCAGGGCGTGAACATGGAACCCCTCATCAGCTCTACCATTCTCAGTGAAGACTCCACGGGCTTGATCACCGACAGCGGTAACACCACGAACAAATCGAAGTTCATGATCCTGCCCACCATCGGCGCCGGCTTCGATACCCAGCCTGTGAAGAACGTCAACTTCTCGGTGAAGGGTTCCGGGATGCTCTTTCCCTCGCATAAGTTCATCTACGACGCGGAAGCGAAGCTGGGTGTAAGGGTGATAAAACACCTCGAGGCCGTGCTCGGCTACCGCCTCTTCTATGCCAGCCTGGGCAGCAAGACCGAACAATACTACCGCACGAATATGACCGGTCCATTCGGCGGCCTCGCCTGGCACTTCTAAGCGAGTATCTCGCTCACTACGCGGGCAGGGAACTGGTCGGTTAACCGCTCTTTCAGCCCCGCCCGCTCATAGGCAAGATCGCGGTAGTTAAGCCCCAGCAGGTGCAGCAGCGTCGCATGGAAATCGTGTACGCTGACTTTGTTCTCTTCGGCTTTGAATCCGATTTCGTCGGTCGCGCCGTGGACGCAGCCGCCTTTCACGCCCCCTCCGGCCATCCACACACTGAAGCCGTTGGGTCCGTGGTCGCGGCCAGGGTCCTTCCCTCCGCCTTGTGAAATCGGAAGCCGTCCAAACTCTCCGCCCCACACAACCAGCGTTGAATCCATAAGCCCGCGTTGCTTCAAATCCTTCAACAGCGCGGCCACTGGCTTGTCTGTCTTCGTACACGCATAATTTAGCCCAGCCTTCAAATCCCCGTGCGTGTCGAAGATCTGCGTTTCAATGTAGAGCTGCACGAAGCGCACGCCTCGTTCCACCAAGCGGCGCGCCATCAGGCATCGCTTGCCATAGGATGCCGTCGCCGGCTCGTTCAGGCCGTAAGCTTCGCGCGTCGCCTCCGTCTCCGTATTCACATCGAGTGCGTCCGAAGCCGCCAGTTGCATACGCGCCGCCAGTTCGTAACTGGAGATCCGCGCGTCCAGATCGGGCTGATACGGACGGGCATCGCGATGCGCCGCGTCCAGCTTCCGTAAAAGACTTCGCTCCGCTTCCACCAGAGGCGTGGGAATTTCCGCGCGCGGCTGCAAGTTCAGCACTGGCGGACCTTCCGCGCGGAAACGCGTTCCCTGATAAATGGGAGGCAGCCACGCCGATTGCCAGTTGGAAATGCCGTTGATCGGCAGACCCTTCGGATCGTCGAGCACCACATAGGCGGGCAGATTCTGGTTCTCCGTCCCCAGTCCATACGACACCCAGGCGCCGATTGATGGCCGCGTGGCGATGGTGCGGCCCGTGTGCATCAGAAACAGCGCCGGCTCGTGATTGGCATGCTCGCCATACATTGACCGGATCACCGCGATGTCGTCCACACAAGTCGCCAGGTGGGGCATGGCTTCGGAAAGTTGGATCCCGCTTTGGCCGTGTTGCTTGAACTCGAACGGCGAAGGCATCAGCGTGCCGGCCTCTTTGCCGTTCGAAATGGCGAAGGCCAACTCCCGGCTCGGAGTCTTGCCCGCCATCTTGGTCAGCATCGGCTTCGGGTCGAACAGATCCACCTGGCTCGGCCCGCCGTTCATGAAGAGGTGGATGACGCTCTTCGCCCGAGGTTTAAATTGCGGACTCTTCGGCTTCAAGTCGAAGGTTGGCGCCGCGTAGAGATCGGATCCCAACAGTGACGCCAGCGCAGCGCCGTGGAAGCCGTCCACCATCGTTGAAAAGAAGTCACGCCGGGAAGATTTCGCCATGGTTCGATCCTTAATCGACAAAACTGAACTCCGCCGAATTCAAAATCGCGTGGCAGTAATTCGCCAGCGCCAGCCACTCGCCCTGCCAGGTCCGCGGTGCTTCCGCATTGTCGGTATTCAAACGGGCCGGCCACTGCTTTCGGAAATCCGTAATCGCTTGTAGCCCCGTCCGCACCTCGTCTTCTGAAGGGCGCCGCGCGTAGGCGCGCAGATAAACCAGTTCGATCTGCTTTGCGCGATCGCCTTCCGCTTCGTCGATCACGCGCCCGGCCATGAACTTGGCAAGGTCCCATGCCATTGAGCCATTCATCATGTGAAGCGCCTGCGTGGCGACATTGGAACGGCGGCGCTCTGTGCAGTTCGGCGTCATCGCCGGTTGGTCGAAGGCGTCGAGTAGAGACATCGGCGTTTGCCGCCTGTGCAGCACATAGATGCTGCGCCGGAATCCCGCCGCGGTAGCGTTCACGGTCACTTCTTTGTCCGGCCTTACGTCCACCTCAGTGGGAGTTCCGAAGAGCGTCGGATCAAGGCGGCCGCTTGCCGTCAGCATCGAGTCGAACAGCGTTTCCGCATCCATGCGTCGCAGCGACATGCGCGCCAATAGCGCATTGTCCGGATCGGCTGCCGTCAGCGCTTCCGATACGTTCGACGATTGGCGGTACGCCTCGGAAGTCACCATCAGGCGGTGCATGGACTTCAGGCTCCATCCACGTTCCACGAATTCAGTGGCCAGCCAATCCAGCAATTCCGGGTGCGTGGGCGGCATGCCCGATCGCCCAAAGTTCGCCACCGTCGGTACAATCCCGCGTCCAAAGTGGCGCATCCAAAGTTGGTTCACTGCCACGCGCGCCGTCAACGGATGATTCGGCTGCGTCAGCCATTGGGCCAGCGCCAGTCGGCGTCCAGAAGTGCCGGCGAAGGGCGCCACCGGCTGATACGGCTTCAGCGCGGCGTTCTGAAAGAGTAACGGCACGCCTGAGTCCACGGGCTCTCCGAAGCCTACCGGATCGCCACGGCGGAGCAGGTAGAACTGCGAAGGCTCGGCATTGTCCGTCAGCACCCGCACATTCGGAGCGGGTTTCACTTTCTCTTTCACTTCATCCAATTGCTTGTGCAGCGACTGTGCCTGCAACTCCAGTTCGGGAAACTTCTTCTCCAGTTCCTCGTCTTTCAAACCGGGCGTCTTCTCGCGAAACGGCGCGATCACTTTGCTGAGGTCAGCCTCCAGCTTCTTGATCTGCGCCTGCAGTGGCTTGTTCGCCTCCTCAACCACTTTTCGCTCGGCGTCCAACGCCAGGTCCAGTTCGCGCTTGTTGGGCGACCGCCACTCATACGGATCGTACGCAGTTTCCAGAATCGCGCTGAGGCGATAGTAATCGCGCTGTGGAATGGGATCGTACTTATGGTTGTGGCAGCGCGCGCAGCCAACCGTCAGGCCCATCACTGACGACGACAGCACTTCCACTTCTTCCGCCACAATGTTCATCCGCTCCGCGATCAGCCCGCGCTCAAACGAATCGGTCGGATCGGGCACCGTGCGCAGAAATCCCGTCGCCGCCATGCGGTCGATCAACTCCTGCGTCGCGCCGCTCTTCGCTTTTTTCCAATCGTCTGAGAGTTCGTCGCCTGCGATCTGCTCCTGCAGAAAGCGGTCATAAGGTTTATCGGCGTTCAGCGCGCGAATCACGTAGTCGCGGTAGCGCCACGCATACCGCCGCACACCGTCGTCCTGCCCAAAACCCTCTGAATCCGAGTATCCCGCCATGTCCAGCCAGTGCTGGCCCCAGCGTTCCCCGTAGTGAGGCGAAGCGAGCAGTTGCTCTACTGTGCGCTCGTAGGCGTCGGGAGATTGGTCTTTCAGATAGTCGTCGATCTGCGCCGGAGTGGGAGGAATACCGGTTAAGTCCAAATAGACGCGCCGTAGCAAAGTGAGCCGATTGGCGCGCGGCGAGTAAGTGAGTCCCTTCGCTTCCAGCTTCGCCAGCACGAAGGCGTCAATCGGATTGCGAACTTTGGAGTTGTCCTTCACGGTGGGAACCGTGGGACGGCTCGGCGGTTGAAAGGACCAGAACTCGCGGTCCTTCGCAGTCACTGCCAAGCCGGCAGGAACCGCTGCCGGACCAGGCGCGCCAGTCGCGATCCAAGCGCGAATCTTTTCCGTTTCACCCGCGGTTGGCAACTCCACCGCCAGCAGCTTGGCTTCCGCTGCCGGCGGCATCTTGCCGTCTACGATCTTCCGATACAGCAGACTCTCTTCGGGCTTGCCCGGTACCAACGCGGGGCCGGACTTACCGCCCTTCAAGCGGCTTGCCGCGGTACGCAGATCCAATCCACCCGACCGCTCGCCGCTTCCATGGCACACCACGCAACGCGCCTGCAGAATGGCGCGCACTTCGTTCTCGGTAACGGCCGCCGCTTCCACCGCAGCAGGCGTAAGGCTCTTGTCGATCCAAACCCGAATCTGGTCGATCTCCGCCGCCGTTAGCTTGGTCTTGCCGGGCGGCATCTGCTGTGTGACGACTTTATCGATCAACAGGCTCGTAGTGGACGCGCCAGGCATGACGACCGGCCCGGAAGCGCCTCCCTTAAGGATGGCGTCGGGATTTCGCAAATCCAACTTGCCCATCGCTGAGGCCCCATGGCAGCCCAGGCAACGTGCTTGGAAGATAGGTTTGACGTCTTTATCGAAAGACGGCCCGTCGGCTCCAACGGCAGTTGGCGTCCAGACGGCGAATAACAGTGCGCAAAACCAAATGGAAGCAGGTGCAGGCATGGAAGGAACCGTTAAGGTTATCGTACCCGATTCCTGCACACCATGCCCGCCGTTGTAGCATACTCATCTCGTGCGAACCGCCATCCTGCTTCTTGCTCTGCTCGGATCAATCAACGCCGCAGACGTTTCGGCCAGGCAGCGCCTCATTGTCATCAGCGATATCGGTAACGAACCTGACGATCAGATGTCGCTGGTTCGCCTCCTCCTCTACTCCAACCAGTTAGACATCGAAGGCCTCATCGCTTGCACCTCCACATGGCAGAAGACGTCGCTGCATCCGGAAACCATGCGCAGCGTCATTCAAGCCTACGGACAGGTGCAGCCGAATCTCCTCCTTCATGCCCAAGGCTGGCCCACCGCCGCGGAGTTGCAGGCGCGCGTGCTAAGCGGACAGCCCGCTTATGGCATGGCGGCCACTGGTCCCGATCGCATGTCCGAAGGCGCCACGGCGATCCTTCGTGCCGCGGAAAGGCCGGACGCCCGCCCCCTCTGGATCAGCCTCTGGGGCGGGGCTAACACTCTTGCGCAGGCCCTCTTGCATCTGCGCGCCACTCGCCCTGCCAATGAGGCCCGCAAGCTCATTGATAAGCTTCGCGTCTACTCGATCTCCGATCAGGACGATGCCGGACCGTGGATCCGCCGCGAGTTTCCCAACCTCTTCTACATCGTTGCGCCCTCCACACCCACCAGCGGCGAATACTACTACGCCACCTGGACCGGTATCAGCGGCGACGTCTATTACCGCAACGCCGCCGGCGCGAATTCCGCCACCGTAACCAACGAATGGCTCGATGCCAACATCCGCGCCAAAGGCCCCCTTGGCAAGGCGTATCCGCGATTCGCTTTCATCATGGAAGGCGATACCCCCTCGTTTCTCAACCTCATCGACAACGGCCTCAACGCCTGGCGCAGCCCGGACTGGGGCGGCTGGGGCGGGCGCTATCTCTATCGCCAGCCCTATGGCGAAACGCACCCCATATGGACGCAAGGCGGCGAAATGTCCAAGCGTGTCTCATCGCAGGACACGGTCACTGGAGCCGATGGCCGCGAGTACGTTTCCGACCAAGCCACCATCTGGCGTTGGCGCGAAGCGTTTCAAAACGACTTTGCGGCGCGTATGGATTGGACGATTGCCAACTACGCGCATGCCAACCACAACCCCGTGATCCAAGTGAATGGTGAGGCGGGCACCGCTCCGATTGAAATCGAAGCGCACGTTGGTGAGCCTCTGGTGCTGGACGCCGGCCGCAGCCGCGACCCCGATGGCCAGACACTACAATTCAACTGGTTTCATTATCGCGAGGCTGGCGCTACCGGCGCGTCACTGGCCGACGTTACCATTGCCGGCGCGGCAACAGCGAGAGCCACGGTCACTCCCACCGCTGCCTGCCGCCCCTTGTGGCTGCCGGCATCCACCCCCTGTTCCGGTACCGGCATGGCCCACATCATCCTCGCAGTCACCGACACCGGCTCGCCGCGCTTAACCTCTTACCGCCGCATCGTCTTCAACGTCCATGCGCGCTAGCTCGTTCATTGCCCTGCAATCTAATCTTGTTACCCTCCACGATTACGGAGGGATCCCTTGAACCAACGCTTGTGCTGCCTGCTCTGTCTTGAGTTTCTGCTGACCCAGCCACTGGCCGCTTGGGGTTTGCGCGGCCATACCGTGGCCAACCTCGCCGCAGTGGAGGCGATCCCCGCCGATGGCCCGGCATTTCTCAGATTGCATAAAGCCTATATCGGCCATCTGGGCACCATTCCGGACACCTGGCGGAGTCCCGCCGATCCGTTCCTGCGAATCTCCGAAGATCCCAACCACGGCTGGTACACCGAGGAATTCGATTTCGTAAAAGACATCCCCCGCTCGCGCACGGAATTCACTCTCAAGGTCTATGACGAATACCTGCGCGTCAGGAAGCAATCGTCCGAAAAGGCCCGTCTACTGAACATCCGCTACACCGGCCTCCAGGCGTACTCGGCGATGGAAGGCTATGAGCGGATGAAGGCCGGCATGCGCCTTTATCGCCTCGGGGGCACGCCCGCCGAGGGCCGCGTGTTCTCGAACCTCGCCGCCAGGTACGGAGCGATCTCCCCTTTGTTTACCGGGAAGGAACGAGTACAGTCGCTGTTGGCTACCGACATCGCCTTCTACATGGGTTGGCTGGGCCACTACATCGCCGATGCAGCCCAACCGCTGCACAACTCCCGCCATCACGATGGATGGTCCGGAGACAACCTTAAGGGCTACACTCGCGATCCGGAAATTCATGGTCGCTTTGAGAGCACCTATGTCGATCTCATCCAGACCTCTGAGCCTGACGTCGCCCGGTTCGTTCGCAAGGAAGCGAAGTACCTGGAAGATCCCTGGACGGCAATTCTCGATCACATGATTGAGGCGCGCGATTCGGTGGAGGACGTCTACCGCGTGGATTTGCGTCGCGGGTTCACCAACGCGTCAGATAAAGAGGCGCAGGAACTGGTGTATCGTCGCTTGGCATCGGGCGCTTCCTTCCTTCGCGACTTGGCCTACACGGCCTGGATCGAAAGCGCGAAACCCGTGCCCCCGGTCAGTCCGCTTGACGTCCCGAACAACCCGAATAATCCGCGATACAACCCGGCCACCGGGTCAGCTCCCGCTCCGCTTTCGTCAAAAAATTAACGTACTGGGTGTACTTGTACCAGCGGTCTAGCCGTGGCATTATAGGGTTACACTGGAACGCACTGCTGGAGGAGCCCAATGACAGCCCTTTGCCGAGCTATGTCTCGTCGCGCCGCCATCTGCATTTTGTTAACCTTGCCGCGGGTAGCGCAGGCGCAGCTCCCGGCCACGTCCTATACAAACTTCGAGGGCGCGCAAACCAACGCTCTGCGCCTCTCCGCCGATGGCACCAGGCTCTATGTCGCCAACACAGCGGCCGCCCGCATTTCGGTGTTCGATCTCACGCAACCGGCCTCACCCACCCGCATCGCGGAGATACCCGTCGGCATTGAGCCTGTCTCGGTGAATCCGCGGACCAATGACGAAGTGTGGGTCGTCAACCAGGAATCCGATAGCGTCAGCATCGTATCGGTGTCAAAAGGCATCGTCACCGACACCATCTACCTGCCCGATGAGCCGGCCGACGTCGTCTTCGCAGGCTCTGGCCTTGCTTTCATCAGTGTCGCCCGCAGGAACCAGGTCTGCGCCGTCAGCGTCGCCACGCACCAGATAACTAAGTGCCTGCCTCTGATGGCGAGTAACCCTCGCTATCTGGCGGTAAGTCCGGATGGCTCGAAGGTCTATGCCTCCGTCTCCCTTTCCGGTAATCGCAGCACGATTATCCCGGGGTATGAAGCGCCGCCCCCGCCCCCTCCAACCAATCCGGATCTCCCCCCGGCGCCCCAACAATCGTTAGTCGTCAATATCGACAATCCCCGGTTTTCCTCGATTTTGACTTATACGATGCCCGACTATGACGTCGCTATTATCGATTCCGCCACCGTCACGGTAACCGGATACTACTCCGGGACGGGAACCCTGAACTTCGGTATCGCCGTCCGGCCCGGCACCGGCGACCTCTACGTGGCCAATATTGATGCCCGCAACCTCATTGCGACTGAGCCCAAGGTCCGCGGCCACTGGGTGGATAACCGCATCACCAAGATCCAGGTATCTAACGGACAGGTAACCCCAATCGATCTCAATCCCGGCATCAACTACGCTCAGTTGCCGAACACCAATGCTCTCTCGCGCACCCTCGCCCAGCCTACGGCGGGCGTCTTCGATCCCACCGGAGCGTCTTTGTGGGTGGCCGCGTTCGGCAGTGACCGCATCGCCCAACTCGATCCCAACGGAGTCGTGTTGAACCGCATTGAAATCGGCCCCGCGCGCGGTGCCGCTGCCGATCCGAAGAACAAGAAGGGGCCGCGCGCCTTGGCCATCCACCCCACCGCTCAGAAGCTCTATGTGCTCAACCGGATCTCCAACAGCATCACCGTCATCGATACCGGCAGCCGCTCGCTGCTGGCCGATATTGCGGTTGGTTCGTTCGATCCCACGCCAACGGTTATCCGCACCGGCCGCGGCTTCCTCTATGACGCAAAACTCTCCGGCAATGGAACCGGCTCCTGTGGCTCCTGCCACATTGACGCCGATATGGATCATCTCGCCTGGGACCTCGGCGATCCCAATGGGCAGATGCAAACCATCAATTCCGGTGGACAGAGCTTTCAACTGCATCCCATGAAGGGGCCCATGGCCACCCAGACCCTCCGCGGGTTGGCCAACCTCGCGCCTTATCATTGGCGCGGTGACAAAGCCTCCTTCGCCGATTTCAATGGAGCGTTTAACAGCCTCATGGGCAATGTGCCCCTCTCTGATTCCGACATGGCAGCCTACACGGATTTCGTGAATACCATCCGCTTCATGCCGAATCCGAACCAGAACCTCGACCGCACGTACCCCACATCGCTTGGCGGCGGCAATGCTGCTCAGGGATTCACGGCGTTCACCACCCTCGCCACTTCGTCTGACGGGACATGCAGTTTCTGCCACACCGTTCCCGGCGCGGGTTCCAACCAGCAGATCGTGATACTCAAGGGCGAAACACAGCCCATGAAAAATCCGCAGTTACGCAACATCTACCAGCGTCTGAACTTCAACCGTGGTGTCGGCACCCCCACTAAGGAAGGTTTCGGCATTACCCACGATGGCGAGGCCGGCACGCTCCCCGCCTTCTTAAGCACGGTGTTTTCCACCCTGGCCCAGAACCCTACGCTGATGGCCAACATCTCCGCCTTCTGCATGGCCTTCGATACCGGAATGGCGCCCACCGCCGGCTACACCCGGACCGTGACTCCCGCGAACATAACCCAGGCCCCCGTACAACAGGACGTCGCCCTGCTGGTGTCACAAGCCGCGGCCGGCAACATCGATCTCATCGCCAAGGGCACCATTCGCGGGCAGGCGCACGGCCTGCTCTACAATCCGGCCACCGGCAAATACCAACAGGACCGCTCCGCTGCCGCCCCGCTCACGCAGGCGCAGTTGAACGGTCTCATTCAAGCCGGTGACACCATCACCCTCATGGGCGTGCCCCCCGGCTCGGGGACCTGGATGGGCATCGACTTCAATCTCAACGGCGTCCTCGACGGCGACGAGCCAAAGTAGAATACTATCGGCAGATGCGCTGGCAGAACGACGACGAGCTTTTTACTATTCTTCGGACCAAACTCTTCACTGCGGTGGTAGGGGATATCCTCGACACCCTCGGCTTCACGCGGCAGTTCCTCCCTCAGGGAATCCAGCCATTGCGAACGGATATGGTAGTGGCGGGACGCGCCATGCCCGTCCTTGAGGCCGACTACGTCGAACAAGCCGCCGGAGCCGCTGCCACGGCTTCCAAGCCCTTCGGCTTAATGCTCGAAGCCCTCGACGACCTCCAGCCTAATGAGGTCTATGTGGCCGCCGGAGGCTCTCTCCAATACGCCATGTGGGGCGAGCTAATGTGCACCCGCGCCATTCATCTGAAAGCCGCCGGAGCCGTCGTCAACGGCTACTCCCGAGACACCCCCGGCATTCTCGCACTCAACTTCCCCACGTTTTCGCGCGGACGATACGCGCAGGATCAAAAGGTGCGCGGCAAAGTCGTCGATTTCCGCCTCGCCGTCGACATCGAAGGAATCCGCGTTCGCCCCGGAGACATCGTGTTCGGTGACATCGACGGAGTCCTTGTAATCCCGCGTGAGGTAGAAACCGAGGCACTCACCAAAGCCATCGAGAAAGCCTCCACCGAAAGTCGTCTCAAACTTGAGATAGCCGCCGGTATGCCCACCGTCGAAGCCTTTGCGCGCTCCGGGGTGATGTAAACTCGCCGTCCGCCAACAATCCGTCACCCATCGGCGTTGATCTGGTCCCACTTTTTTCCCGGCGAAACGGCGTTCTACTTCAACCAACCACGGCCCCAAGCGTGCTCACTACCAAACGCATGCTCCGGATACTCTCCATCGCCCGCACTTGGTTAACATCCCCCCTGAATCAAAGCCTCAGCGCCTACCGCCTCCGAAAGATTCTCCGCCGCCTGGCCTACTGACGAACCGTTACACTGGTAGTAGCATGGCGAAACAGTACACTACCCCGCCCACGATGGCGATTGATGCGAACAAAAAGTATACGGCGACGCTGGAGACGTCCCGCGGCACCATAGTCTGCGAACTCTTCACCAAAGACGCGCCCAAAACGGTAAACAACTTCGTCTTCCTCGCTCGCGAAGGTTTTTATGACGGCACCACCTTCCACCGCGTGATCAAAGACTTCATGATCCAGGGCGGCGATCCCACAGCCACCGGCCGCGGCGGCCCCGGCTACCGCTTTGAAGACGAATTCAAAAACAACCCGAACCGCCACCAGGTCGGCTCGCTCTCCATGGCCAATGCCGGCCCTAACAGCAACGGCAGCCAGTTCTTCATCACACACATCGCTACTGACTGGCTTGACGGCAAACACACCATCTTCGGGAAGGTAATTAGCGGGCAGGACATCATCGACGCCACCCAACAGGGCGATGAGTTGAAGACCGTCACCATCACCGAGGAATAAGCGCCCGTTCTAACTCTTCCATCAGGCTCACCATCCGCGTGGCCTGCTCCTGGTGGCCGCCGAAACGCACGTCTTGATAGGCGCGCGTCAAGTCGGCCACCAAAGGGCTCCGCAGTTCCGGCGGCAACTGCAGCACGAATTCGCCTGGCGTAATCCACGGCGGCTTCTCAAACCCGCGCCGCTTCAGCAATTCCAGCATCCGCAGATAGAGCAGCGTCGCATCGCCGGCGTTCGCTTTCCCCTGTTTCATGCGCCGCCATTGCACGCGGGTGCCAAGCCACTTCCAGGCATAGGGAGCCATCAAGAAAAACGCCACCAAGCCCGCCACCCAAGCCACCACTCCCGGACCGGAATACTTGATCTCTCGCCACACTCCCTCCGCCCACACCCCGGTGCTCTCCTGCCAGTTGCGCAGCCAGCTGCCGTTCATCTGCCGGCGCGATTCCTCAAAGTTGGACACCAGGGTGAACTGCCGGTCGATGTCGTAGTTCAACACCCAATCCTGCCAAAACGTCTCTGCCGCATCCATGTACAACGTTAAGCGCGACAGCAGCGCGTAGCGTCCCGCGTTCGGATCGGGTGGTGTCGGGTCGAACGTAATCCATCCTTGATCCGGAAACCACGCTTCCACCCAGCTATGGGCGTCTGAGGCGCGAATCAAATGCCACTTGCTGATCGGGTTGTAGATCCCGCTCTGAAATCCCGTTACTACTCGCGACGGAATGCCCTGCGTGCGCAGCAGCACCGCCATCGCTGAGGCGAAGTACTCACAGTGACCCTTCCGGCGTTTAAAGAGAAAATTTGCCAGCGGGTCATCCACCGGAGCCGTCAGCATCTGCATGCTGTAGCCGTAGTTCGTCTTCAAGTACCGTTCCAGGGTCAGTGCCTGGTTATACTCGCCCACCGCGCGCGACATGATATCTTGCGCCAGCCTCGGAATCCGTGCGTCCAGCGAGGGGAGGCCTAAATAGAGAGCGCGCGTCTCCGCCGACAGAGGCGCCGGCAGCCGTACATTCAACTCCCGTAGCAAGCCGGGCGCAGGCTCGCCCAGGTAGCTCCAGGCCGAGTAGCGGAAAGGATCGTTCGCGTTGTAACCCAGCCGCACGCTTCCCGCTGAGGTCCGCAGCACTGCGGCTGTCGGCAATTGCAGCGTCGTCGGCGTGCCCGTCAGGAACAGATAGTCGGTTCCCACCGGATTCAGTTGCACTTCGTAGCTTACGTACTTAGCGAATTTCCCATGGTCGAAGTCCTGCGGGAAGTTCAGCTGGCGGCCTTCCAGCGGCACCAGTTGGTCCTTTCCCGGGCTTACTGACCAGCGGCGGCCATCGAAGGTCGCCAGCGTCGCGCCGCGCCATTTCAGGCGATACTCGTGGCTCGACTCTTTGAAGAGGAACCGCACGTGCATCACCGTTGTGCTCTCTTGCTTCAGTTCTCCCAGCTGGCCTAACGTCACTTGATTGGAAAACCCGGTGAGGTGCTGCTGCGATGGAGCCAGCCGCCGGAACGCCGCTCTCGCCGTGCGTGGAAGCACGAAGAACAAACACCCGGTAAGGACAAGGATGCCGAGTGCCGTGAACGCCGTCAGCGCACTCAGTCTCCCCGACAACGCCGGTTGCCCGCGTACCACCACCCCCGGCTTGTGCGCGCCGCGGCGGATCTCCCCGCTCGCAAACGCCGCTACGCCGAACAGCAGAAATCCCGCCAGAAACACGAAGAAGGTGAGGTTGGCCGATAGCAGAGCGGCGGCCAGCAGTTCCAGAAACGCGATCACTTTCAAATAGAAATAGTCCCGTTCGGTGTGCGCCGTCAGCAGCTTCACTACGGCCACGAAGAACACCAGATGTACCGTGGCCCCAATCAACTCCCGCGTCAGAAAGAAGTAGTCAGCGGGATAAAACAGAATGTAAACAACGGTCGCCGCCGTCACCTGGCGGTCCGTGATTCGCGGGTTGATGAGGCCGGCTACTGTCAGCGTGCGAACGATCAGGCCAAGGGCCACCAGCAGCACCGTCGGCGCGTCCAGCACGCCGCTGCCGACCACCGCGAGGTAGCCGCAAGTCAGCAGCCCGAGCAGCGAGATCTGGAAAAAACGCTCGCCGGATCCCATAACTGGATTGTATCGTTCGGCTGGCTGGAATGCTTTCTATGATAAAACGAGTGAGTGCAGCTCTCTCTGTTCCACGATAAGCCTACCTCTCTCTCCTTCCTCGGTAAGTTCGAAAACGACAACGTTCTGGAGCGCCTCAAACTGCTCGACGCCCGCGCCCGCCGCAAGGGCCTCGATTCTCTCGACCTTTCAAAAAACCGCCTCATCGGTCTCGGCATGGAGTCTAGCCCCGAGGGACGGGTCACCAAAAACAGCTATGGCGTATTTAACCTCGTCTGGCAGTCTCAGGAGAATCCGGATTGGGCGGCAACCATCGCCGGCGAATTGAGCGAAATTAAGGCCGCCATCAAGACTGCCCACAAAACCTCGCTCAAGTTCGTAATCTGGGCCGGCATGGGCGGTTCGGCCGAAGATAAGTCGATGTATAACGCCGTCGGCCTGCTGTCGAAAGGCATGCGGTTGTACGTGCTCGATTCTACTGACCCGGCCAAGCTGAAGGCCATTCTCGAAGACATCGCCAAGCGCGCCAAAGCGCCGCTGGCCGGCGCCCTCCGCTCGACTCTTGTTGTTGGCATGGCTATGGGCATGACCAGTTACGAGCCGGTTGTGAACCTCGGGAAGCTCGCCCTGCTGTACGAGAAAAACAAGGTAGACAGCAAGGCTAACTTCATCTATTTGACCCTCCCCGGCAGCTTGCTCGACCAGTTTGCGGGCGCCAAAGGCTACCGCAAGGTGGAGCTACAACCTGACAACGCCAACGGCACAGCGGGCCGCCACAGCGCTCCCATGACGCGCGGAACGCTCTATCCGCTGGGTCTCGCCGGCAACGATTTGTCTGCCTGGATGGCAGGCGCCGTGCTCACCCCGGATGAGATCAACGACGCGTGGCGTTTGGCTTCGTTTCTTCAAGCCCAAAGCGAGGTCGGCCGCGATAAAGTGACTCTGTTGCTCCCCAAACACCTCGAAGGCGTTGCCCTTTGGACGAAGCAGAACTTCGAAGAGAGCCTCGGCAAAAGCGAATCGTCCGGCATCAAAATCGTGATTGGCGAGAAACTGAAACTAGCCAACTACCGCCCGCCGAAGGATCCGCTACAGGACCGCGCTTTCCTCGCCATTCAGGAAAAAGGCGCGGCAAATGAGGACTCGCAGAAGGCCCGCCGCGCCGGTTACCCCACCGCAGCCCTCACGCTCACTAAAGATGCGCCGCTCTCACGCTATCTCCAGTTCATTCACTACGCGGTCTTCGGGCTCGCCTACTTGCGCGACATGAACTTTGTCACCCAGCCCAGCGTGGAACTCTACAAGGCCATCACCAACCGACTTCACGCCGAAGCCACGGAAGCCGGGGGCATCGAAAAGACCGCCGAATGGCAGCGCCTGAAAAACTCGCCACGACAGTTGAAGTGGCGCGGGGGCGTGA
This sequence comes from Bryobacteraceae bacterium, assembly GCA_039934475.1. GTDB lineage: Bacteria > Acidobacteriota > Terriglobia > Bryobacterales > Bryobacteraceae > JBDTMC01. The sequence goes on along the minus strand of JBDTMC010000023.1, from coordinate 2,311 downwards.
CGCTCTACCTCGATCGAGTGAAAGACCTGGCCTGGGATGGCATTACCGCGCCAGAGGCCTATGCGTTGCTGTTGAAGTCCATGGCCGAGGCGCGAGAGATCGAGTACGGCGAACTGACGTTCTTCGGCGACATGCGCTATTCTGCCACCGGCCGCGCCGTGCGCAAGGTCCTCGACCACGCCGCGGAGTCGGTATTCCGCGCGCCTTTGAAGATGCCCGTAGACGTCTATGAGGGGCCTGCCATGAACCATTCCTATCACGAAATGATCATCGGTCACGGGCGCTGCTTCTCCACCGTCCTGCTCGCGGAAAAGGGTGAAAAACTGCCCGCCGCCGACTACACGCCCGACTATCACCGCGCCCAATTCCTCGCCACTCAAATGGCGCTCCAGGAACGGGGCCGCGCCGTCGTCGCCATCGTCCTCAAGGATCTCGAAGCGGGCACCCTCGTCGCCCTCGACAGCTTCTTCCGGGAGGCCGCGAAGGTTTTGAAGGCGAACCGTCTGGTACGATCTAAGTAAGTTTTTATGGCAAAGCTCAAGGCGGCACGGCCGAAAAAGACGGTCGGGCCGAATCCGGGCGCCATCTCTTGCATTTTACTCTTAGTGCTGGGATTCGCGTTCCTCGGTCTGCTTTTTTACGCTGTACTCAAATCGGTTTAAACATGCGAATTGATTCACGGGCGCCGGACCAACTACGTCCGGTGCGTCTCACCACCGGCTACCTCACCACCGCTGAGGGCTCCGTCCTCATTGAAGTCGGCAACACGCGAGTCCTCTGTGCCGCTACGGTGGAGGAATCCATCCCCTCCTTTCTCCGCAGTTCAGGCAAGGGCTGGGTAACGGCGGAATACGCGATGCTCCCGCGCGCTACGGCCACGCGCACCCAGCGCGAGGTCAACAAAGGGAAACCCTCTGGCCGCACGCAGGAGATCCAAAGGCTCATCGGCCGGTCCTTACGGTCCTCGATTGATGCCTCGCTTCTCGGCGAGCGCACTATCATCGTCGACTGTGACGTTCTGCAGGCCGATGGCGGCACGCGCACGGCCTCCGTCACCGGCGCCTACGTCGCCATGGCGATTGCCATCCAGCAGTTGATCAAGTTCGGGGCCCTTAAGAAAAACCCCATCCGCGACGCCGTCGCGGCCACCAGCGTCGGCATCGTCAAGGGCCAGGCTCTGCTTGATCTCAACTACGAAGAAGACTCCAAGGCCGACGTGGACATGAACCTCGTCATGACGGGTTCCGGCCAATTCGTCGAGCTGCAAGCGACGGCCGAACAGACACCTTTCGACGACGCCCGCCTGGCGGAACTCCTCGCTCTTGGTCGCAAGGGCATTACCGACCTGCTCGAACTGCAGAAGCAGGCCATCGCCAAACCGTGACCGTCTACTGCGCGACAACCAACGCCGGAAAACTGCGCGAATTCCGCCAGTCGGCGCCCCCCGCCATTAAAGTCGAAGTTCTGCCCGCCCTCCACGAAATCGAGCCACCCGACGAGACCGGAGCGACGTTTGAAGAGAACGCCATTCTCAAGGCCCTTCATTACGGAGCCCACCACCCCGGCTACGTCTTCGTTGACGACTCCGGCCTCGAAGTCGACGCCCTGAACGGAGCCCCCGGTGTCTGGTCCGCCCGTTTCGCCGGCGCGGCAGCCACCGACGCCACCAACAACGCCCTGCTACTAGAGAAACTCAGCGCCGCCCCCGACAGAACCGCCCGATTCGTCTGCGTAGTCGCCCTGGCGCACAACGGCAAACTGGTCGGCACGTTTCGCGGAGCGGTAGAAGGACAAATCGCCCTCACCCCGACCGGCCCAAACGGCTTCGGCTACGACCCGCTCTTCTACTACCCCCCCTTCGGCTGCACTTTCGGAGAAGCGCCGCTCGACCAAAAAATGACGGTCAGCCACCGCAGCCAAGCACTACACGCAATGTTCCAATCGTTGCTAGTCAGCTAGGAGAGCCCCCTCGCCAACTGGGAGTTTGCGAGTGTGACGAGTGGTTCTGTCGGGCTCTGCAACCCCTGGCCAAGAAATAACCGACGCGCCTACATGTTCCCTCAGCTCGCACCACTTTCCCCGCGCGATCCAACTCTTGATTGAACCTACGGTTCCCCCGCAGAATCAAAGTTGACGTTTCTCCGCCCCGGTGAAATGTGTAAGTACCAGCCACCGCACCGTATCCATAATCTGCGGCAACCATATACCAGAGCCAAAGAGTGAGATCAAGAACAGACTGGCAGCACCCATTTCCCAGCCAGTTCGCCGTTTCATTGCTTACTCCACGATACGTAGGTTCGAGACGTATACC